>CAZUZA010000024.1:0-20535 GCA_964624875.1 uncultured Carnobacteriaceae bacterium | reverse complement strand
CCATCGGGCACGTACTACCGTATGAACCAGAAAATGTGTTCCATCGGGCACGTACTACCGTATGAACCAGAAAATGTGTTCCATCGGGCACGTACTACCGTATGAACCAGAAAATGTGTTCCATCAGGCACGTACCACCGTATAAACCAGAACTCGGGTGGTTTCAAGTTTATCCTACAGTACACAGCCGGTGGGATGGGTTTGTAGCCACAATATTTGTGTACAACCACTTGCCTAGCTGTTTTGATGAAAATCTTGTGGAGATTTTCGACATCCTTCCAAAGCATAATAAGGAAGTGAGCCAACGCTCACCGGATTGGAAGATGAGGTCAAAAAGCAGCTGCTTTTTTATTTGTCTATTTCACCAATAATATTTGTGTTGTGATGAAATAATATTTACTATAGGGCAAGAGAAGTCGTTAGAACATTTTGAAAAGGTGGAATCCATGAAAGAACAAGTGCTTAAAATTATGAAACAAGCCGTAGCAGAGAAACAAACACCAGGTGTAGTCGTCCAAGTGATGAAAGATGACGAGGTAATTTTCCAAGAAGCAGTCGGGAACCGAATAGATTTCAAGCAGGAACAAGAACCCATGGCAGTCGACACTATTTTCGACTTAGCCTCCCTAACAAAGGTCGTGGCTACTTTACCAGCTGTCCTCAAATTAATCGACGAAGGCGTGCTGGCTTTAAACGATCCCGTCTCTTACTACATTCCCGAGTTTGCGCAGCAAGGCAAGCAAGATATTCGTCTACTGCATTTACTGACACACACAGCCGGTCTCAAAGCATTCTATAATTTTTTCGAAGATGACTTAACCAAAGAAGATATTTACCAACAGATCTATCAAGACAAGCTCTATTATGAAATGAATACGAAAGTTGTTTATAGTGACTTGGGCTTTATGTTGCTCTCGCGAATAATCGAGGTCGCTACGGGACAGCCTTTTAATGACTATGTCCAACAGAATATATTTGCACCTTTAGAGATGAATCATACAGCTTTCAACCCAAAATTTCCGGTGGAACGCTATGCAGCGACTGAGTTTTCAGAGAAGTTAAACACTTATAAACTCGGTGTGGTACATGATGAGAATACAGAATCCGTCGGTGGAATTAGTGGGCATGCGGGCTTATTTAGTACGATAGCTGATTTAGGGAACTATACTTCAATGATCCAAAATAACGGCCTATATAAAGGAAATAAAATATTATCCGCGTCTGGCATTCAACTTTCACAACAAAATTTCACACCTTTTGCAGATGACTATCGTGGTTTAGGTTGGCAATTAAAACGTAGCTCTTTTACAACATGTGGTGATTATTTTTCAGACAAAGCTTATGGGCATACCGGCTTCACAGGCACGAGCATCTGGTTTGATCCGGAAATTAACCTAAATGTCATTATATTAACGAATCGTGTTCATTATGGTCGTGATGCTGAAATCATGCGTTTAAGAGCCAGAGTACATAATATTGTGCGCCAATCATTTCATAAATAATCACCCTTTTGTAAAATAATATTTCTTTTTATTAAGGTTATACTGGAATATTATTTTGTTTTGCTTATAATGGGTATGAAAGCGTTTTAAAACATACATTACAGGAGGAACTATGGATATAAAAAAAGCAATTGGCCAATTGTTTGTAGTTGGTTTTCAAGGAAAGACAATGTCAGAAGAAGTCAAAAGACAAATTCGTGAGTATCATGTAGGAGGAGTTATTTTATTCTCGCAAAATATTGGGTCGCCAGAAGAAGTGCTAGCCTTAACGAATGCGCTGCAAAAAGAAGCGAAAGAAGCAGGCTATGAACGTCCTTTATTAATTGCAGCCGATGAAGAGAATGGAACGGTCAAACGTCTCCGTGAAGGTGCTGGGAATTATCCAGGGGGAATGGCACTATCAGCGATTCAAGACACAGACTATGCTTATGAAATAGGTAAAGCTACAGGTGATGATTTACGTCTATTAGGGATCAACTGGAACTATGCACCTGTTTTAGATGTAAATATTAATCCGAAAAATCCTGTAATCGGTGTTCGTTCATTTGGAGAAGATCCAGAGCGTGTATCTGAAGTAGGACTTGCATCCATGAAAGGTTTGCAAGACGGAGGCGTTGCGACATCAACGAAGCACTTCCCAGGACATGGGGATACAAATGTGGACTCACATTATGCGCTACCGGTGATTAGTCATGACGTAGAGCGAATTCATGAAGTAGAGTTAGTACCATTTAAAGCAGCAATTGCTGAAGGAACAGATAGTATTATGACGACACACATCGTTTTCCCAGCTTTAGAACCGGATCCAGATCGACCAGCAACCTTATCGAAAAATATTTTAACCGGTCTATTACGTGAAGAATTAGGCTATGACGGGGTGATTGTAACAGATGCCCTCGAAATGAAAGCTATTGCCGATACATTTGGAATTGCAAACGGAGCAGTTGAAGCCATCAATGCCGGTGCAGACAGTCTAATCATTGGACACTTAGCAGACGAGCAGTTTAAATCGTTAGAAAGAGTCGAAGAAGCGGTCAATAATGGTGAAATTGAAATGAGCCGTATTACGGATTCAATCGAACGTATTTCAAAATTAAAAGATAAATATACAAGCTGGGATGATTTAGATTTAAACAATACAACCGTACCAGCAATGTTTAATAGTGAAGAAAAACAAGCATTAACGATTGCAGCTTACGAAAAGAGCGTCACCGTCTTACGTGAAGGACAGCCTTTAGAGAGAGACATGTCCATATTACTCTTGCAGCCAAAAGATGAAAGAAGTACGATTGCTGAAGATATTACAAATGAAAACTACATTATAGAAAATATTTTAAAACAGTACGTCGATAAAATCGATGTTGAATTGATTTCAAGCGATTTACCAGAAGAGCAGTACAAGCGTATTTTAGAAAAAGCAGGCAACTTCGATCGTATTATTGTTGGTGCAATGGTCGCATCAGAAGAGAGCCGTTTAGTGCAATTAGTCAATGAATTAACAGCTGAATACGTGGTTGATTATATTGGAATCAAGAGTCCATATATTGGTCAGTGGTTAAATAACACGAACTTCTGGATCAATACTTATGAGCCAAGTAGTATACCAGTAGACATTGCGATTAAGGCTTTACTAGGTGATATTAAACCAACAGGTGTTTCACCCGTTACATTAAAAGTATAAAGAAGAAAAAGGGGGATTTAGGATGAAATATATAATAGGTGTCGATAGTGGTGGCACATCAACGACAGCAGTCGCTTATGATATTTCAGGCAATCCCCTTTTTAATGCCGAAGGTGGATTTGGTAACCTATTAAACAACCAAGAACAAGCGTTAAGTCATTTGAGAAGCACCGTAGACACGGTACTAAACCAATTAGGTGAGAAAAATTGTCAAGCAATCGTTTTTGGTATTGCTGGTGTGGATGCCGGTGGTTTTAAAGAAACTGTTGAAGAAGCTTTCCAAAACTATCCAGGTGAAATCGTCATTTTAAATGATGCGTGGTTAGCTCACTATGCCTTACTACAAGGAAGAGATGGTTGTTTAGTCATATCCGGAACGGGGTCAATTGCTTTAGGGAAAGCGTTTGGTCAAGAAGGTCGAGTAGGTGGTTGGGGGAATATTTTAGGTGATGAAGGAAGTGGTTATGCGATTGCTAAGCAACTGATTCAGGATGCTTTATATGCTTATGATGCTGGCCGTTCGTTAAGTGCACTCGAAGAAGCGTTATATCAGGAGCTTCAAATAGACTCGCCACTGGCTTTAGCAAAATTTGTGTATCAATCGAGTAAAGATCAAATTTCAAAGTTATCGTTACTGATTTCAGAGTATGCAGACAAAGGCGACCAACAAGCGAGTCGTATACTAGAGACGGCAGGAGAGGCACTAGGGGAACAAACCTTATTACTATTAAATAAATTAGAAATAACAGAAAATCCTATTGTCGCAGTAACCGGAAGTGTCCTAACTAAGAACGAAATCGTCTTTGAAACTTTCAAAAAAACGATTCTGGCGCTCCATCCAACGTGTGAATTCATACGTAAAGATGTCTCAAATACACTCGGAGGGTTTTATTTCGCAAGAAGACAAAACAGCTTTTGATCGCCTGCTGATAAGGTTTGAAGGACGTTTTTCGATGATTAAAGAAATTATATTTCATAAATAATTAAAATAAATGAAAATATATATTGATTTATAAAAACGTTTCCAATATACTGCCATTAAGATAGCACGGAAGAAACAATGACAAGTGGAAAGGGATAAAGAATGAAAATTAAGCTATATGGTGATACAGCTTCTATTTTAGAAGGTGTACATAGTCTACAAGAAGAGTTTGGTTACACGATTTCTGAAGATGGTCTACCAATAGAAGTTATCCAAAAAACAGGATCGTTAACAGTTAATCATCAAGAGAATGAAACGAAGATTACGTATGATCAACCCATTCATTTTTTTAGAGCATTCGGTTTGTGGTTAGAGCATATAAAAACTGAAACAACATTTCAGATTGAAGAAACACCACAGTTTAAAACGTCTGGTGCCATGATGGACCAATCGCGAAATGCCGTGATGACTGTTGATGCTGTGAAAGACTTGTTACGTGAAATGGCCGTTATGGGCTTAAACATGTTGATGTTATATACAGAAGATGTTTATGAAGTGGAAGAGCGACCTTACTTTGGTTACATGCGTGGGAAGTACACAGAAGCAGAGTTAAAAGAATTAGATGATTACGCACATGCCTTAGGAATTGAAATGGTTCCATGTATTCAAACGTTAGCTCATTTAACACAAACGTTGAAATGGAATTATGGGCTCGAGTTTAGAGATACGACGGACATTTTAATGGTCGGCAATCCAAAGACTTATGAATTTATCGAAGATATGATTGTATCAGCTATTAAACCATTTCGTACAAAACGCATCCATATCGGTATGGATGAAGCTTTCAGTTTAGGGCTGGGCAATTATTTAAAGAAAAATGGTTATAAAGAGAGTTCGAGTTTAATGGTTGAACATCTTGAAAAAGTGATTGAAATTACAAAAAAATATCAATTAGAACCGATGATTTGGAGCGACATGTATTTTAGAACAGGCTCTAAAACAGGTGCTTACTATGATTTAGAAGCAAATATCACCGATGAAGTGATTGCATCTATCCCGAAAGAAGTTCAATTGGTTTATTGGGATTATTACCATGGTGATGAAGAATTTTATATTGAATTCCTCAAGAAACATAAAGAATTAGGATCTCCTCCTATTTTTGCTGGTGGCGCTTGGACGTGGAATGGTATTTCACCAAACTATGGAAAAGCGTTGACCACCAGTGAAGCTGCGCTAAAAGCGAGTAAAAAAGAAGGAGTCGATGAAGTCTTTGTAACGGTTTGGGGAGACAATGGTGCTGAAACACCTCAATCAACTGCTTTACCTGTCTTACAATTGTTCGCGGAGCATACGTATCATGAAGAAGTCAGCCCCGAACAAGTAAGCAAACGATTCGAATTTTGTACAGGTGGAAATTATGACAACTTTATGTTGCTTAATGCGTTTGATGAAACACCTGGCGTTGAAAAAGATAATTTGGGAACCAATAGTCCATCAAAATTCTTACTGTACCAAGATGTTTTAACAGGTCTTTACGATAAGAACATCGATGGCTTAGAGATGGAGTCACATTATGAAATACTTTTTGAAAAAATAGACAAAACGAAAGAAAGTAGTGATAAATGGGGATTATTATTTAACTTTTATCGTTCGTTGGCTAAAGCATTGAGTGTGAAAGCTGAATTAGGCATCCACTTGAAAAAAGCATATGATGAACAGGATAAAGAGAGTATTCGAAAACTTCTTC
Source organism: uncultured Carnobacteriaceae bacterium (assembly GCA_964624875.1). Classification (GTDB taxonomy): domain Bacteria; phylum Bacillota; class Bacilli; order Lactobacillales; family Carnobacteriaceae_A; genus Atopostipes. The sequence goes on along the minus strand of CAZUZA010000024.1, from coordinate 14,683 downwards.
ATAGAATTGAAAGCGCTCACGATTCTATTGATGCGCTACGAAAAAGTCATCGTACACTGTGGTTTTCAGACTATAAACCTTTTGGGTGGGAAGTTATTGATATTCGCTACGGAGGAGTATTATCTCGATTAGACACAGCACAACATCGCTTGGAACAGTACTTATCAGGTGAAGTAAGTCATTTGCCTGAATTGGAAGAAGAAAGATTATACTTTGAAGGTCCATATCCGATGGCAGACGGCGCTTTAGGAAGAAACAATTACCGTCAAATCGTGACTGCGGGAGATTTAGGGTAATTATATTCTTAGAAAATACATTTTACGAAAAATTAGGAGGACTTATAGATGAAGAAAAAATGGTTAACAATCATACCATTAGCTTTAACACTAGCTGCATGTGGGACTGGAAATGAAGCAGGTGGCGCATCAGAAGAAGAAGCACAAGAAGCAATTGAGAACGTACAAGCAGAAGGATTACCAATTGTAAAGGAAACTGTTGAAATGGACTTCTTTGTTGGTAAAGGTGCAATGAACGCAGAGCACGACTGGAATGACTTCTTCTTATGGAACGAATATGAAGAAATGACAAATATCGATATTAACTGGAACCAAGTTCAAACAGAAGCACTTGAAGAGCAAAGAAACTTATCTCTTGTGCAAAATGACTTACCAGATGTCTATTATTTAGCAGCATTTCCAAATACAGACATCTATCGTTATGGTGATCAAGGAGTATTCGTTGCTTTAAACGATTTAATTGATGAATACGCACCGAACTTAAAGGCATTAATGGATGAAAACCCAGAGATTCGTAAAGCCATTACGTTCCCTGATGGAAATATCTATTCAATGCCATCCATTATTGAAGAAGACTTTGTATCTGTACGTATTGCAAGTCGCCCTTGGATTAACCAAGACTGGCTAGATGAATTAGGAATGGATATTCCTGAAACAACAGAAGAATTATACGACTATTTAGTAGCTGTTAAAGATTTAGACCCAGCTGGAAATGGCGATACAATTCCATTTGGAGCTACAAGTACATCTGAATTAACAGCGTACTTTGCAGGTTCTTTTGGAACAATGAACCGTGGAGTTCGTAATGGTCCAATTGATTTTGATGAAGAAAACAACGAAGTAAACTTCTATGCAGATGACGAAGAATATAGAGATTTATTACGTTACACAAACCGTCTGTATTCTGAAGGTTTAGTCGATCAAAACATCTTTACAATTGAGTGGGGTCAATTCTTAGCGAACGCACAAGAAAACCAATACGCAACAATGATTTTCTATGACCCACTAGAGTTATTTGGTGAAGAAATTGGTGGCCAATACGATAGTATGGCAGCTTTAGAAGGACCAAATGGTGATCAAAGCTACGTAAAAGTTGCACCAATGGTTAACACAATTGGTAACTTTTTAATTACGAACGAAAACCCAAGTCCAGCAGCAGCAGTTCGTTGGATGGATAACTTCTATAGTGACGAAGGTTCTAAATTCTACTACATGGGTGTTGAAGGTGAAACTTATGAAGAAGTAGACGGTGAATTACAATATGTTGATTCAATTGCAAATCCACCTGAAGGAACAACTTTCGAACAAGCTTTATCGAAACAATTACCATGGATTGGTTCGACACAAGGAATTATCAAAGCTGACTACTTTAATGGTTCAGAATCAGCAGAAATGTCATTAGCAGCAGCAGAAAAAATTGCACCACAAATTCCTGAAATTTGGGCAGGGTTCACTTATGAAGCAGACGAAAACGATATATTAGCATCAGTAGGTGCAGATATCGAGAAATTCGTTAACGAATCACGTGACCGTTTCATTTCTGGTGACTTATCATTAGATGATGACTGGGATGGTTATATCAAAACACTTGAAGATATGGGATTAGAAGAATATATGAGTGTTAAACAAGCAGCTTATGAGCGTTATTCAGCTGAATAAAGATTGAAATTGTTTAACCTAAATGAGGAAGGAAGGGGTTAGATTCTAACCCCTTTTTTTAATAGGAGGTAAATTGATGAATCAGTCAACAAACGAAGAAACACCTAATATGGTATCCATAGATGGAATTGTTGATAGCCCTACAGATAAGGCTAAAGAAATACCAAGAAGGACCCCTTTTGAATTTATTAAAAAGAATCTAAAAAAACACTGGCCGTTATATTTATTTTTACTGCCAACGGTTCTTTATTTTATCGTATTCCACTACATCCCGATGTACGGAGTCCAAATTGCCTTTAAAGATTTCTATGCGAACTTAGGCATTACCGGAAGCCCTTGGGTTGGTATCAAGCACTTTGAACGATTCTTTAATTCTTATTACTTTGAGCGTTTACTAACGAACACTTTGGCGTTAAGTCTTTACGGTTTGGCATTATTCCCGTTACCGATTATCTTTTCACTAATGCTGAATGAATTAAGAGATAGTCGTTTTAAACGTTGGTCACAAACCATTACTTATGCACCACACTTTATTTCAGTGGTTGTTGTTGTTGGTATGTTAATCGCATTCTTAGATCCTGCGACAGGTATTGTGAATCACATTATCCAATTTTTCGGTGGCGAGTCGATATCCTTCCTAACAGACCCAGGTTGGTTTAGACATATTTATACATGGTCAGGCCAATGGCAAGGTTTAGGATGGAATACGATTATTTACTTAGCTGCCCTATCGGGCGTCAGTCCAGAATTACACGAAGCTGCGAAAGTAGATGGAGCGACACGTTTCCAACGCGTTATTCATATTAACTTACCATCTATCTTACCAACGATTATTACCTTATTCATCTTAAGTTTAGGTAGCTTTATGTCAACAGGATTTGAAAAAGTTCTCTTGATGCAAAACTCACTAAACTCGCCAACGTCAGACATTATCCAGACGTTTGTATATGAAGCGGGTTTAATTGGTGGACAATATAGTTTTGCGGCAGCTGTTGGTTTATTTGAATCAGTTATTAACATTATTTTAATTGTACTAGCGAATTATTCATCTAAAAAAGTAAGTGAGAATAGTCTCTGGTAAGGAGGAGTCATATTATGAGAAAAGGATTATCAGATAAGCAATTTGACGTCGTCAATGCGGTTTTCGTATTTTTGATTACGGCGATTATTCTATACCCCTTAATTTATGTAGTAGCAGCGTCCATTAGTGATCCTGTTGCCGTAAACTCAGGTCGCGTATGGTTATGGCCCGTTGACATTACATTTGAAGGATTTAGACGTGTTTTTTCGAATGATGCCATTTGGTTAGGGTATCGAAACACGATATTTTATACCGTAGTCGGTACAGTGCTCCACTTACTCGTCTTGATTCCTGCAGCATATGCATTATCGAGAAAAGAAGTTATTGGACGTAAATATATTACATGGTTTATTGTTTTCACTATGTTATTCAGTGGGGGAATGATTCCAAGATATCTCGTTGTAGATAGTTTAGGCATGGTGAACACCGTTTGGGCGATGTTAATTCCAAACATCGTTGGTGCATGGTCGATTTTAGTAGCGCGTTCGTATTTTGAAACAAATATTCCAGATTCCTTAATTGAATCGGCACAAATTGATGGGGCAAGTGAGTTTACTGTGCTCTTACAAATTGTCTTGCCGTTATCGATGCCAATTATTGCTGTTATGGCGTTATTCTATGGTGTCGGTATGTGGAACCAGTACTTTAATGCGCTAATTTATATCTCTAACGAGAGATTATTCCCACTACAACTTATCTTAAGACAGATTTTAGTTCTAAACGAAATGTCGACAGATATGATGCAGGGTGGAGCAATTGGGTCAGCGTCTTCATTTGCAGAACAAATTAATAACGCTTCATTAATTAAATATGCAGTTATGATTGTTTCGTCATTACCATTATTAATGATTTACCCATTAATGCAGAAATACTTTGTCCGTGGCTTAATGATCGGAGCCGTTAAAGAGTAAGAAAGTTTTAAAAAGGAAGTTTTAAGAGCTTCATTTGGAAGGATGAGTTTGATGAATTCGGTCGTGAACAAATATTATAATTTTTCAGTTGCGTTTACAAAAATATTGTTACTCAATACGTTGTGGGTACTTTGTACCCTATTAGGCTTAGGTATCTTTGGGTTTATGCCGGCTACCGTCGCTATGTTTTCGGTAACGAGAAAATGGTCTTTAGGAGAAAAAGATATCCCTGTTGTACAAACATTTTGGGACACGTATAAAAGAGAGTTTCTTAAAGCGAATAGCTTTGGCGTCTTATTTATCGGTGTATTATATGTCTTAATCGTTTCATACGGCATTTTAAGCACTCAAACAGGCGCGCCTTACATTATCTCAGGCTACATTATTATCGCGCTGTTACTCCTCTTTTTGATTGGTATAACGTACTTTTTCCCACTATATGTTCATTTTGATTTGAAATTTATGGACTATATTAAATGGCCTTTAACGATTGGTTTAAGTCATCCTATCCTGACATTTTTATTATTAGTTGGTACAACAATCATTGGGTATCTCTTTATCCGCTTTATCCCAGGTTTACTCCTGTTTGTGGGAGGCGCGGCGATCGCGTACCTGGTGAATAAATGTGTGGCAACCATTTACCCATATTATTCAAGTTAATGCTTTAAGATGGAATGATTATTGATATGAAAGGATCTATTGATATGCCTCAAAAAAAACATTTAATGATTTTCGGCGCCCATTGTGGAGATGGTGAGCTACAAGCAGGAGCAATTGCAGCAAAGTATGCAAACGCTGGACATACGGTCACATTTCTTTCTTTAACGGCTGGTGAGAAAGGAAACCCACCAGGTGTAACAGTCGAAGAATATCGAAAACAAAAAATTGAAGAATCGAAAAAAGCAGCTGAGATTATTGGCGCAAATACGATTACTTTAGATTATAAAGATGCTGAGTTACGATTTGATGATGAAATTATTGATGAAGTCGCAAAAATTGTGCGAACAATTCGACCCGATTTAGTCATTACACACTGGGTAAATAGCATGCATTCCGATCATGCTTTATGCCCTAAGATATTAGAAGCTGTTCAGTTAAAAGCAGGCTTGCCTGGCTTTGATATCGATGGTTTAGACCCTAAGTTCTTCAGCATTTTCCATAGTGAAAACTGGGAAGATATGTATGAATATACACCGGACGTTTTTATCGATGTCTCGGATGAGTTTGAACAATATTTAGAAGCGATTTCGCAATATTGGTTCGTTATGAATTCTTCTTCCTTTGATTATTATGATTATTATAAGGCTTTAGGAAGAGTTCACGGTTGTCGAAGCCGAGTAGAGTACGCTCAAACGCTGAAGTTTCCTGTAGGAAGCAATGTTCATCGAGTTGACGCAATTCCAGGATTATCACTATAAAGAATATGTGTATTGGAGAGTTTGTAAAATGGAAATTGGTATAGATGTCTTTCTAAAGAAACATACTGAAAAGTATAAAGGTAAAAAAGTTGGTTTGGTTACAAATTTAACGGGAGTAAATAAACAGTTAGAATCAACAGTTGATGTACTCTTTAACCATCCAGATATTGATTTGGTTGCTTTATTTGGACCAGAACATGGGATTCGTGGCGATGCCAAAGAGGGAGAGGAAGTCGGTTTTGCAACGGATGAACTGACGAATCTACCTGTTCATAGTTTATATGGTGAAACACGTAAGCCTACGGACGATATGTTGGCAGGAATCGACGTAATGATTTTTGATATTCAAGATATTGGTTCGCGTTATTATACGTATATTTATACAATGGCTAACGTAATGGAAGCTTGTGGTGAAAATGATACTGAGCTGCTGGTATTGGATCGACCGAATCCGATCTCAGGTATGCATCGTGAAGGGAATTTGGTCGAGAAAGAATACAAATCATTTATTGGTTTAGTTCCGATTCCGAATCGTCATGGACTCACAACTGGTGAATTGGCTTTACTTTACAACAAAGAATTTGGATACGAATGTGAAGTAACCGTTATTCCAATGGAAGGTTGGACGCGCGATATGTATTTTGACGATACCGACTTGTTTTGGATTCCACCTTCGCCAAACACAACGAGTATTGATATGTGCATTTTATATGCAGGCACTTGTTTATTTGAAGGGACAAACATATCAGAGGGAAGAGGCACGACCCAACCTTTTGAAGTGGCAGGCGCACCTTTTATCAACGGTCATGAACTTGCGCAAAAGTTTAATGCGCGCAAATTACCAGGGATTATTGCACGTCCAGTGTCTTTTAATCCGACTTATCAAAAATATGAAGGTGAAATGTGCTATGGTGTGCAGCTTCATATAACAGATCGAGAAACCATCAAACCTGTAAAGAGTTTGGTCTATCTCATTTCCGATATTGCTCAAATGTATCCAGAACAATTTGCATTTAGAGAAGAAACACCAAGTGGCAAATCATTCTTTGATTTACTTGCTGGTAATGGCACATTAAGAAAAGACATCTTAGAAGACAATTTAACAGACTATTTTGAAACAAGTGCAAGTGAATTAGAAGCGTTTGAAAAAATGGTCGCACCGTATTTATTATATGACGTGCAGGCATAGAAACTAGAAAAATAAGGAGCCAATTATGACAACAGTAAACTTAAATAATTTATATAAACGTTATGACAATGCAGAAGATTACTCGGTTAAAGACTTTGACTTACAGATTGAAGACCATGAATTTATCGTATTTGTTGGCCCATCAGGTTGTGGGAAAACAACAACTTTGCGTATGATTGCTGGCCTGGAAGAAATTACAGAAGGTGAATTATACATTGATGACGACATGGTAAATGATGTAGCACCTAAAGACCGCGATATCGCAATGGTTTTCCAAAACTACGCCTTATATCCTCATATGTCCGTTTTCGATAACATGGCTTTTGGATTAAAACTACGTAAAATGCCAAAAGATGAAATTAAAGAACGTGTTGAGAATGCAGCCGGCTTATTAGGGTTAACGGAATTATTAGAACGTAAACCAGCAGCTTTATCTGGTGGACAAAGACAGCGTGTGGCTTTAGGTCGTGCGGTTGTACGTAGTCCGAAGGTTTTCTTAATGGATGAGCCGCTATCCAACTTAGATGCGAAGTTACGTGTGAAAATGCGTGCAGAGATTTCGAAATTACACAATAGTTTAGACGCAACAACCATTTATGTAACGCATGATCAGACGGAAGCAATGACGCTTGCGGATCGTATTGTTATTATGGATCACGGTGTTATCCAACAAGTTGGTTCACCATTTGAAGTCTACAACTCACCAAATAACGCCTTTGTAGCGAGCTTTATTGGCTCACCGGCAATGAACTTATTACGAGTGACATACAGCAATGGTCGCGTGAGTGATGGCTTAGGTATCGACTTAGTCGTTAGCGAACCAGACCGTAAAGTCCTTGATGAAGCAGGTTATGACGGGAAAGAAGTCATCTTTGGAATTCGTCCAGAAGATATTCATACAGAACAAATTGCTTTAGAGGTATCACCAGAAACAGTGATGACACCAACGATTACAGTCGCTGAGTTAACAGGTGCCGAATCGATTCTATACCTTGATTTCAATGGAACAGAACTAATCGGTGTTGTGGATGCGCGTGATCACCACCAACCAGGCGAACAAATTGAAGTTGCCTTTAACATGAACAAAGCACACTTCTTTGATGGTGAAACAGAGAACGTTATTCGTAAAAAGAAATTATCAGAAATTGAAGAAGCAGAAGAATTCGTATTAGCTTAAGTAACTTATTACATGATAAAAGAGGATGAGCAAATGCCTAATATCATTGCCTTACATGAAATATCGGTCGCAAAACTCGTCGACTTTTGGATGCAAACAATTGGGGACGAGTTTCCGATGTCCGAAGCTTTATTTCAACAAAACACCCTGTTGGATGAAATGTTGGATAGCGAAAACTCATTTGCGGTCGTAAATGAACAAGCAGAAATTGAAGGTATAATCGCAACGAAAGTGAATCCGGACAATATAACGATAGCATGGTTACACTTTTTAATGGTTGGCCAAGAAGCTCGTGGTAAAGGGATCGGTACAAAGATGTTAACGATGGTTGAGGAGAATCTGCGTCAAAAAGGGGTTAAGAAATTGTTTTTAGGGAGAGATATGCAACACTATTTCCCAGGTATACCCATCGAAGATCAGCGAACAAACGCGTGGTTTACAGCGAAAGGCTTCGAGCGTTTCGAAACCGAGTATGACTTAATTCATACCTACGATGAAACGTCTGAAACCTCGTTACCTCAAACGGAGAATATTCATTATGGTTTTTTAGAAAAAGCTGAGCTGAATACATTGCTTGTCTTTATGGAAAAAGAGTTTCCAGGTCGTTGGACGGAAGAGTTACAAGCTTATATCAAAGCTGGTGGCGATGGTCGTGAATTTGTTGTGGCTAAAAAAGAAGGTAAGATTATTGGCTTTTGTCGTATCAATGATAAGCAATCAGTCATTATCGCGCCCAATATGTATTGGCATGCGTTAGTGCAAGCAGAACCTGGTGGCATTGGTCCTCTAGGTATTGCATCGAGTGAACGTGGCCATGGTTATGGGCTAGCGATTGTTGAAGCCGGTATTGCAATGCTACGTGAACGTGCGATCGAAACCATTATGATTGATTGGACAGGTCTAGTGGACTTTTATGGCAAGCTTGGTTACCAACCTTGGAAAACCTATCATGCCTATCGTAAAAATCTCATATAAATAGAAGGAAGAGTGTTGAGATGCAAATCGTATCTTATGATAAACAGTATCAAGAACAGGTTTTAAAGTTGTGGAATCAAACGATGGTGCATGATTATTTATCGGAAGAAAATTTCTATAAAAAAATCATCCTGGATGAAAATTTTGATCCACGCTATTGTGCGATTGCTTTGGAAGCAGATGAAGTGACTGGTTTTATCTGGTCAGTTAAACGAAAAGTTCCTTATGGGGACTTAGGCTTAGAACCCAATAAAGGTTGGATTGTTGGTCTGTGTGTAGCTGAAGAACAACAAAGTAAGGGCGTAGGTACAGGACTCTTAAATCACGTGACGACTATTATGGCAGAAGAACATGTCACCAAAATAATTGTAGGCGCTTATGCACCAAACTATTTATTTCCTGGAGTGGATACAGAAAGCTATCCGAATGCTGCTGCCTTCTTTGAGAAAAATCAATTTACGCAATATGGTCAAGCCGTCTCAATGGAAAGAAGTTTATTACGTTATCATCAAACCGATGCGTATAAGAAGTTAAAACATCGTGTGCAACAAGAAGGCTACCAACTGACACCTTTTGATTTCACCGATACGGAAGATCTTAGTGCCTTTTTGGACGAGTCGTTTCCGGGTGATTGGGCCTTGAATGTGAAGCAGGCTGTGTTGAGTCGTCGGGCTGAGGAAACGGTACTGGTGTTGCGTGATGCGACGAATGAAGTGGTTGGTTATGCTCAGCGTGCGATTGACGGGAAGCCGAGTCGTTTTGGTCCGTTTGGAGTGAAGCCGACGCTGCAAGGTAAAGGTTTGGGTGCCTATTTATTTAATGAAATGTTGCAAGATATGGTCAGAAGAGGGTTAACACATACATATTTCTTATGGACGGGTGGAAATGCTCAGAGATTTTATGAAATGAATGGGATGCAAGTGTATCGAAGTTATTCTTTAATGTTGAAAGAGCTTTAAAATAAAAATGGTTGTAGGGGGTTAGTGTATGGAGAACATAACAGAACAAAGGAACCCAGCCTCTATGAATCTTGATCGGATGTCGACGAAAGAAATTTTGCTGTTAATGAATGAACAAGATTACATTGTTGCTGAAGCGATTCATGAGGCATTACCGGCGATTGAAAAGTTGATTGATGCTGTTGTTGAAAGTTTTCGTAATGGTGGGCGCTTAATCTATATAGGGGCTGGGACGAGTGGCCGTTTAGGTATTTTAGATGCGGTCGAATGTGTTCCGACTTTCGGGACGTCGCCTGATCAAGTGATTGGCTTGATTGCTGGTGGAGAATCGGCAATCAGACTAGCGGTCGAAGGGGCCGAAGATTCAGAAGAATTGGCGATTGAAGATTTAAAAGGGATTCACTTAAATGATAAAGATATTGTGGTTGGAATTGCTGCAAGTGGGCGTACGCCATATGTGATTGGTGGCTTAAAATATGCGACAGAGGTAGGTGCCATAACAGGTTCGCTTTCGAATAATAAAGGGACGAAAATAAGTGCCTTAGCTGATCACCCGATTGAAATTAATACGGGACCTGAAATATTGACAGGTTCAACACGCTTAAAAGCAGGAACAGGGCAAAAGCTTGTTTTAAACATGATTTCAACGGTCAGTATGGTCAAGACAGGTAAAATCTATGAAAACTTAATGGTGAACGTGCAAGCAACGAATGATAAATTGGTTGATCGTTCGAAACGAATTATTGTTGAGGCGACAGGCGTATCGTATGAAAAAGCAGAAGAAGTTTATGCAGTGGCTCAATCCGTCAAAACAGCTATCGTAATGATTTTAGCTGGTACGACAAAAGAAGAGGCTGAGGAAGCTTTAGCCGACACGAATGGTCTTATCTACGAGACCTTACAAAAACTATCGAGTAAGGCTACTAAGACGGAATAGGACATGTTATAATCTGAACAAGAAGAGAAAAACGGGGTGAGTGAGTATGGGTCATCGAGATATACTGAGTTTAATGAAAAGCATGTTGAATGATTTACCAAAGGCAGAAAAGCGCATTGCCAAAAAAATCATTGAACATCCTGAAAAAGTGATTAAAATGACAGCTTCCGAATTAGGAAAGTTTGCAGGCTCGAGTGCCGCCACTGTTATTCGTTTAACGCAACGACTCAAGATTGATAGCTTTACAGAATTAAAAGTATTGATATCGAGGTTTATTACATCCGAAGACCGGGTCGCATACTCTGATATCACGGCTGGCGAGCTGACTACCGAAATCATGGAAAAATTATATTGGAACTCTGCGCTGGCTATGAAAGATACGATCTCAATTCTGAGTGAGGATGCGATTGCGGAAGCGAATGATACGATTCGTGATGCATCTGTTATTTACACCTTTGGGATTGGAGCCTCGAGTTTAGGTGCGAAAAACATTGCACAAAAATGGAGTCGTGTGGGTAAAACTTGTATTCATATTGAAGATTCACATGTTTTGATATCGGCTTTAGTCGGAAGTGAGGCAAAAACAGTCTTAATTACGGTCTCAAACTCTGGTGAAACGCATGAATTGGTTAAGCTGAGTGAAATCGCACAAAGACACGGACATAAGACAATTTCGATTACACGTTTTGGCAACAATTCCTTAACGAAAAAGTCGGATATTTCTTTACAACACGTTCGTACCAATGAAATTGAAACGAGAAGTGCAGCGACAAGCTCGCTTCACGCCCAATTTTTAGTTATTGATGTGTTATTTTACTCCTATCTATCGGAAAACTTCGATCAGGCTGTCGATAAAATTCGCGATTCACATAGTACCATTTTAGAATATAATAATGAGATGCAAGATAATGATAAATAAAAAAATGCAACAAAAAACCGGTACTCAAAAAGCCATATAGGCCCTGAGCACCGGTCATTTTTTTATATTTAGCTATTTTTTACGTCATCCATAGCGTCTTTTGCGTCGTCTGCCACTTTTTCGCCTTCAGCTTTCACATCTTCAGCGACATCAACAACTTCTTCTTTCACATCTTCGTAAGCAACTTTCGCTTCGTCAGAAACTTCGTCGAAAGCATCTTGTGCTTCAGTACCTACTTCATCCGCAGCTACTTGAACATCAGCTCTTGAGCGGTTAAACTCATCTTCAGCTTCCATCTTCGTAATTTCAGCTGTTTCAACAATACCATCCTTCGCACGACGCGCACTATCGCCTACTTCATGAACAAAGTCTTCAGTAGTATGTTGCACATCTTTCGCAGCATCAGACAAAGTCGAACGCAGATTTCTTGACGAATCAACAATTGAGCGACGAACATCAGTCATAGCAGACTTAGACGTCTCTGTTAATTCAGAGCCCTTTTCAGCAGCTAAATCAGCATAGTTCTTACCTTGGTCTTTCAGCTCGTCGAACTTATGGCCAATATCTTTACGCGTTTCTTCTCCACTCTTTGGAGCAGCTAATAATCCGACACCTAAACCAACTAGTGCACCTTTAATAAACGATGAAAATCTTGAACTCATGACTATCACTCCTGTTTTTATTTTCGTATCTTAATAACCTTATTATAAATCAAAGTATCTTATTGTACAAAAATAAGCCATTGGTTCCCGATAATTATGAAATTCTTAACAATTTTAAGCTAAAATCAAAGATGCACCTCTTTGTAAAATAATGAAAAGAGGCGAAAGATGCGAAAAGCATGCAAGTATGACGATCCTTTATAGAGGAGATGGATAAAATGAAAATTGGTATAGATAAAATGAGTTTCTTTACACCCCCTACATATGTCGACATGGTGGAGTTAGCTCACGCAAGAGATGTGGACCCCAATAAATACTTATACGGTATTGGCCAAGAAAAAATGGGTATCGCATCCGATGCCTATGATATTGTTTCGATGGCAGCCAATGCAGCGAATAATATCCTAACAGCTGAAGACAAAGAACAAATTGATATGGTGTTGTTTGCGACGGAATCAAGTGTTGACCACTCGAAATCAGCAGGCATCTGGGTGCATCACTTATTAGGGCTACAACCTTACGCTCGTGTGGTGGAGCTAAAACAAGCTTGTTATAGTGCGACAGCCGGTTTACAGATGGCAATGGGGCATATCGCCTTACATCCTGAAAGCAAGGTTCTTGTATTAGCAAGTGATATTGCTAAATATGGTCTAAATACTGGTGGCGAACCAACGCAAGGTGCTGGCGCTGTTGCGATGTTAGTATCAGCTGATCCAAGTCTTTTAGCAATTGAAAAAGACAGTGCAACCTATACAGCAGATATCAATGATTTTTGGCGCCCAACTTATTCGGAGTTTGCTTATGTGGATGGCAAGTACTCAAATGAAGCTTACCTAGATACCTTATTAGCTGTGTGGAATCGTTATAAGAGCCAATACAATGCTGAGTTAGCTGATTTTGAAACGTTATTATTCCACGTACCCTATACAAAAATGGGGCGTAAAGGCTTATTGGCGTTGCAAGAAGAAGTGGATGAAGCAACGTATCAACGCTTTGAAAAATATTATGAATCAGCTATTACATACAACAAACAAGTTGGTAATATTTATACTGGTTCCCTCTACTTAAGCTTGCTGTCCTTGTTGGAACAAGGTGAAGAGTTGGAGGCAGGCAAACGCATTGGGCTCTTTAGTTATGGCTCAGGAGCTGTTGGGGAGTTCTTCGTTGGTGAAGTGCAAGCAAACTATCGCGACCATCTTAAGACGGCAGATCACGAAAGTTTACTAAATAAGCGAACGAAATTTGAAATCGCTGAATACGAAACGGTTTTATCAAGTACGGTACAAGTAGATTCAGAGGGAAACGCTTCTTTTGAAAAGAAATTCGTACAAGCAGGCGACTTTATATTCACTGGCATCCAAGAACACCAGCGTCAATACGGCCAGAAACAATAAAAATGACAAAGGATTTGGAAAGGACTGCGCTCGCGCAGTCCTTTTTGGCTACACGGGCTCCATTTCACCAAAAAGAGCTTTAAAATATTTTGCTTGTTTCACTATGTGCAACAACAGGAATGAATGCGCTGTCATTTGTGCTAATGTTAGTAAAAGAAGAAAAGTAGGTGAACGCTTTGGTTGAAAATCATATGTTAGAAAGTATTAATCGAAACGAAAAATTGATTGGTACCTTTTTAGAGTTGAATGATTCTTTAGTTGTTGAAGCGCTGAGTGTGGCTGGTTTGGACTTTTTTATTGTGGATGGCGAGCATAGTGTGACCACTATTGATAGTTTGAAAGAATTTGTGCAGGCTGCGAACTTTAGAAATATCACGCCTTTGTTGCGTGTGCCGGACAGTACGCGTTCGAGTATTTTGCGCCCACTAGACGTTGGGATACAAGGACTTGTGATTCCGAATGTGCGTAGTGTGGAAGAAGTAGAGAAAATTGTGAGCTGGAGTAAGTTCCCACCTTTAGGCCAGCGAGGCTTCTTTACGTCGCGTGTGACGGACTTTGGTCATCGAAGCAATATGTCTGATTTGAATGAGATGTTTGCGGATGCGAATAAGCAAACGATGATCATTCCCCAATGTGAAACGGTCGAAGGTTTAGAGAATATTGAAGAAATCGCTGCCCTTGAAGGTGTCTCAGGTATTTTTATTGGGCCATTTGACTTATCCATTGCACTAGGGATTCCGACGCAATTTGATCATCCAGACTTTATCGCGGCTTTGAAAAGAATCTACAAAGCCTGTCGCGACAACGGAAAGTTCACGATGATTTTCAGCATGGGCCTCGACATGGCACAAAAGTACTTAGACGAAGGTTACGATGCCCTGACATTAAGCATGGATGTCAGCTTATTGATCGATTCAGCCAAACATGCCGTTGAAACGCTAAAAGCCAAATAATGGTAAAAACAAAACGACCTTCCAAGATTTTACAATCTTAGGAAGGCCGTTTTTATTTTAGAACGGTGTCTTACAGGTCTCGGTAATCAACTGAGTTTGTTTCAGTCTTTTGTGCAGCTAATAAGTCGCGAATTTCACGGAGGTAGTCTTCTG
>CAZUZA010000023.1:0-22266 GCA_964624875.1 uncultured Carnobacteriaceae bacterium | reverse complement strand
CCACTTTTTTAGTATTTGGTTCACCTGAACCTAAATCAATACCTGCAGCTTGTTTTAATAAAACTGAAGCTGGTGGTGTTTTTGTTTCAAATGTAAATGAGCGGTCCTCATATACAGTAATAACTACTGGAATGATTGTTCCACGTTGGTCTTCTGTACGAGCGTTAAACTCTTTTGTAAAACCTGAAATATTAATTCCAGCTTGACCTAATGCAGGACCTACTGGTGGTGCTGGAGTTGCAGCTCCCCCAGGAATCTGTAATTTAACTACGTTTATAACTTTTTTTGCCACGAGACATACCTCCTTGTTTTTGTCCGCGAGTGGTTAAAATGGGGATAGTAATTTCCCCTCCCACCTATTAAATACTGTTTACAAGCACAACGGCCTATAAACGTACCGAGACATTTTACCATTCAACACCTGCTATTGCAAGGCCTTAAATGCATTTTCCAAAAAAACTTCTTAGATTGTAAATTCTTATTATAGTGAGAAACCTTCGTCGATCTCTTTTACTTGACTGTAATCCACTTCTGTATCTGTTTCACGACCGAACATTTCAACCGATACGGTAACTTTTGCTTTGTCTTCGTCGATTTCTTTAACCGAACCTTCCATACCTTTGAATGCGCCACTGATAATTTCTACGTATTGACCAACTTTCAAGCTAATCGCAACTTTACGTGGGTTAATACCAATACTACGTAATAATGAGTCGACTTCTTCTGGTAATAATGGTGAAGGTTTACTTCCTGCTCCATGTGAGCCTACGAAACCTGTTACACCAGGTGTGTTTCTCACAACATACCAAGCTTCATCCGACATAATCATTTCCAATAGAACGTATCCTGGGAATGACTTCTTCATCTTAGCCGTCATTTCACCGTTTTTCTCTTCATAAACTTCTTGTTCTGGAACAAGGATTTCAAAAATGTTTTCTTCCATGCCCATACTTGTCATACGTGACTCTAGGTTTTGTTGTACTTTCTTCTCATAACCAGAGTAAGTATGAAGAACATACCAATGCTTTTCCTTGCTCATTCGATCTAATGTACCCATAATCCACCCCAACCTCTTTCTATAATTGTTTTACTTTTCGTTTTTAGTGTTCAATATCAACTTATTTTTTTCAAATTAAAAAACCTTCATTGACAACTAGGTCTAGAAGGCTTCCAACTGAGATTAGTATAACACTATTCTTTACGTCATGCTAGATTTTTTGAAATTAAATCAATGAAAGTAACCACACGATAACTGATTCAGTTGCGAAGAAAAAGATTGCAAACAAAATAATTACTGTGAATACTGACGCAGTATATTTGCTCATTTCTTTTCTGGATGGCCATGTCGTTTCATTCATTTCATGCTTAACTTCTTTAAAAAAGTTGCCCACTTTACCCATAATATTGCTAATCTCCTTTCGGCTCTTGTCTCAATTTCATTCGATTATTTCGTTTCTTTATGTAAAGTATGTGTTGAACAATACTTACAGAACTTTTTAATTTCCAAACGTTCCGTACGAGCTTTCGTACCCATATCAAGCGAATAATTTCGAGATCCACAAACTGTACATGCTAAAGCTGCCTTGTTTCGTTTCATTTATGGTCCTCTTTTCTTTTATATTTTAACTCAAGATACTATACCACCAATTTCATAAGCTTGTCAAACAGTTCTTTGGGTGAAATGGATAAGCTTTCATTCCTATACGCTTGCGTTTTAGACTTCTTTCGGCAAGGACCAATCGATTGGTTTTTGACCAGATTGGCGTAAAAGCTCATTGGTTTTTGAAAAAGGTTTGGAGCCAAAGAAACCACGGTATGCCGATAAGGGACTCGGGTGTGGCGCTGTTAAGATGAAGTGTTTGCTTTCATCAATCAGCACGCTCTTCTTTTGGGCAGCGGCACCCCAAAGAATAAAAACAATCGGCTGCTCACGTTTATTTAATGAAGCAATCGCAAAATCAGTTACTTCTTCCCAGCCTTTGCCTCGATGCGAATGGGCTTGGCCTCCACGAACGGTAAGGACACTATTTAATAAGAAGACGCCTTGTTCTGCCCAGCCCTTTAAATAGCCGTGCTCAACTGGTTCGATGCCTAAGTCTTCCTTTAATTCTTTATACATATTGCGTAGAGACGGCGGAATTTTTATGCCTGGTTGTACGGAGAAACTTAAACCGTGTGCTTGTCCAGGGCCATGATACGGGTCTTGACCTATAATAACCACTTTAACATCCGCGAAATCGGTCCATTGAAAGGCCGTCCAGATGTTGTCCATATCGGGATAGATGGTTTGGGTTTGGTATTCACTCTTTAAAAATTCTCGCAAGCTTCTGTAAGATGCTGTCTGAGTTGCTTCTTCTACAATCGGTTGCCATTGATTTGTTATTGGTATATTCATGTGACGTTCCACTCGCTTTCTATTCCTACATACTTTATCATTTTATCAAGAATTTACATAAACATAATGTGCTCTGTGCTGTTATTTTTGTTTACTTTTGATAGAATGTGAGGGAATCATATAGGAAGGAAGAGGATATTGGCGATTAAGCTTATTGTAACAGATATGGATGGTACGTTGTTGAATGAGAATATTGAGTTGTCTGATCGTGCGGCTGAGGCGATTGTCCGTGCGCAAAATGCGGGCTTGGACTTTGCAATTGCGACGGGGCGTACGGTTGATTCGGGGTATTCGATTGTGAAGGAGCGCGGAATTACGTGTTCTTTTATTGAGTTGAATGGCGCTCGTATGTTTGATGAGAATGAGGAATTGCAATTTACGCGTGCGATTGATAAGGATATGACGAAATCTCTGATTGATATTTTTGGGGAGTTTGATTTGCATAATGAGTTTATTACGCATGATAATATTTACTCGAATAAGGATCTAGAAGATTATGTGAAGTCGTTTAAAGCTGTTTTTCAGTCGATTAACAAAACGTTGACGGACGAGGAAGCGACGCGTATTGTGAAGGATCGTTTACAGTCTTTTAATATTCAGACGATTGATGACTTCCGCTTTTTATACGAAGACCCAAGTGTGCAAGTATTGAAAATGTTAGCGAACGCGACGGATGATGTGTCGTTATTAGTAGACTTAAAACGTAAAGTGGAAGCGAACATTGAGAATGTGATTGTCACATCCGCGAGTACGCATAACCTTGAGATTAACCATATTAGCGCAAACAAGGGCCAAGCTGTTTCAGAATATGCAGCTGCTCGAGGCTACAAACCAAGCGAGGTCATTACGATTGGCGATAACATCAACGACTTAACGATGTTGGAATGGGCCGACCATAGTTATGCCGTGGCGAATGCGCATGAACAAGCGAAGAAGACGGCAAAATATTTGGCGCCAAGTCATGTGGATGATGCTGTTGCCCAAATTATTGACCGTGTCCTAAATGGAAAGAGTTTACGCTTCTAGTTAACAGTTGGCACGCAACCTTTCGTATTTATAGTGTGGGTGTTCACGGAAGGAGTGCAAAGAGATGACTGTTGATATGAATTTGTTGAATGGGTTGACTGAATTTATTGGAAATTTGGGTTTTCCGATCTTTATTTCTGTTTATTTATTGAAACGCATGGAGACAAAAATGGATAACATTATTGATGCATTGAACCAATTGACGGAAGTTATTGCCAAAGAGGCCAAGTAAATAAGAATCAAAAGACAAGTCTAGGTTATTTAGATTTGTCTTTTTTTCTTAACCTCGATATTTATCCGTGTTATAATAAGTAAAGTGGTAGCTTGATTAAGGAGGTTTACAATGATTCCGCTGTTTATAAAGCAACATAACAAGAACAATCAACGTATGACCGTACGCGATAATCGAGGACAAATTTTATATATTATTGAAGGACGTTGGGGACGTAAGAATGACATTGTTTCACTTTATAACCTAGAGGGTGATTTATTAATAAGTGTGAAGCAAACTAAACAGACGCCTTTTCCTGTATTTACCATTCGAGCCGAGCAAGAAGAAATTGGGACGATGCGTAAACACCCTGGCTTGTTTGGGATTCGCGATTCGTATTTTTCACTGTATCCGCACGAGTGGATGGTGACCGGTGATTTTGAAGAGGCCTACTATACCGTCACAAAAGAGAACGAATTGATTATGGAATGTGAAAAAGACTTATACCAGCAATATGCAATTTATAATTTGATGGTGGATAAAGAGGAGAACATTCCCCTCTGTGCGATTATCTCGACGCTG
Source organism: uncultured Carnobacteriaceae bacterium (assembly GCA_964624875.1). GTDB lineage: Bacteria > Bacillota > Bacilli > Lactobacillales > Carnobacteriaceae_A > Atopostipes. The sequence goes on along the minus strand of CAZUZA010000023.1, from coordinate 18,052 downwards.
TTTGATCCCTATTCTCGCATTAAAGGTGACCAGGAAGACACGGATACTTTAGCCGACAGTGATTATGATTTAGGCTTTAATAGTGGCGCTTGTTTCTCGTACTCAACCAAAAGACAAGTTTCTGGAAAATAAAATACATTGAAGAACCCCGTTGAAGCGAAATCTTCAACAGGGTTCTATCTTTATTCAGCGGCATCCGCTTTGGTGGATGCTTTTTGTATATTCACTTGATAAGCCTTCATCGCTTCTTGAATGTTCAAGGCCGTTGGACGATTGATGCCTAAATCAATAATCTCTTCTAAGCTTGCTTCCTTCAAACCTCTTAAAGATTTGAAATGACGCAAAACTTTGGTACGAGTCTTTGGCCCGACACCTTTCACATCATCCAGAATAGACGAGAAGCTATTTTTACTACGTACATTCCGGTGAAATTGAATCGCAAAACGGTGGACTTCTTCTTGCACACGCTGCACTAAGTAGAAAGCCTGACTTCGTGGGTGAAGCGGAATCGGCTTTAAGTCTTCCCCAAAAATTAATTGAGCTGTCTGGTGGCGATCATCTTTTACCATACCCGCAACTGGGATATCTAAGCCTAACTCATTTTCCAACACATCTTTTGCGGCATTGACTTGGATTTTACCCCCGTCCATTAAAATCAGATCTGGCATTTCACCGGCTTCCTTTAATAATCTTGAATAACGACGGCGCACCACTTCTCGTGTTGTCGCAGCCTCGTTACTTCCTTCAACGGTTTTAATATTAAATTTACGGTAATTGTTTTTATCTGGCTTCCCTTCTCGGAAGGAGACCATCGCCGATACCGGACTCGTCCCTTGGATGTTCGAATGGTCAAAGGCTTCGATGCGTTCAACATACGGCAAGCCCAATGCTTCGGACAACTCTTCGGATGCTCCAGTTGTTTTTAATTGTTCCATCGTAATTAAATGGAATTTTTGTTTCAACGCAAACTGACTGTTTTTGCCAGCCATTTCTAAGAGGTGCTTCTTCTCCCCACGCTGAGGCGTGAATACTTTTGTTTCTAACTCACTAACAAGCAAGTCACGATCAATGCCAGCCGGCACATAAACTTCTTTTGGTACCGTGTTGTTGGAGTGTTGGTAATACTGCAAAATGTATTTCAACACTTCTTCATTCGCACTATCCGTAATGGGGAACATCGCAACTTCTCGTTTCGTTAACGCAGCTTGACGTACGAAAAACACTTGAATCGAGATCCAACCATGTTCGATATAGTAGTTAAAGAAGTCTCTGGAAATAAAATCTTTAAAGACAACAGCCTGTTTTTCCACAGTCTGTTCAATGTAACTAATTTGATTGCGAAATTCTGCGGCCGCTTCAAAGTTCAATTCGGCCGAAGCAGCTTCCATCTTCTCTTTTAAATCACGTTTGATTGTATGCACATTCCCATTTAAGAAGGATTTGATGCGTGCAATTTGCGCTTGGTATTCTTCTACCGGCACTTCATGGTCACACGGCCCAATACATTGCCCGATATGGTAATACAAACAAGCTCGTTTCTGGTAACCATTGCATTTTCGCAACGGGTAAATTTTCTGAAGCAATTGCTGGGTTTGTTGCGCTGCCCCAACGTTTGGGTACGGTCCGAAATATTCGGCACCATCTTTTTCAACATCCGACGTAATAATCAACTGTGGATGGCGTTCATTCGTAATTTTTAAATAAGGATAAGTTGTCCCAAACTTCAGTAATATATTATAGCGTGGCTTATGTTTTTGGATCAGCGTTACTTCAAGCAGCAAGGCTTCCTTGTCCGAATCTGTCACGACGTATTCAAAGTCCGCAATCTCTTGAACCAACAATGCCGTTTTACCTTCTTTTTTCCCTCTGAAATAAGAACGCACACGATTCTTTAAGTTTTTTGCTTTTCCGATATAGATAATTCGTCCCTTGGCATTTTTCATTATGTAACACCCTGGTAAAGTCGGCAGCTGCAATAATTTATTCTCCACTAATTCCTTCGCCATCTGTAACACCTCCTATCATTTTTTGAAATCTTTCCATAATTTTACGCGTCTACTATTATACCAAAAACAGAACACCAATTCGACTAAATGGTTTAAAGTCTTCTTCCTGCTTACTTTTTATAATATTCATAGGAACCGAAAGTTGTCCCTACTAAATATTCAACGGCTTTATGGATAGCTGCCAAGTCTGCATCGGAGTCGCCTTCGGTAAAGTACGTTTCATCTTTAATAATATACATCACCATCGCACTCGCTAATTTCGTTGGAAGTGTATTCGTCTCTTTGCGCGCCATCGAGACCACGTCTAATTCTTCCAAGCGCTGCTTAAAGTCCTTGATTCCCTTACGACGTAACTTACCCACTTGCTCTCGCTGAACCGTTTGGCCATATAAGTTCGTATATTCAATCTTAAATTCACGCACGAATAAATCCACCGTCACATCTACAATCGTCTCATCCGTTTGTTTCACCGTAAATAATACAAAATCAATGTTTCCATTTTTTAGCATCTCTCATAAACTCCCTTATTATAAACTGTCCATAAACTTTTGTGCATCTACAATCGCACGTTTATGCGTTCCTTTTCCAATCAATGTCTCGTCCTCATACGTCTCAAGTTCGTAAAAAAGGATCGACTTCTTTTGTTCAACAAGACGGGACTGGACACGCACCGTCTGACCAATCGCAGTCGCCTTTAAATGTTGCACGCTCAATTCAATTCCCACAGTGGTCTCACCATCTGCCAACTGCCCCAATACTTCTTCCTTAGCCGCGTTCTCCATGAAGGCTATTAAGGCCGGCGTCGCCAACACCTCTAAGTCCCCCGACCCCATTTCACCAGCAGCATGTTTCCCTTCAACCACGTACACTTTTTCAAACATCGCATTCCCTCCGAATACTTCTTTCTTCTATTCTAACAAACATCTTGCTTTTTCGAATCTTTTTCTTTGTGAAATAGAGGTCGCTTGAGCTATCGGGCGTGTCTGGTTCGAATAGGCAGACAGTAAAAAACGCCGATTACATAGTGTAATCGACGCTTTGCTTATTTGTTTTAATTAATTCAGAATACGAATCTTGACATTACGACGTCCCCAGTTTAAGGCTTCGCCTACTGTTGGGTAGTGGATATCGATAATGTTGCCTTTAATTGCGCTACCCGTGTCACCTGCGATATATACGCCTAAACCTTGAACTTCGACCATTGTTCCCAATGGAATAACGCGTGGATCAACTGCGATAACGCGTGGGTTGATTCTTAAGTCAATTCCCATTCTTGTGTGTGTGCTTAAACCAGGTTGTTGTGTTGAGTAACCTGTTGCTTGGAATGTCATCCATTGACCAGCGTTGCTAGTTTGTTGTGCTGGTTGAGCCGCTTGTGCTGGAGCTGCTGGTGTTGTTGGAGCTGCCGGTTTGCTTGGTGCTGGTGTTGTTGCTGATGCCACAGCGACTTGTGAGACTTGTCTAGACTGAGCCGCTTGTGCTGCTGCACGTTCTCTTGCAACTCTTTCAGCTTCTTCACGAACAATTGCATCTTCTTGAGCACTCAAGTTTGCTAATTCGTTTTGATTTGCTGCTAATGTGTCTCTTAATTGAGCTACTTTTTTGTCTAATGCTTCTTTTTGTTCAACGACTGTGACTTGTTTTGTATCTAGTTCTTCTTTTTCGACAACTAACGATTCACGTAATCCGTTTAGTTTTTCGCGTTCTTCGTGCGCTTCAACTAAGCGCTCTTCACTTGCACCTGTTAATACAGACGCTGTATAAATGCGATTGAATAAATCCGATAGGCTTTCTGCTTGGAAAATACTTAAGATAATATTATGATTTACTTCACTTTTTTGTAAAGCTTGTAATTGATCGGCTGTATATTGGAAACGTTCTTCAACAACCACTTCTTGTTCTTCGATTTCTTTGCCTGTTTTTTCAATCGTTGCTTTGTGTGTTTCAATTTCTTGATTTAATTCTTCAAGTGCTAAAGTGATGACGCTGACTTCCTCTAAACCAACACTCACTTCGTTTTGTAATTGAGTCACTTCTTCTGCAACTGTGTTTTTTCTACTGCGAACATCTTCCAATGAGCTTGCTGAGACATTAGGAATAACTAGAAATTGTGCAGCTACAAATGATATTGCGACAACCTTCTTTATCCATTTCTTCATATGCTTTTAGGAATCCTCTCTTTAAATAACGTTTTATTGTTTTTGTATTTTGTTTTCGTTTCAGTTTAGTATTTAACTTAACCACTGATAAGTATTCTATACCCTTTTAAGCAACTTTGTATTTCATTTCGTTTACTCTTTGTTCTCAATTACGTAATGTATGTAATATAAAAAGCTCTATTTGACTTGTTTTGTAATGATTGTACTTGATTGACGCGCTATTTTGTAAATATACAGTGGAATTTTAGACAAAGGGTCCTATTATTTAGTATCATTAACATAATAATGAACAAAATCGGAAAAAAAGAAATGGGCGTATACTTATGATAAAACAACCAGGAATACAAAGAATCGCTTTAATTGATGTTGGTTCAAATACGGTACGACTAGTTATTTTTAATATTGATTCAAATGCTTATTATGATATTTCAGAAATGCAAAATATTAAGGTTTCAGCACGATTGGTTCAATACCTTGAAAATGCTCGCATGAATGAAAAAGGGATTAATATTTTGACTCACTTAATAGATAGTTATTTAAAAATCATTGATCAATATGATGTGGATCAAATTATTCCTGTTGCAACAGCTGCAGTTCGTAACTCAGAAAATGCTGCTGATATTATTGCACATGTTAAAGAAGAAACGGGCTTAGCCTTACGTATTTTATCAGAAGAGGAAGAGGCCTTTTACGGGAACTATGCTGTACGCTATTCGTTTAACATTTATGATGGGATTTCAGTAGATATCGGTGGGGGTAGTACGGAAGTCACCCTCTTTAAAAATAAAGAGATTGTTAACAGCCACAGTTTTCCATTCGGTGCCGTCAGCTTGAAGCGTCAATTCTTCACTGGCAAAGAGCACTCGGACCCCCAAGCGATTACAGACACGATGAAATGGGTTAAAAAGCAGTTTAAGAAGGTTGATTGGCTGGCTAAGGCTAATGTACCCATTCTCGCGATTGGAGGGTCAGCGCGAAATATAGCTGAAGTGTATCAATTGCGCACCGACTACCCACTGGCTGGTACGCATGGCTTTCCGATGACACCTGAATTATTAGATGATGTCTTAAATATCTTTGTGCAGACAAGTTACGACAAACTTGATTCCCTAGATGGATTGAGTCAAGACCGTAAAGATACGATTATTTCAGCGGGCATTGTCTTTAAGCAACTGATGGACGTCGCGAAGTCTTCTAAGTTCATTCTATCGAGACGTGGACTAAGAGAAGGCCTTATTATGCATTACTTGAATGAGCATTCGAACAATCCGTATGACTTATATGCTGTGCCGCAACAACAGGTAATTCGCCTAACAGCCCAATACGGGATCCAAGAACGCGCAACCAATCAGCGCATCACCATTGCCGACATGTTATTGGTGCAATTAGAAGAAAATGGTCTATTGAAAACAGATATTAAGCATATGGAATTAATGTATTATGGAGCAACTTTATATAACTTAGGGAGCTTCATTGAAAATGACTCGAGTTCACAACATACGTTTTATGTCATTTCCAATACGAATATTCATGGCTTTGACCATTATGACCGGGCTCGTCTAGCACTTTTAGCGAGTTATAAAAACCGTTCACTTTATAAACAGTATTTAGATGATTTAAGTAATTGGTTTTCAGACGATGAAATAGATACCCTACTTAAATTAGGCAGTATTATTAAATTTGCAGAAGCCTTAAATGATTCGCACGTCAACACCATTGAAGGCCTTACGTTAAAGAAAAATAAAAAAGCAGGCTATGATTTAGTTATCAGTTATAAAGGTCTGATCATTTCAGAGAAATTTCAAGCCGAAAAGCAGCGCAATCATTTTGAACGAGCTGTTGGTGATTCAGTGAATATTGTATTTCAAGACGTGGACAGCAGATCATGATTTAGCTTCACGTATTTATTATGTTAGTTTCGGAGGGATTATGTGGAACAGGATAAAATTGATCGATCGGCACCCGAATATTATCAAAATAGAGAGCTTTCTTGGCTCGATTTTAACGAACGTGTGATTAACGAAGCTTTAGATAATCGCAATCCTTTATTAGAACAGTTGGGATTCTTAGCGATTGGGAGCTCAAACTTAGATGAATTCGTGCGCGTCCGTGTAGCTGGCCTACAAGATTTATTTAAATTAAACATCAACGAGAAAGACTCTAAAAAAGGATGGAAACCTAAGAAACAAATCCAAGAAATTACAAAGAAAAATCGAGGGATTGTTCAACGTCAGTATGCGATTTACGAGGATAAAATGACGATGGTCGAAGAACTCGGCTATCGCGTAGAATCGGTTAAAGACCTGACGCAAGAACAAAAATATATAATACGTGATATTTTTACCGAGCAAATCGAACCAGCGATTACCCCATATGGTGTAGATGCTTACCGTCCTTTCCCTCATTTACATGATGGAAACATGCAGATTTTTGTGCATTTAGAAAAAGACGATGAACCGTATGCCTTAATTATCCCACTGACACCATTGATTGATCGCTACCATATCTTAGAAAGTGTAGTCGATAGCGTGAAGCCAATCGTCTTTGTCGAGGACATTATTCGTTTCCATTTAGAAGAAATGTTTATTGGGTATACCGTGTTAGAATCCTTCACGTTTCGTGTGACACGAAATGCCGATTTAGAAATCCAAGAAGACAGCGCGGATGATTTATTACACGTGATTGAAGACTATATTCAACGACGAAAAAATGGGATGGCTGTTCGCCTAGAGGTCGATGCTCGTAATTCGAATAAGCAGTTAGAGGATGACATTTCATTCTTACAGGAAAAACTAGAATTAACGGAAGATGATATTTATCGCTTAAATGGCCCACTTGATCTGACCTTTTTATTCTCATTAAAAGATGACTTAGGTGAGCGCCATACCGATTTACTCTTCCCACATTTCCATTCATATTATCCAGAAATCTTAAAGAGCCGCTCCATTTTCCATGTACTTGATCGTCAGGACTTATACTTACACCATCCGTATGATTCCTTCGACCCCGTTTTAGAATTTATTCGTGGAGCAGCAACTGAAGAAAACACCGTCTCCATTAAAATGACGCTCTATCGTGTCAGTACGGATTCCGTCTTAGTTCAATCTTTAATCCGAGCTGCAAAAGCCGGGATTCAAGTAACGGTCTTAGTTGAATTGAAAGCCCGTTTTGATGAAGAGAACAACGTGTTGTGGGCAAAAGAATTAGAAGATGCCGGTGTAAATATCTTATACGGGATGCGTGGATTGAAAACACACAGTAAAATTGCCTTGGTCACCAAAAAAGTTGGTCGTGGCTTCAAGCGCTACGTTCACTTAGGGACCGGTAACTACAACGAAAACACGGCGAAGATTTATACAGATATGGGGATTATGACTTCTGATGAAATCATTGGGCAAGATGCGAATGACTTCTTTAACTATTTAAGTGGGTATTCCAATCAACCGGATTACAATCAGCTGTATGTTTCGCCTTTTAGAATTCGGGAAGCTTTCATGAGTAAAATTGATCGTGAAATTAAAAACCAACAGAAATATGGCAATGGCCATATCATCGCTAAGATGAATTCCCTGACTGACAAATCCTTAATTGGTAAATTATACGAGGCGAGTCAAGCTGGAGTGAAAATCGAATTAAACATCCGAGGCATTTGTTGTTTGATTCCTGGTATTCCAGGTGTGAGTGAGAATATTTCTGTGCGTAGTATTGTCGGACGCTTCTTAGAACACAGCCGTATTTATTATTTCAACAACAATGGTGAAAAAGATTTGTATCTTTCATCCGCTGACTTAATGACGCGAAACATGGTCTTCCGTGTGGAGATTGCCTTCCCTGTTTTAGATAAGGATATCAAAGACACGATTATTAAGACCTTACAATTATTCTTTGCAGATAATACGAAAGCATGGGAACTCCAATCGGATGAAACGTATATCAAGCAAACACCTGGTGATGCCAACTCCATCAGTGCCCAAGAAGAATTGATGAAGCGCTCGATTAAGGAATACCAAAGACAAGTGAAGCAACAACCACCTAAGAAAAACCTTTTTGAACGACTCAGTCAACGTTTCAGTCGCAAGTAAAAATAAATAGAATAGAACCTGTTGAAGTTTGTTGCTTCAACAGGTTTTTCATTTAGAGGCTGGACGACGGCTTGTACGAATGTCATCCGCTACACTGTCCTTTCCACCTTATCGAAAACAAAAAAGCTTTAGTCTTCGTTTCTTAAAACGATGGACTAAAGCTTCTCTTATTTTATTATTTAGCTGGATTCCAGTTACGGTAAACTTCATACATCAATAGGCTTGCTGCCACACTGGCGTTTAAACTTTGAACGTTGCCAGCCATTGGAATAGTCAGCATTTCATCCACGTTTTCTTTAACTAAACGCGACATGCCTTTTCCTTCATTTCCAATAATTAAGCAAATTGGCGAATCTGTATTCCACTGACGGTAATCTGTACCTTTCATATCCGTACCGAAAACCCATAGGCCACGCTCTTTCAATTCTTGAATCGTCTGTGATAAGTTCGTCACACGAGCCACTTTTACGTGTTCAATCGCACCAGCTGATGCCTTAGACACCGTTGACGTTAAGTTCGCTGAACGACGGTTTGGAATAATGACCCCGTGAACACCTGCTGCATCCGCTGTTCGAATAATCGAACCTAAGTTATGTGGATCTTCAATCCCATCAAGCATAACGAAGAATGGTTTCTCATCTCTTGCTTCTGCAATTTCAAATAATTCATCCACACTCGCATACTCAACCGGGCTCGATGACAAGATTACCCCTTGGTGGTTTTGGTTCTCACTCAATGTATCGAGTTTTGATTTCGGTACATAGCTAATCACAATTTTCTTACCTGTCGCAATTCTAATAATATCTTCAATCGCACGTCCACCAATACCATCTTGCACAAACAATTTATTCACTTCACGGTCCGAATCTAGCGCTTCACGCACCGGATGGCGACCAATTACAAACTCATCATTCGTTTCTTCTACTTGTTTTTTATTTGGCGACTTCTTTCTATCTCTACGCATTGTCTTTATTCGCGCCCCTTCTCTTTATTAATATAATGAATGCACCAATCTGTCAATTCATGCAATCGTTCTTCTTGTTTCGTTAAATATAAATAACCCATCAGCGCCTCAAAACCAGTCGAATGCAGATACGTCTGAATATCAGTATTCTTTGCCTTCGTATTAATCTTCGAATTACGCCCTCGCTTATAATAAGACATTTCATCCTCAGTTAACAGCTCTTCTTCAAGCATCGCTGAAACCAACTGCGCCTGCGCCTTTGCTGAAACATACTCTGTCGCAAAACGATGTAATTGATTCGGCTTCGTTTGACCGACACCCAGTAAATATTCACGAATAATCAACTCATAAATCGCATCGCCCATATAAGCCAAAGCCAGGCCATTCAATAATTTCGCGTCTTTAACTTCCATTAATCTGCTCGCTTCCAACGAATTCCTTGATTCGTATCTTCTAAAATAATCCCCTCAGCACGCAACTGGTCACGAATGTCATCCGCTCGACCAAAATCTTTCGCCACACGCGCCTCTTCACGCTCTTTAATCAGTGCATCAATATCATCATCCAGCAACTCATTTTTAACCAGATCAACCAAACCAAAAATCGCCAGAATCTCCGTTAACTTCTCCAACATCAACTCTAAAACATACTTCGAAACAGTCGGTTGCTCAATAATACGATTCAAATCACGTATCATATCGTAAATGCTCGTGATGGCATTCTGTGCTTGGAAGTCATCATCCATAGCCTCGGTGAAATGATTTAGATTGATCGTAAAAGCGTCCAGTGTCTCTTTATCATCTGGTAACGTATCATCGGCCGTCTCTAAACGGTGATACCCATTGTTAATAGCCGTTTTAATATGTTGAACACTTACTTTGGCGTCTTCTAGTGCCGTTTCAGTATATGTTAGTGGTCGACGGTAGTGAGCAGTTGCTAAAAAGAAACGAATGACTTGTGGGTCATAAATTTCACGCAAATCTTTGACAAGCTTTACGTTACCAACTGACTTACTCATCTTCTCGTCACCCATTGTGACAAAGCCATTATGCATCCAATAGTTTGCAAATGTTTTTTCGTTTGCAGCTTCTGATTGGGCAATTTCATTTTCATGGTGTGGGAATTGTAAGTCTTGACCACCGGCATGAATATCTATTGTTTCACCTAAATATTTTTTAGCCATTGCTGAACACTCAATATGCCAACCTGGACGACCTTTACCCCAAGGTGAATCCCAACTAATTTCATCTTCTTTAGCTTGTTTCCAAAGAGCAAAATCAACTGGTGCTTCTTTAAGTGCTGTCGCCTCTTCTTCAAGTCGCTCACTTGCACCTGTCTGTAACTCTTCTACTGTAATCCCACTCAACTTGCCGTACGCATCAAATTTATTCGTACGATAATATACATCCCCATTAGCTTCATAAGCATAACCTTTTTCAATTAACGTCTCTACGAGCTCGATAATTTCAGGAATGGTTTCCATTACACGTGGATGGTGGTCTGCTTTTAGCACATGCAGGGCTTCTGTATCTTCAAAAAAAGCATCAATAAATTTCTGTGCTACTTCTGGCGCTTCAATCTGCAACTCTTTTGCTGCATTTATAATTTTATCATCAACATCCGTGAAGTTTGAAACATAATTAACATCATAGCCACTGTACTCAAAGTAACGACGAATCGTATCAAACGCTACGGTACTTCGGGCATTTCCAATATGGATATAGTTATAGACTGTAGGACCGCACAGATACATTCTAATTTTTCCTTTTTCTATTGGTGTGAATTCTTCTTTTTTACGGGTTAAAGTATTATAGACTTGTATCATATTTTTGTAAGCTCCTATTCCTCTTTTATAATCTTATCTATTATATAACAAATATCGTGTTAAAGTCTTATGAATCACAAAGAAACTGAAGTCAGTCACTCTAACTCCAGTTTCTCTTTTTTGCTTTTATTCGTTTTTGTCTTTCGCAAGCAAAACCTTTAACAGTCGTTCCAATTGAACGGTTAGAACCCCAGTCGGGACAGCCAAGTTAATACGAACAAAACCACTACCCTCTGTTCCAAAAATATACCCACTATTCGCAAAGAATTGGCAATCTTGTTGGAGGAAGCGTTCTAGTTCAACATCATCTAGACCTAATGCGCTGAAGTCTAGCCATTGCACATAGGTGCCTTCTGGAAGATACGTTGTTACCTTTGGATAATTTTCAGCAAAGAAGCTTTGTACAACTTCACTATTTTTTGAAATAACCTGAATAACTTCATCTAGCCAAACTTCTGCTTCTTCATAAGCAAGACGGGTCGATTCATAACCTAATGTTCCAACTTGATCATAGCGTGAACGAACAAGCTCGGCTTTGAATGTTTCACGTAAGTCTTCATCTTCAATGAGGATGTTTGAGGTGATCATACCTGCCAAGTTAAAGGATTTAGATGCTGCTGTAAAGGTCATCACATATGGCGTAAGCTCTGGGTTCACATCCGCTAAGTATGTGAACGTATGCCCCGGCATAATTAGGTCATTCCAGATATCATCTGAGATGACATATAGTTCATGTTTGATACAAATGTCCGCAATTTTTTCCAACTCTTCACGCGTCCACACACGACCTACTGGGTTATGTGGATTACAAAAAACAAGTACTTTATTTTTTGGATCGGCAGCAGCTTTTTCAAATTGTTCAAAGTCAATCGTATAGTCGCCATTGTTATGTAGTAAGGGGATATTCACTTCTTTTCGCGTATTGTCATCAATCGCTAAGCCAAACGGATAATAAACCGGTCGGAAAATAATGACGCCATCGTTTTCTTGTGTGACTGCTCGTAAGCCGGCATTTAAAGCCGTGATAATTCCAGGCGTATTCACAATCCACTCTTTTTCAATCTCAACTTGATGACGACGTTTTTGCCAGCTGACAACTGCTTCTAAATAGTCATCTGTGGGTAATGTATAACCCAGAACGACATCTTCGTTTTGTAAAAAATTGATGAGGCCCTTGCGAATTTCAGGTGCCAGTTGAAATTCCATATCTGCGACAGATAATGGCACAACATCATCGGCACAATTGGGATTCGCTTCGTACATTAATTCCCATTTCGCCGCACCGGTATTTTTTCGATTCACGAGACTTGTAAAATCATAATTCATCCTGATCCTTCTCCCTTTTCATCCAACCATTTCTGATTCAACTCTTCCGTTTAAAATTATCACTAGTCCCACCATTTTGCAAATAATCACTGGAAATATTTTAAAAAACTGCTTGGGTAAATATCCAAAGACATTTACTCAAGCAGATTCGATATTATTTAATTAAGCATTAATGATTTCTAATGCTTCTTCTAAATGGCTAACGACTTTATCTCTACCTAATAATTCGATCGCATCGCCTAATTGTGGACCATGTTTTTGACCCGTTGTTGCGACACGGATTGGCATGAATAAGTTTTTACCTTTTACGCCTGTTTCTTTTTGAACAGCTTTAATCGCTGCAGAAACTTCCGAAGCATCAAGTGAATCGAGACTTTCTAATTGGGCTTTGAAAGCCACTAAAACAGTTGGAACTGTTTCGCCTGCTAAAATTTCACGCTCATCTTCTGACCACTCAATCTCTTGGTCGAAGAATAGACCAGCAACTTCAGGTAGTTGTGCTGTATAGTTCATTTGCTCTTGGTATAGCGACGTTAATTTCTTGTAGTGTGCAAACTCATCTTCTGATAAGTCTTCAGATACAAGACCTTGTTTTTGTAAATGAGGAATAACTAAGGCAACAAGATCGTCTAAGTCGACTTCCTTCATGTACTCGTTAGCAATCCAGTCTAATTTATGTGCATCAAATGCTGCAGGTGAAGTACCTAGACGAGTATAGTCAAAGATTTCAACGAACTCTTCTTTAGAGAATAACTCTTCTTCTCCCACTGGTGACCAACCTAATAACGTAATAAAGTTGAATAGTGCTTCTGGCAAGTATCCAAGCTCGCGGTAGTCTTCAATGAATTGTAAGACGTCTGTATCACGTTTACTTAATTTTTTACCTGTTTCAGCATTAACAATTAATGTCATATGACCGAAGCGAGGTGTGTCCCAACCTAATGCTTCGTATACCATCATTTGTTTTGGCGTGTTTGAAATGTGGTCATCTCCACGTAAAACGTGTGAAATTTCCATATAGTGGTCATCCACCACAACGGCGAAGTTGTATGTTGGCATACCATCACGTTTTTGGATTACCCAGTCGCCACCTACTGATTGTGCTTCAAATGTAATTGGTCCTTTAACTAAGTCTTCAAATTCATACGTACCTTCTTTTGGTACACGAATACGGACGCTTGACTCTAAACCAGCTGCTTCTTTTTTAGCCGCTTCTTCAGCTGTTAAGTGCGCACATTTTCCACTATATTGTGGCATAATGCCTTGAGCACGTTGTTCTTCACGTTCTGCTTCAAGTTCCTCTGGTGTACAGTAACATTTATAAGCTTTGTCTTCTTCTAATAACTTTTCAACCATTGGGTCATAAAACGATAGACGTTCAGACTGACGATATGGTCCATAGTCTCCACCTACGTCTGGCCCTTCATCCCAATTAATTCCTAACCATTTTAGGTTTTCTAACTGGCTTAATTCACCTTGGTGAACGTGGCGTTTACGATCCGTATCCTCGATACGAATAATTAACTCTCCACCATAGTGTCTTGCAAATAAATAGTTGAATAACGCCGTACGAGCATTACCTATATGCAAAAAACCTGTTGGACTTGGTGCATAACGTACACGTATTTTTTCAGTCATTTTCTTTCCCCTTTCAAACTTTTAAACCTTTACTTATTTTTATTAACCATTAATCGCTCTTGTTTCATCTGCAAACTTTGCAAATATCATACGACCTGCATTTGTTTGTAATGAACTCGTGACGATTACTTCATGACGCTCATTTAAGTGATGCTTACCTTCCTCAACAACAACCATTGTCCCGTCGTCTAAATAAGCCACACCTTGCGCACGCTCTGTTCCCACTTTAACAATCATAACCGTCATTGTTTCACCAGGGATAACAACGGGCTTGAGTGTGTTTGCTAATTCATTAATATTCAGTACTTGAACATTTTGGAATTCTGCTACTTTATTTAAGTTATAATCATTCGTAACAACTACCCCATCAAGCTTTTTAGCTAAATGAACGAGCTTCATGTCCACTTCTTCTGCTTCTGGAATCTCATGCTCATCCATTTCAACCGTGACACGTTCCTCTTTTTGAAGGGCATTTAAAATATCTAAGCCTCGACGTCCACGAACACGTTTCAGTGAATCGGAAGAGTCTGCAATGTGCTGTAGTTCTTGTAAAACGTGATAAGAAACGACGAATACACCTTCAATAAAGCCTGAACGAATAACATCTAATATACGTCCATCAATAATGACGCTCGTATCTAAGATTTTATATTTATAGAAGTTGTCTCCTTCGTTTCGATCTAAGACTTGATTGTCCTCAATTTCTTCACTGCGCGACATAAAGATGCGACGAACTTCTTCTCTTCGTGAAGAGGCAAATTCGAACCCGACATATGCAAAGATAGCTGTCAAAATAATCGGGACAACGTTACTAACGGCCGGAATATTTACAGCAACGATTGGCAAGTTCACTAACCACGCAACAATCAATCCTGCTATCGCCCCAGCTGTTCCAAATAAAATATAAGATGCACTTAATGTCGCAATATATTCTTGGAATTTTCGCAGAGCATTTTCAACAGGTTTACTAGCGAATAAACTAACAATAAAACCAATAATTGTTCCAACTATCATACTCACAAACGGCGAATGGACCCACGTAACTTGTGGTAATAAATATATAAATAATTGCGGTAAAAAGTTATATCCAATACTTCCGAATACGAGCATAATCGCAAGAGCAATTATTTTTGATAATGTAACCATATCATTCTCCTTTCCTATTTTTTGTTCAATCGATTATAACACTTTCTGTATAACTTCTTGAAGTGTTACACATCCGACCACTTTAATTCCTTTTGGTATTTTTAAGCCTTCCATATTGTTCTTTGGAATAAAAATACGTTCAAACCCTAACTTCGCTGCTTCATTCACTCGTTGCTCAATATGAGACACGCGACGAATTTCACCAGTTAACCCTATTTCACCAACGAAACAATCTTTTGCGTTTGTTTCTTTGTTGCGGTAACTTGACGCGATACTTAATGCAATCGCTAAGTCGATCGCTGGTTCGTTCAGTTTGACGCCACCTGCTGTTTTTAGATAGGCATCATAATTTTGCAACATTAAGCCGACGCGTTGCTCAAGCACTGCCATGATTAGCGACACGCGGTTATAATCTAGCCCACTAGCTGTACGTTTGGCATTTCCAAAAGCTGTTGGTGTGACGAGTGATTGGATTTCAACCAGTAATGGTCGAGTCCCTTCCATTGCCGATACAACGGCTGATCCTGATGCACCATCTAAACGTTCTTCCAAAAAAAGTTCTGATGGATTTAAGACTTCGCGCAGACCATCTTCGCGCATTTCAAAGACGCCGATTTCATTTGTTGAGCCGTAACGGTTTTTAACCGCTCTTAAAATACGGTACGTTAGGTGATTATCTCCTTCGAAATATAAAACGGTATCTACCATATGTTCTAGCATTCGTGGTCCCGCTAAACTTCCTTCTTTTGTCACGTGACCGACGATGAATATTGTAACGTTATTCGTTTTCGCTAACTGCAGCAACAACGCTGTTGATTCACGCACTTGTGATACACTTCCTGCCACACTATCTTTTGCTGGATGGTACATCGTTTGAATCGAGTCGATGACAATGTAATCGGGTTTAATTTCTTCAATTGTTTCTACAATTAAGCTTAAGTCTGTTTCACCATAAATATAAAAGTCAGTTTCAGAAATCGTCAATCGTTGAGCACGCATTTTAATTTGTCCAGGACTTTCCTCACCTGTTACATATAAAACGACACCACCTAATTGGTTTAGTTCTGCTGAAACTTGAAGTAATAAAGTTGACTTTCCAATTCCTGGATCCCCACCAATTAATACAAGTGACCCTGGCACCACGCCTCCACCTAAAACACGATTTAGTTCTTTTAGATTTGTTTCAACGCGACCGGTTTGTTCAATCGCAACATCTTTAATCGGTAAAGCTTTAGAGACTTTATTGGATAAAGAGATACGACTACGCGTATCTTTTTTGCTACTTTCTTCAACAATCTTTTCTTCTACAAATGTATTAAACTGCCCACAAGAAGGACAACGGCCTAGATACTTTGGAGATTCAGTTCCACACTCCGCACACATAAAAATAGTTGGTTTTTTCTTTGCCATTTTATCCTTCCTTCCATCGTAATATTGACTAAGATATGGCTTCTTAATACTTATAGCGACAATCCTAATTATAGCATATTTCAGCTATAAAGGTTTGATATTAAGATGAATCTTTCAGGTATTTTCATCCTTTAGGCGTTAATTTTTTCCAGAAGAACCAAAACCACCTGTACGGCTTCCCAATACTTCTTCTTCGTTATCAACCGTTTCATATTTCATAAAAATCCCTTGTGCGATTCGGTCCCCTTTTTCAATTGTGTAATCTTCTAGACCATAATTTACTAATTGCACAAAAATTTCACCTTCGTTGTTTGGGTTATCGTAATAGTCTGAATCGATAATGCCTACTCCGTTTGGTAAAGACAAATGATTTTTTAATGGATTACTTGAGCGATTTACAAGCATTAAATACTCATTTTCAGGCATATACGCTTTTACCCCTGTTGGTACCAGTGTTGATTTTAAGAATGGCTTGTTCTCGTCTAACGTTTCCCCTTGTTGCATCTTATCTAAGCCTGCATTCTTCAATAATACATTCCACATTGAAGGGATAACAATCGTTTCTGATGCTGCAATATCATAACCTGCCGATCCTTTTGTTGCTCGTTCTGGACGTTTGATTCCTTGTCCTTCATATTTCGTAACTAACTCAAAACCTCTTATTTTTGTCATAATTAATTGATTCCTTTCCTATTCATTCCTACTCATTCTACTAGAAATATATGAAAATATTGACATATTTTTGTAGAAAATACATAAAAAATAACGATCACATATCATGATATGCTGCTAATCAAAAACATTTGCTTTAACGCTTGAACGTGTTAAAGTATAAAGGGATATAAAATTGTATTTAATTTAGGAGAGATAACATGAAGATTATATTAACTGAAGAGGCCATTAATTGGTATGAAACTAAAATTCCATTGGATAAAGGGGAAGCTATCCGCTACTTCGGAAAAACTTATGGAAATACAAATGTACACGAAGGATTCTCTCTAGGTATGCAAGTTGATAATCCAGACAATCATAACGATATTTTTTCACTTACAGAAGAAAATGGGCGTAAATACTTTACGACTAAGCAAGATGCATGGTTCTTTGACGGATATGATCTAGAAATTCGAATCGATGACCAATATAACGAACCAAGCTATCACTTTATTTCACAAAATCCAAATGATGAGTCATCTAAAGTTGATGCAAAATCTGGAGCAACAAAAAAAGCGTAACATAGATCATAGCATTATAACGCCTTGTAGAAGGCTGTTATGATGCTTTTTTACTTTCGCTTTATTGATAGTCCTACTATTCAGCACTTTGGTGTATTTCTGGCCATCTCTCTATCAGCAGTTGATCTTTACAGTCCTCATTAGGCAACAAAAAACACCAAGAGGTCTATGCAGACATCCTAGTGTTATTAAATGATTGAGTTTTGGGTATAAAAAAACTCCGCAAGCAGGACTCGAACCTGCGACAGCATGATTAACAGTCAT
>CAZUZA010000022.1:17243-22354 GCA_964624875.1 uncultured Carnobacteriaceae bacterium | reverse complement strand
CAATCGGAATGCACAACACATGGTTGCTTAATATAATCGAATTTTTAGTCAGAAACCCTTGTTCTTGCAAGGTTTTATACTGTTCATCTGTTGTCATAACTTTATAATACATTGGTTGTTCAACATTCAAATCATTGACTTGATGCAAGACTTTATCTTTCAAGAAAAAAACTTTGTCGGCGTATTCATCTAAGTTATCCAGTAAATGTGATGCGATAATGACAATTTTATCGGCTTGACGTAATTCAATTAAGACATCCGATACAAGCGAGACGTTTTCCGGGTCAAGCCCGTTCATGACTTCATCCATAAACATAATCGGCGTATCGGCTGCGACCATCATGGCAAAGCAAAGTCGCTGGCGCATACCTAGTGAATATTCTTGGACTTTACGGTCAACATAGTTTTCCATCTGTAGACGTTTAATAATACTGTCTACGTCTTCTTGACGACCAGACCATATTTCAGCATACATCTCGATATGCTCGCGTCCGGTAAAGTTTTCAAATAAATCCGCTTGATCCGGGAAAAAAGTAATTTCTTGATGCAAAGCTAATACGTCTTTGTCACTCGACGTATATTCTTTGTCGTCTACTAGAATCTGCCCCGATTTCACCGGGATAAAGCGCATAATAGCATTAAATAGCGTGGTCTTCCCTGTTCCGTTCGGCGCAACTAAACCGATGAGCTGTCCGTCGGCTAACTTAAACGATATATTTTTTAACACCTCAAAATCACCATATGAAACAGAGACGTCTTTAATTTCTAATGTCATGCTTGCTCTCTCCTTTGTAAACCAGCTGTCCCGGTTGGAATATATGAAAATACTTTTGAAAACACGAACTCCAGCCCTAGTATAAGTACCCCGTAAGCGATAATGGCCTTCCACCAAACAATACCCTCTAATCCTGTATTCATTGCGGTAGTCCCTTGTAAAACCCCTAGTAAGTCGAGATAGAGACTGGGCTGCCATGAACTAAACGTTGGCAAGAAATTCCAAACTTGTGGAATAAAGAAAACCCCGACTGTTACAAGAATGGTTAAGTATATATTTCTGAAAATCCAGCTCAAGCCCGTTGTCAATAATAACAAGACGTAGGATAAAGCCATCGCTAAAATAATCGTAAGGATTAAATACTTCCACATCGGGATGTAATGAATCCCACCCTCTTGGTAAATACTCACAGGATACGTAAAGCTCCCACTCGTCTCCGTCTGCAAACTAAGCAGGTAACTCATTCCAATTCCGGCCAACACGAAGACCCAGAGTAAGCCCCACAAATAGCCACTTCGCAATCGCCATTGCGTTTTCCACGGAATCGGCCAACCTTGCGTGGCACTCCAATTTCCTTCTTGGTCCTTCGTAAAATGATCTGCTGCAAAAAGCGCGATAATCAAGAATAAAATCATACCAGCCAGCAACTCCACACTCGTTAGCGTAATTTGTGCAGCTGAAAATGGATTCCACTCAATATCTAAACCACTCGTTTCTAAGGCATCGAAAAAGCGGCTTTGTTCAAGCACCTCTTCATAAGGTGGTAAATATTCCTCCACTAATAAGTCATACGACGCAAATTCCGTTGCGTCATACAAAAACAAGTTGTTTTCGACTAAGGTCCTGCCACTCTCAATATAATCCGGTAAAAAATCAATGCCCTCAATCACATTCCCCTGACGCTTCCCTAAAATATAACGGTTAATCCCAAGCGCGACTGAGTTACTCCCCAAACGTTTTTGCACCTCTTGCCCTAACTCCCCCTCAAAATGGTCCTTAGGAATCAAACGATAAATCTGGCGCTCATCCTGGTACTCTTCTCGCAACTCCGACACCGGAAACGTCACATTTTGCTGTCGATACAGTAAAGAGAACGACCCAAAAAACACTAAAAATAATACCAATAAAATACGTGTCTTCCAATCACGAATAATTCGCAACCAATTCCACTTAGCAATTTTACGCATAGCCATTCCCTCCCTAGTTAAAGAACTTTTGTCTTGTTATTTTTTTCGATGAAATGTAAATCAATAGCTCAATGATGACGATTGTGATGCCTAATACCAGTAATCCTTGACTAAATAAGTCCGGAATGGCTTCAGCAATCTGTAGCTCAAAGCGCCCCGTTAATACTTTTCCAATATCAAAATAAGTCTGTGGGAATTGTTTGATGTGTACACCGAGTAATTCAGTTGCTTCTGAGCCATAATATATAAATTGAAAGAGGACCGTAAACATACCTAGAGCCATCGTTACTACAGCTTGTTTCGTCCATAAGCTTAATAATGTATTTAGGCGCGCAAAGAAATACCCTAATAGCGCTAAATAAGGCGCGATTCGTAGCATAAACCAGCTAATTGTTTCCAGTTGGAAATTCTCCGGACTGTACACGCCAATCTTAAAGTTTGCTTCATAAAAGCCTGTTGGAAACTGGAATGAACCAAAGCCATGTAAAATACCATTCAAGAGATAAAAGCCAAGGCCTAGCGCGACATAGAAAGCAGCGACAAACCCTAGTGCTGACATTGCCTGCACCCATGTGTATTTTTGCCAACTAAGTGGATGCCCTACTTTTTGGGTTTCTAAACTTCTGTCTTTCACATGGACATCACTAATCATAAAAATTAAACCAAGTAATAATAAGATGGGGCCAAAACCGAGTAAAAACAGGTTGAGCTGTTGGATACTCGTCCGATCATGAACGATATGAAAAGATAAATCATCTACCTCAGTCGCATAATAGTGATTCTTTTGAGCTTGAAAAGGTTGTTCCATTTCATAACCTAAAAAATCATACGCTAATTGTTCCAAGCCCGATAGCTCAGCGATTTCAGCATTTGGTCGGTAAGGTATTGATATATAACGGCGCACATCTCCTTGTTTCAACGCCGTTAACACTTCTCTTTGGGCCACATATGAACGACGCATGCCCGTGTAAGCTGTTGTTCCGGTTAAAGCATTCGGGACAATTAAGCCATCTTTTAAAGCTTGTTCAAATTGAACCACGTTTCCCTGCATATCGCGTTCAAGGTTACTTATATTGATTTCATTTTCACCCGAAATATTTGGCACAACAAATAGCGTATAAAAGAACACAAGAATTGTTAATAGTCCCATGAACAGACGGTTTTTCTCATTCCTCCACATATAGCGAGTTGTTTCTAATGTAACTTGTCTCATATTTTTAATCCCTTCGTTTCCATCAACTAATCAGCAAATATTATTCGACTTCAATGTAGGCATGGCTACCTTCTTGTTGCTTCTCAACGACAATACGAGCTGGAATACGTTCTTTTAATTCCTCCACGTGCGAGATAATTCCAATTAAGCGACCTGTCGTTTGAAGGTCAATTAAAGTTTCAATAGCGACTTCTAAAGAATCTACATCCAGCGTTCCAAAGCCTTCATCCACAAAGAGGGTATCTACATGAACCCCACCTTGTTGGCTTTGAATGATCTCACTCAGACCTAGCGCTAACGCTAATGAGGCTTTAAATGTTTCCCCTCCAGATAATGTATTGACACTACGCGTCTTACCAGTATAGCGATCAAATACGTCAATATCTAAACCTTCAGCGCCGCCCCCTTTTGTGCGGTCTTCACGACGGATCATTTCATACTGATTGTTCGTCATGTTTTCAAAGCGCTGGTTAGCTGCATGTAAGACTTCTTCAAAATAAATACTTAAGACATAGCGTTCAAAAGAAACATAACCTGCGAGTTTCCTTCCATCCGCTATTTCAGCTAATTCCTCATAGATAGCCAATGGTTTCGCGATTTTCTCACTGGCTTTGAAGTTTGCCTGCATCCCCTGCAAGCTTGTTTTGTATTGACTCACTTGTGTAATCAAAGCTTCAATTGTTTCATTTGTTTCGGTTATTGTTTTGTGTGTTTCGAATAAATTCGTTTCAATTTCAGCAAGCGAACGGGTATCTTTATTCGTTGCGAGTTGTGTTTCAACTTCTGCTAAACGACGAGTATTGAAGGCTTTTTCTTCCTCATATTGTTTCAGCTCATTTATAAACTGTTCTTTCGTTGCTACTTCCAATAAATGGACGGCAAACTCTTCTGTAAAGTCATATTTTGCGAGCAATTCTTCAAAGACAACACTTTGAGCCTCTAGCTGTGTGGTTTGCTCGGTTAATTGTTTTTCGAGCATATGAATGGTCGCTTCTAAAGAAGCTTGCTTTGTTTTTGCATCTGTTAATTGCTGCTGGATCGCCGTTGCATGCTTCTCAATCGTTGCGATTTGCTCATTCTTTGTATCGATTTCAGCTTGGACAGCTTTGGCTGAAGCAAAGTGTAAGTTGGCTTTAATGGCCTCAACTTGGTTGCGTCCTTCTTTTATTTTCGCCACAAGTAATTCTTTTTGATTGTTTGCTTGTGTCGACTGCAGCAGCGTTTCTTGATAACTTTGTTGTGCTTTCGCTAAGGCTTCACGCCAAGCGGTTTCGCGTTCCAATTGTTTCTCTAAAGCGTCTTTTGTGGCCAAGGATTCATTCACACGTTGTTCTAACTGTAATGAACTTTCTTTGACTTCAGTTAATCTCTCTTCGATATCTTGAACTTCATAACCAAGTAAGTCTTGTTGCTCTTTAATGGCGTTGGCTTTCGTATTCACGCGTTCTGCAATAAGTTGTTCAAATTGCTTATCTTTTGCACGCTGTTTTTCTAATTGGGTTAGTTCCTCATCCGTAACGGTGCCCTCTTGGCTACTCGCTTTCGCTGGATGATGAACGGAGCCACATACCGGACAAGGTTCCTCTTCCTCTAATTCCATTGCTAAGATACCAGCTAAATTACCAAAATATTGTTGTCGAGCAGTATCGTAAAGGTGTTCCGAAGCATTTGCTCGTTCCGTCACTGTCTTATTTTCTTTCAGTAAGCCGGCAAGCTCCCCTTTTAGTTTCGCTAACTTTTCTAAAATGCCTTTTTCTTCATTCACATCCGTTAAGTCTTTGGTTAAGCTGTTTATCTGCTCCGTCATTTCTTTTAAATCCGTACGCCATGTTTGGATATTTTCAATATCGGCTTCTAAGGTTTGAATATCTTTTTGTGTACCTTCAAGCAGGCTTTCCAGTTTAATCGTATCTTCAATGGTTGTTTTTAACTGCTG
>CAZUZA010000022.1:1520-17143 GCA_964624875.1 uncultured Carnobacteriaceae bacterium | reverse complement strand
CCTAATGCTATTTCATCTTTTTTAGCCTGTTGATCTAGGGTCTCTTTTGCTGCTCGTGTTTGAACGAGCTCTTTATCCATTACTTCAATCGTTTGACTTAAGCAGTCAATGACTTTTTCGCTGTCTTTCCGTTCAATCGCATCCGCTAATACAGCATCTTCTTCCACGACAATTGAAGATAATATTTGCTCTCGTTTGGCTTCGAACTCTTTAAATGAGTTGCGTAAGTCACGTCGTTTATCTTTTAGACGCTCTTGAAAAGCCTGAATATGGCCTGTTCCAAATATATTGCGGAAGATTTCTTCCTTTTCATTACTGCCAGAAACAAGTAGACGACGGAACTCACCTTGAGGTAGCATCACTATTTGACGAAATTGTTCAACAGTTAAACCCATCAGTGTTTGGATGGCAACTGTGGCATTACGCCCTGTTTCTAATAGTTCATCATCGCGATAAAACTCCACTTCAGAGGTCCACTTCTTTGTTTTCGTACGTTGTCCGGGGCCTTTTTGTTGTGGGACACGGTAAACACGATAGGTAGCGCCTCCCAATTCAAAGGTTAGTTCGACATAACAGAGGTCTTCATCCGTTGCAAATTGTGATTTCAACATATCTGCGTCACGTGATTTCCCACTAGTTTCGTTATACAGGGCATACGTCAAGGCATCAAAAATCATGGTCTTACCTGCCCCCGTTGGTCCGTTCACTAAGAAAATGGATGAGGTGCCAAATTTTGTAAAGTCTAAGTCAATTTTTCCTCGATAAGGGCCAAAGGCATTCATTACTAAACGTAGAGGTCTCATTTGTCATCCTCCATTTCTTTCACTTCTTCTAAAGTCGCAATCACGACTTCTTTTTGTTCCTCATTTAAAGGCATCCCCACATTCGTTTCGTAAAAGTCATTGAATAAGAGATCCAATGGTTTTTCTTGAATGTTTTCCTTGGTATGGGATAGGGTTAATTTTTCTCTTTCCTTACTATGCGTGTACTCTAACGCCATCGCAAATGGGTAATTGTTGCGCAGACGGTTCATCGCATCTAATACGTATTCGGTGTCTTCTAATTCAAAAAACACATAGTCATCGGAAGTATCCTGCATAATATCAGCAAACTTTCCGCGGATGACTCTTAGATCTTTGGAGAGCTTAATCGGTAACGATTCGATTTCTAAATCGCCTTCGGTCCATTCTAGCAAGAGATTTTGCTTCTTATAATTTGCTTCTGATTTAGAGTATTTTAAAGGCGAACCACTATAACGAATGTGGTCGCTCTTTACTTTTTGAGCTTTATGTAAATGACCAAGTGCGACATAGTCAAACTGTTCGACGACGTCTACGGGAATATATTCTGCTGTCCCAATCGTTAACGGACGCTCAGAATCAGACTCTTCGAGTTCCTCATCGGTCTGGAAATTTACTAGAAAGCCATGATATAGTAAGATATTTACTTCGTCAGCAGACCATTCGTCTTCAAGTCTCGCAAGTTGTGCACGCAAAGCGTCTTCGGGATTCTTAATCGTTTCATCTTGAAGGACTTCACGAATCACGCGATGATCATCAAAAGGACAGAGATAGAAATTGTAGCCGTCGAGTGCAACTTTGCGAATCGTATTTTTGGTAGTGCCTTCGATGAAGAGCTGGCTTCCCGACAAGAGCTCGGCGCCATATTCGACGCGTTCGTTGCTGTCGTGATTGCCAGCGATGACAAAGATCGGAATGCCGATCTTTTGCGTCAATTCGGTAAAGACCCAGTTGGCCAGGCTGACGGCTTCCTTGGGTGGAATCGAGCGATCGTATAAATCACCGGCCATAATTAGGGCATCTACGTTTAAGTCTTTTACTTGTTGAATGAGTTGGGTTAAGTATTCTTTCTGCAGAGGCAACATGGAAAATTCATTGACGATTTTCCCTAAATGCCAATCGGCTGTATGTAAAATGCGCATATGTGTGGCTCCTATTCTTTGTAGTTCCTATAATCATAACAAAAAAGAATCAACCATTCTAAGTTTTTCCCAAATGATTGATTCTTTTATTCTAATATTTTAGGGCTTGGGTTTTTTCAGTCACTTCGGTGATGCCATCACGATTATATTTCACTTCACGGACATGGATGGTACCGTCTTTGTGGAGTAAAATCGCTGTCGTTCCAACCGTGCCAAATTCTTCTCCTTCGATAAAAACCGAGGAATTATTAATCGCTAAGTCCTGACTAATCTCTTCAGGGTAATCTTGCATCTGCTTGGCGACCTCTTTATCCATGAGAATAGTCGTTAATTCTTTCATGTCTAAATTTCCATCTTTGGTGTCGACATATTGTTGCAGCAACTCGGATGAACGGTCTACACGATGATTGCTTAAGTCATCCTTCGTATTGGCTAGGCAATAAAGGCCTTGGTCAAATTGTAAAAAGGTGTCCTCCACGTTGGAATAATACCGTAAATCATCAAAGGTGCCATATAATAAGTGGAATCCATTATACTTCGTACGATTTTCTTTTAAGTAGGCTTCAAAGGTTGCTATTGAAAGGTCACTGGTTAAATAATCACGCAACAATTGCCCTCTCGATCGTGGTGGTTCCAGTGTCGGCGTCCATTTCACAAAGGGATGGTTTAAAACGGCAATGAAGCGGCCGTTATCCGTATAGCCGAGCCAAGTGCCTTTTTCGGAAAGGTCGATGCCGGCTGTGACGTTCGGGTGGTCGGTCCACCGGTGAATCGGGGTGGCTGTGCGATCGTAGAGCTCATCGCGATTGGCGAGTAAAATGAGTGGGTAATCGGGATGGCCGTCTTTAATAAAGGTTACTAAACACATGTGCTTGCTCCTGTTCTATTTGATTAGGACCCTAAATAGTCTGTTTTGTTGCGTCGGGGTAATAAGTATCGGTTGACCATGTAGGCGATAACGAAGCCGACAATGGTCTCTAAAATACGAATGGATACATAAGATAAGGCGTCTAAGTGGCTTTCGTTATGCGACAGTAAGGTTACGACTGTCACTACAGAAGCGATCGTCATTGCATAAGGATCCATCTGTAAGGCTTTTGTGATGGTTAATGACAATAAGACGAATACGGCGACGATGATGGGCGCAAAGTTGGATACTGAGCTAAGCTGCAGACGGTCAATAAAAATCAAACACAGATAAGCTGATACTCCCCCAATTAACGTTCCGATTATCCGATTTTTGCCTCTTGATTTTGTTTCGTCAGTTGTTGTTCGCATCGTTAAAATACAAGCTAGGGCAGCGTGGACAGGTGTCGTATGTCCAAGTAAATAAAACAATTGGACACTCAAAAAGACCGCAATCGCCGTTTTTACAATTCTTCGACCTGGGATATACGTTCGATATTTATCCATCGTTCTCTCCTCTTTTTCTCTGTTCGTTCTACCAAATCATTCTTTACTATTAGACAATAGCACAAAATGGCGAAAGCTTGAAGTTTTAGCTGCTTTTCCAGCTCTTTGTGAAATGGCTTCTTCTTGTAGAAGCAGGCTTTGGGTATAAAAAAGCCAATGCCTTTTCGGGTGAAAGGCATTGGGAGAGGTTGCTTATGAATGGGTGACTCTTTTAGTGTGCATGTAACATTTGGTCAGTGGACACATAATCGACGCCACGGTCTAGATAGTACTTGGCTTCCCTTAAGGTTTCTACGCCATCTACGGATAATGCTAACCCCATTTCACGAGCCCAAGCAATCAGTTCTTCTGTGAGGCCTCTTTTTTGAATACGAAACGTTTTGACTTTGTATTTTTTCAGGAAGTAGTGAATGACGTCAAAGTGCGTTTTCTTGATGTTCTCAAATTGATAGAAAGTCGGGAGGCAGTTTTCGACGTTATAAAAAACGTTGGTTCGATCCCACAGGGAGAGGCCTGTTGGTAGAATCCGACCCGTGTATTTAACTTGTCCTCTTAAATCCCACTCCTCGACAAGTGAGCTAACTTGGTTTTCTAAGTTCGATTCGAGTAAGTTTAAGATGAGTTGCAGCTGGAGCTTTTCTCGTTTGATAAAACAAAAAACATCTTTTAAGGAAACAGGGTGCTCTGTGTCGGGTTGATTCTCAACGATAAGGTTACCTTGAATTTGCGTGATATTCATCTCGATGCTTTTCACCCCTGCGTCTGCGAGGTTTTGAATCATGGATGACATATTTGAGTTATTTATATATAGGGGTATTTTTACGGTTATCATCTTTGTGGGCCTCCTGTTCCATTATGGTTATAAGTATTATACGATTGGAATGTTAGTTTTATGTATATTTCAGATTAATATTGTTTTAAGATTGTTTCTTTTTGTGCCGGGGAACGTGAGTTAATATGATAGAATAAAGGAAAGAACAGTAGGCGAGGTGAAACAATGGAGAATCTTTACTTGGAGAGAATTGTAAGCGATGTCTGGTCAGGCTATATTGTGGCGACAGATCGTGGACTTTGCTATGTGAGCCA
The DNA here is from genome assembly GCA_964624875.1 of uncultured Carnobacteriaceae bacterium. GTDB lineage: Bacteria > Bacillota > Bacilli > Lactobacillales > Carnobacteriaceae_A > Atopostipes. Next base: position 12,702 of record CAZUZA010000022.1, on the reverse strand, counting down.
TGTGTTTAGTGATTTGTCGGATGTGAGTGAATGGCAAGCGAAGCACTACCCGAATAGTAAGCTGATTTCGGATTCGGCTGAGATGGCCATTTATAAGACACAATTTTACGAATACTTAGACGGGAGTCGCTCAACATTTGATTTTCCTATAGATGTGAAGGGAACGCCTTTTCAACAACAGGTCTGGGAGGCTTTGTATACCATTCCTTACGGGCAAACGGCGAGCTACTTAGATATTGCTGATATGATTGGCCGTGACCATAACTCATCGCAAGCTGTCGGACGTGCCGTTGGTAGCAATCCGATTAGTCTTGTCTGCCCTTGTCACCGGATTGTCGGCTCAGATGGATCGCTCACTGGTTACAGCGGTGGTCTCGAAAATAAAAAAGCCTTATTGAATCACGAAATTGAATATATGGCGCTTCACTTAGACTTTTAAATAAACAAAAACGCAATGTCTCTTCTGCCAAAAGCAGTTGGAGTACATTGCGTTTTTTATTGTTGTATTCCTATTAGCTAAATTCACTTAGAATCACTAAGAAGCCTAGTAGATTATTTAAGAAATGATAAACAATGGCTGCTTCCACGCTTTGCGTTCGTTTCGAAGCATAAGCAAATATGAAGCCCATTCCAACATACGTATAGAACGAGTGGACATCTGTCGGATTATGTACTAAGCCAAAGAGTACGGCACTAATGATTACGCGCACCCACGTCGTCTTGTGGGCTTTCCCTGGGAAAAGGAAAATGCCTCGGAAGAGTAATTCTTCCGCAATAGGTGCTACAATCACGATCATTATAAACATGACCCATAGAGGGAAATAATTAAATAAGGATTCGACAGCAATTTGGTTCTCAGGTTGGCCGGCGTCAAATAACGTGGCGACAATCATACTACCAGCAATATAAAGAACGTAAGACACGGGAATGTATTTCACTAAAAACTTCCAGTCTTCTTTATTCAACCCACGAATAATAAAGGATTCTTTTTTACTAAGTTGACGGCGATTAAGTAATGGAATCTTGCGCCAGTGCATGACCAATAAAACTAAGGGTAAACTAATCAGCGTGCCATAAACCGAACTGTTAATCGATAATCGGAAAAGCTGTTGGCCAACAACTGCGTTCGCAGCTTCGGCACTTAGACCTGATGTATCAATATTTACCAGGAGTGAAGCACCTAATGCAACGACAATTTGCAAGACGATTGATGACGACAAAATCATCAATAGCCAATCTTTCCATGTGTATTGTCTTAACGGGTAACCTTGTAACATGTATCCATCTCCAATCTAGTATACAATAGTGCAAATAAAATTTGTAAAAAAAAGCGACTCGTTTTATCAAGTCGCTCATAACTATTTAAAATAACGTCCCTTTGACATCAAAGATTTTCTTGAACTGCCATTTTCCAATTAAAGCCAACGCTCCAATAATCATGACGGCTACGCCAGGAATCACTGGGTTGATAATCACTGGAATAATCGTGACTAATACGCCACTTAATAGTGCCCACCCTACAACGACAACAACCGTTGCCATCGCGTATTTCAATAGGCCTTTTGATTCGCCTCTTCGTGGTGCATATTTTGTAAGGATCATAACAGCTAATCCACCTAATAAGAAGTTAAAGATTAGTTGGAAAAGTCGAACTTGATTAGCAAGTGTCGCTGCTTCTTGCATCGCACTAAAACCACTAATTAAGTTAAACATACCTCCAGCTAATAGCGCACCATCAACATATAATTGCCATGTTGGTGATTTTTCTTCCTCTTCTACTGATCCGATAACATTTTTACCTAAAATATTATCGGCTTGTTCTGTAATTGTTCCATACACTTTACGTGCGGTCATAGACGCGCTTTGTGCTTCAATAATTTCTTGTAGCATTTCATTAAAGACGTATTCTTTTTTAACCGGACTGTAGTCTAGCGCCTCTAAACGAGCATCTAATTGGAACATATAGTTTTTATTTTTATTTGTTAATTGCTTGTATAATTCTTCATTTTGCTTTTTGATATCATCAAATTGCAATTGTTCTTGCTCTTGTTTTTCTGCTTTGTTTTTCTTATTAAAATTAAACACTTAGAAGTCCTCCCAACAACGATTATACGTTAAAGCGGAATAGCATAATGTCGCCATCTTGTACGACATATTCTTTTCCTTCTTGACGCATTCTACCAGCTTCTTTTGCTCCCTTTTCACCATTAAATTGATCGTAATCTTCATATGAAATGGTTTCTGCACGGATAAAGCCACGCTCAAAGTCTGTATGAATGACACCGGCAGCTTGTGGTGCTTTCATTCCTTTGATAAACGTCCATGCACGTACTTCTTTAACACCTGCCGTGAAATACGTTCCTAAGTTTAGTAACTCGTAAGATTTACGAATTAAGCGATGCAAGCCTGGTTCAGTTGCACCTAAATCTTCTAGGAAAATATCACGTTCGTCTTCTTCTAATGAAGATAATTCTTCTTCAATTCCTGCTGAAATACCAACGACTTCAGAGCCTTCACTATCTGCAATTTCTTTTACAATTTGGAAAAGAGGGTTTGCTTCTGGATCAGACATGTCATCTTCTGCAACGTTTGCTACATATAGAACAGGTTTACTTGTTAATAAGAACAAGCTTCTAACGATTTTTTGTTCGTCTTCATTAAACTCAAGTGCACGAACTGGTCGACCCTCTTCTAATGCTGGGATAATTTTTTCAAGCACTGCATATTCTTCTGTAGATTCTTTGTCGCCTGAGCGAGCTTGTTTTTTCACACGGTCGTATCGTTTTGACACCACATCTAAGTCCGCTAATGTTAACTCTAAGTTAATCGTTTCGATATCATCCGCTGGACTTACTTTGTTGGCAACGTGTGTAATGTTGTCGTCTTCAAAACAGCGAACAACGTGAACGATTGCTTCCACTTCACGAATATTTGCTAAGAACTTGTTTCCAAGTCCTTCCCCTTCGCTTGCTCCCTTAACGATTCCAGCGATATCTGTAAACTCAAACGTTGTTGGAACAACGCGTTCAGGGTCTACAATTTCAGATAAACGCTCTAAACGTTCGTCGGGTACTTCTACTACGCCGACGTTCGGGTCAATTGTTGCGAATGGATAGTTTGCTGCTTCTACACTTGCTTTTGTTATTGCATTAAATAATGTTGATTTACCAACGTTTGGTAAACCTACAATACCTGCTGTTAAAGCCATATTTTAATTCTCACCTTTCCCACACTTTGATATGTGGTTCCTATTTTTCATTTGATTCTAAAACTTTTTTGATTTTACGGTTAAATTCACGGCGCGGCATCAACACTAACTGACTACATCCTAGACACTTCACACGAATATCAGCGCCCATTCGAATAATTTCCCAACGGTTTTCACCACAAGGGTGTTGCTTTTTCATTTCAACAATATCATTTAAATCATATGAAACTTGAGCCAATTTCGCACCTCCTAGTATTTTATTCCTTTTAAAACACCATTTATTATTTTACCTATTTTAGTCGTCTAAATCAATGTTTAAAACATCAACTAATATACGATTTAAGTCACTTTGTGAGGTATATTCAATTAGAATTTTACCTTTGTCACCTGATTCGCTGATTTTTACATCGGTACCAAATTTATCCATTAACTGGTTTTCATAGGCACGAACGAATGGTGATTTTTTCTTACGCGTACGGTCTTTTTCTGGATTTTCGAGTTGGTTTTTAATTTCAGAAACCATTTTCTCCAGTTGACGGACTGTTAAATTATCTTCAACGGCTCTTTTCGCTAATAAGATCACTTTGTGTTCATCTTTTAATGAACGGAGTGTTCGCGCTTGCCCCATTGATAATTTACCTTCATTGATCAGTTGCTTCACTTCCGTTGGCAACGTACGTAAGCGCAAATGGTTCGCTACGTGCGAGCGACTTTTTCCTAAAGCATCCGCTACCTTTTCTTGTGTTAAGTTTAATTTTTCCATCATTAACTGGTAAGCATCCGCTTCTTCAAGAGGCGTCAAATCCTCACGTTGTAAGTTCTCTAAGATTGCATATCGAATCATAAACTCTTCATTTAATTCTCGAATAATTGCCGGAATTGTATCTAAACCAGCAATAATCGAAGCTTTATGACGACGCTCTCCAGCGACTAACTCATATCCTTTCGCACTTGATTTGCGAACGATGATTGGCTGTAGCACCCCGTTATGGCGAATCGATTCTGCTAATTCTTCTAGCGCATCTTGATCAAAGTTTTTACGTGGCTGGTAAGGGTTTGAACGGATTTCTTTAACCGAGATACGCTCAACCTTCTCTTCTCCACTTAAAGACTCTTCTTCCAACAAAGCTTCTTCTGGGAACAATGCATTAATACCTTGGCCTAAACCTTTTCTCTTTTTAACGCTCATTTTGCTCCAACACTTCCTTTGCTAATTCTTCATATTTTTGCGCACCAATCGACGTTTTATCATAATCAATAATGGATAAACCGTAACTTGGCGCCTCTGATAATCGAACGTTTCGAGGAATAATTGTTTCATACACTTTTTCGTGGAAATACTTCTTCACTTCTTCAACAACTTCAAAACCTAAGTTTGTACGACGGTCTAACATCGTTAGAAGCACCCCTTCAATTTTCAGGTCTGTGTTGAAGTGTCTTTGAACTAAACGAATTGTATTTAATAACTGACTTAATCCCTCAAGCGCATAGTACTCACATTGCACTGGGATAAGCACGGAATCACTTGCTGTAAAAGCATTAATTGTTAAATGACCTAAAGAAGGTGGACAATCTACTAAAATATAGTCATAATCATCTTTCACTTCTTCGATCGCTGTCTTTAAGCGTGTTTCTCGTCTCTCCATACTCGATAATTCAACTTCTGCACCGGCTAGTTGAATCGATGATGGAACAAGATCCATCCCTTCACGACTTGAAGATACAATTACTTCGCTCATTGGTACTTCGTTGACTAAAATATCATAAATATCTACGTTTACTTCACCTTTACTAACGCCTAAACCACTCGTAGCATTCCCCTGTGCATCACTATCGATAAGTAATACTTTCTTACCGGCATTGGCTAATGACGCTCCAAGATTAATCGTAGTCGTTGTTTTACCAACGCCACCCTTTTGGTTTGCGACTGAAATAACTCTCCCCATACTTCTTCCTCCATGTCCTTACTGTTCGGCATTCTACCTTTTAAATCGTTACATTACAGCGGATTTTTATTTGGTGTACCTGCTTTTCTCGGGTACTTATTTGGTGTTTTTTTCTCTTTTTTAATTAAAATAATGTTTCGTTCGCCAGCATCTTCTGGCAGTTCAAACGACTCAACTTTATCCGTTTTTCCACCCAGTGTTTTAATCGCTTTTTTCGATGCGTTCAACTCTTCCGATGCCTTCGCACCTTTCATTGCTGCAAACGTCCCACCAATCTTCGTAATCGGTAGACAAAACTCCGCTAACACACTCAAATTCGCAACGGCTCTCGCTGTCACAACATCAAATCCATTACGGAATGCCTTCGTCTGGCCAAAATCCTCCGCACGCGCATGATGCAAGTGCACATTTTCTAACCCTAATTCATTCACAAGTAGCTCTAAAAAGTTAATTCGTTTCTTCAAAGAATCAACAATACTAATTTCAATTTCTGGGAACAAAATTTTCAGTGGAATACTCGGGAAACCTGCGCCCGACCCCACATCACATAATTTAAGACCTTTCTTTGTGAAATCAACGTAGTTCGCCAATGTGACAGAGTCGTAGAAATGCTTAAGATAGACTTCCTCTTCCTCGGTAATGGCTGTTAGGTTGATCTTTTCATTCCATTCTTGTAGTAACAATAAATATTGCTTAAATTGTGTCATTTGTTCTGGGCTTAATGAGATGCCCTCTTTTTCTAAAGTGGCTTGAAAAAGCTCTGGATTCATTCTTATTCTCCTCTATTCAGTAGGTTGTGAAACACATTAAAATGTTCCACAGAGATAGTATCACTTTACTTGAAATCCTGCATGAATTCAATGTTATCCAGCGATTTTTTATACAATATTTTTAAATTCAAGTGAAATCGGACGATGCCCATTTTTATCTTTCTACAGACGTTCGCATTTCACCAAAAAGGCAAAAAAAGAAGCAGGTACTTCGGATGAAATACCTACTTTTGTTTACAGCTCGGCGTATGTGATGAGCTGAATGTCTTTATCTGCTTTTATTTTGTCAACGAAGTCGGATTCGGTCAGCATTTGTGCGGCGAAAATTCTTGTTTGGACGAGGGACGATGTATTGTACAGCGTTTCGTCAATGTAGCCTACGCATGCCATGATTTCGGTTGAGTCGTTTTCTTTAATTTTTTGGATGAGGCTGTCTAGGTAGTAGTCTTGCTCAGCCTTTTCAAGTGTCCCGATTGTGTCAAAAGAGGGCTCGAAATAACTCGTTGATTTGTATGGTCGATCGGTTTCGAGGTTGTTGCGTACGGGCAGTTGGTATTTTTCAGCTAGATCTAAAAAGACGTCCGTGTGGTAATCGTTGAATGTTTGCACGCGGTGATGAGTATTTAAATGCGTAGGCTGAATCCCTGCTTGAATAACTTTTTGTATTTGCGCATCCCATTCTTTATAGAGTTCTTCTTTATCGGCTATTGCGTATGCTTGTCGGTAAGCTTCTGGTCGATGAAAGCTATCGGTTTGATCAACTAAAGAAGGGACATCATCGCTTAAAGGTTCTAAAAATGTTAGCACAAGATGCACGCCAACACCTAATTTAGGGTTTTCTTTGGCTAATTTTACAGCATGTTCAAAACCAGGTGCGTTTGTCATTAATGATGCTGACGTAACGATCCCTTCTTGATGCGCGTCGATTATCGCATGGTTTATCGCTCGGGTGTATCCAAAATCTTCTGAATCTACTATCAGCTTACTCATATTTGACCTCCAATATTATTATTATTTGCATTGATTATAGCATTAATGCCCTTTGGTTTCATTTCCTAAATCTGATAAGCGAATTTATCCACAAACTATTTTTTATTTTTGCTTTACATGCTATACTTGTCTTTAGTAGAATAAGAATACGTTAGTGAATATTCGTAATGAACCCCTGTTGGAGTGCATGCTTCAACAGGGGTTTTTCCTTTTAGGATGGGATATTTAGCTAAAAAATCAAAAGCATAGCAAATACGCACTAAATGCGCACAAAAAAAGCCCACCAAACTCATTTTTGACTTCGAGTCTGATGGGACTTATTTATTTTATAATTTGGCTAACCATTGTTTTCCAGCGATTATGTTATTTTCGTTAATTTCATGTGAGTTCACCCATACTTTATCAACTTCTGCTCCACGCGTTGCGAAAATATCAATGACTCGTTCGCTCTCTTCTCTCGGAACAATTGGATCATTTTCACCCATGGATAAGAAAATCTTCGCGTCATCTAAAGTTAGTTCTTCACTTATTTCAACAGGGTACATTGGCGCATATAACATCGCTTTGGTGAAAGGTGAATCAGCGTGTAAAAGCATGTTAATACCAATGTTTGAGCCATTTGAAAAACCGACTAAGATGGTATCGTTGAGTGCAAAATTATACTCTTCAGCTTTCTTTTGGATAAATTCGCTGAGGTCTTTCCCACGAGCGTGCAAATCTTCGACATCGTAGTGGCCTTCGCCGTGACGCTTGAAGTAGCGATTCATACCGTTTTCTGAAACGTTACCACGGATACTGAGAACCGTCGCTTCTGGATCAAAAACTTGAGCGATTGGCATTAAGTTGGTCTCGTCCCCACCTGTTCCATGCAGCAATATAAAGACGGGCTTGCCTGCTTTACCTTCATTAAAAATATACTCGTACATATTATTTTACAGCTCCTTTTATTCTGGCCTGGCTATTGTAGATATTTTACCGATTTCTGCATAATCATGTCCAGCTAAACGACTGACTGCCGCTAAGCCAACTGGATCGATTCTTCCTTCGTGATACAACTCGTCTTCAATATGATATTGCTTAATTTTTAAAATCAGCAAATCAGCTGAAGGAGCCCCTTCATTTTCCACGATAACATGTTGATGTAGTTCGACTTCGAATCGAATTTTCGTTTCTTTTAGACTTGGTGTCTCAACGGTTGTGGATGGGGTCAGGGTAAACTCTGTCTGGTCAAATTCACTCGCTTCTGGCGGTAAATTCGCGGCCGTTTTGTTTGCTTCAACCACATTATCGGTATCGACAATATGAATAACGGCTTCTTTTTTAGCTAATATATTTCGTGTCGTGTCTTTTAGTTCACCATTTTTTCGCTGTAAAGCAACTGAAACCATCGGTGGATTCGAGGTCACGATATTAAAGTAGCTAAATGGCGCAATATTCAAAACGTCATCTTCAGAGACACTTGTTATTAAGGCAATCGGTCTTGGAATGATCGAACCGATTAAAAATTTGTAGTTGTCTCTTTCACTAAGTTCTTTTGGACTAAAATGAACCATTTAAAGCCTACTTTCTAGTTTTTGTATTTTGTATTGATATCTGATGTATCAAATGGGCGAACAACACTCTCTACGTACTCACGGCGATTTTCAAATGCTGGTGGTAAAGCCAATGTTGAACCTAATTCTTCATATGATTCTTGGTGGTCGATGAATCCGGGACCATCTGTTGATAGTTCAATTAAGATGTGACCTACTCGTGTATATAAAGCTTCAAAGTAGAAACGGTCCACATGGCCTGAATGTCCTAAACCTAATTCGTTATATTTCGCTTCCCATGCTTTAATCGCATCTGAATCTTTTACGCGGAAAGCAACGTGGTGAACGGCTCCATGTCCTTGACGCTCTACTGGTGATGTTTCATCTTTACGTAAGATAATTTGCCCACCATTTCCACCTTTACCAACTTCTAAAACAGCTACTGTATCTTCTTTTACTTTTGTTTCAAAGCCAAAGACTTGCTCTAAGAATTGGATGAAGTCTTCAAAGTAACTAACTGTTATTTCGATTGGTCCTAAACCGTAAATCGCTTTGTCTTCTGGAACTGGACCGTTCTTCCACGGCGTACCTGGTGCAATACCTTCGTCATTTTCATCTGAGAATAACTGGTAACGTTGTCCGTCTTCTTCTTCAAATGGTAAAACTTTGCGGCCAAATAATTCTTGGATACCTTCATGTTTTACGCCAAACTCTTCGAAACGCTCTAAATAGTACTCTATCGCTGCATCATTTGGTACACGTAAACCTGTACGTGTAATACCGTTTGTCCCTTTACCAAATTTCGGAATGCCTACAAAGTCGAAGAATGTTAAGTCTGTACCTGGGCTTCCTTGATCGTCTGCGTAAAATGTGTGATACGTTTGGATGTCATCTTGGTTAACTGTTTTCTTTACTAAACGCATACCTAATGTACCCGTAATAAATTCGTAGTTTCTTTCTGCACTATCTGTGATAGCCGTTACGTGATGAATGCCTAATAATTCTGTCTTTGTCATTTAAATTACTCCTTCTATATTTATCTCTTATTCATTTGTCAAAAGTCAATTTGTCTTGTTGTTTTTTAAGTTGTCTCTAATTCGAGATAACTATAACATGACTATAAATAGCTGTCAACAATATACCTCGAATTTAATATAAAAAGCCCTCTCATTTCAATAATAAGCATAAACCATAATTAGGAGAGTAGTGAACTATCAGCCTTTATATGAGTTTTACTTACATTATTAATAATGAGAGAGCTGTTTTTTTAGTATTAAATTGGTCGATAAGGAACTTTCCAATCGTATTTGTAGGATAAAATGCGAAGTGCTGTAAAAATGAAAAAGACGAGTAATATTTCAGTGTTTGTGGATGCCCAACCTTTTCCGATAATGAGTCCCACTAAGAAAATCCATAAACCGTAAATGTTTTCATCCAGTAAAATGGATTGTCTCTTTGAAACGATGTCTCGGAATAGACCGCCACCTGTAGCAGTGAGTAAAGCGGCCACAATTGCAGCCCCATATGGAAGATTCATTTCAACAGCGATCATGGAGCCTTGGATAGCAAAGGAAATAATTCCGACGGCATCTAGTATGTCGCCCCAAATTCGTTTGTGTACTAACAAGTGGTGTGGAAAAATTAGAGCGATTGTAACTGAAATAATCGCGACAATGAAGGGAAAATCTTGATGCCATAACTCATTTCCAGATTCACCAAGTAACGTGGCTCTTAAGGCGCCCCCACCAAATGCAGTGGTGATTCCAAATATATAAACAGCGAATAGGTCATATCTTTTTTCCATTGCGATAATCGCACCTTGAAGGGCAAAAGAGATGGTCCCTATAATTGAGAAAAATTCTATTGCTTCCAACCTCTAAAACTCCTTTTCTATATGAAGTACCATAACTTATCCATTCTACCTAAAATAAGGCTTAGAACCAATATCAAGTTGACGTTTTTTAAAATGAAATGGTTTACTTTATTGAATTTTTCGCTAAAACAAAAAAACAACCCTCACATCGAAATGTAAGAGCTGCTTCTTCAGTCTTTTAAAAATGTCTATATGGTATTTTCCAATCACGAAAGTAAGATACGAGTCGTAAGGTGGTAAAGACAATAAACAAGACAATTAAATGGACATTCGCTGTTGCCCAGCGCATCCCGATGATTAGTCCGATTAAAAATATCCACACACTATAAATGTTTTCACTCAAGAAAATCGGCTTTCTTTGGGATAGAATATCTCTGAATATTCCACCTCCCATCGCCGTTAACATCGCAGCTACAATAACTGCACTTGCTGGCAGATCCATATTTAAAGCGGCTAACGACCCATCAATCGCAAAGGCGATGACGCCGACTGCATCTAAAACGCTTGTCCAAAATGGGCGACTTTTAAAAAATAGTTTCGGAGTCAGCAACACGAAGGTTACGGTCGCGACTGCCACATAAAACAGGCCATGTTGATTCCACAAATCGTAATCCGACTCCCCGATGATGACATGGCGCAAGAGGCCCCCACCGAAGGCTGTAATTATACCGAATATATAAACAGAAAATAAATCGTACTTTTTCTCTATCGCAATTAGTCCACCCTGCATCGAAAATGAAATGGTTCCTATAATAGCAAATATCCCAAAGAATTGCATACTCATCATCCTTTTCTAACGTTATCTTAACCGTCTCTTGAGCCCATTTTACACGGAAAGGGCTTAAAGGCTAAGCAGGATGCTT
>CAZUZA010000022.1:0-1420 GCA_964624875.1 uncultured Carnobacteriaceae bacterium | reverse complement strand
TGCTTTTAGACACCTTCACTTTTTCATTTGTTTTATCGATCAGATCGTTTTTTGAATTGGTTGACCTTGCCGTCAAAGCCGCCTAGTTCATTGGCCCATGATTCGGTGTAAAAGTCGTAATAACTTTTGCGTTTACGAACGCGGTATTTACGAAAGAGACGATTCCAGATTAATGAGGGCAGGCCGATAATGGGTATATATAGAAGCAATAATCTTTTTGACTGAATTGTGTGCCCATATTCGTGCTTGATCATCGTTGATTTGTAGTAAATGTCATCCGCGAAGATATAGCGACTGAGTGAAATGGCTCCCCAGCGCCCACTTACGTGTGTGACGTAGGCATCTTTATATTTATAATATGGTTGTTTTTTGACTTTGACATAATATAAATAGGCGAGATACCCGATTATATTTTGTGGAAATTCGAGTAGAAACATAGCCATCTTCCTCTTCTATATACAGCTTTTATTTTGGAATAACCGCATAAATTTCAGCTGGGAATCCAGGCGAGTCCTTAATATGTGGAACACCGATGTAGATAATACTACCAACTGCAGGTACTTTGTCTAAGTTCGCCAGCAGCTCGACTTGAAATTTGTCTTCATGTAACCAATAATTTTGTGCGTCTAAAAAACCGGCTTCTGCAGCTTCGACACCACTATCGGTATTGAGAGTTTCATGTCCGATTGCCGTCACATTACGCGTATGACTTAGATACTCCAAAGCTGGAATCGACCAACCTGGTGTATGTTCCACGTCATTTTCATCGGTATTCGTGAATTTTTCAGGATCGTCAAAGCGCTTGTACCAGCCTGTCGACAAAGCCACTAGACTTTCTTCTGGCAGTTCCCCGTACTCGGCCTCGAATGCTTTAATATCATCAACGGTGACTGCATAGCCCGGTTCTTCCTTTACCTTGTCTTCGATATGCATGACATATAGTGGAAGAACGCGTTCTTTCTGGGAAACTTCGGATAGGTTTCGTTTCCCTTTCACAAAATGACTAGGCGCATCAATATGGGTTCCGTGTGAACTCCCGATCGTATACTCGATTGATTCCACGCCATCTTTATCGATGTTTGAAATTTCAACTTCTTGTAGTGGATTAAACGTATGGTAAATCGGAATATCTTTATTCACTTCATGGGTTAAGTCGATCCATTCGTAAGACTTCAATTGTTTCAGCAACTCGTGTAATTCGTACATCCTCTTCACTCCTTCTAGTTTATTCTTACCCATTTTACCAAGAGTTGAAAGCGAATGCATTTATGACACTTAATTTTTCTAGATTCGTTCTTTTTGGTGAAATGGGAGCAGAGAATAGTCAGTGAGTGGTTGGTTATCATAAAATTGAGGAACGAATGGGTATCCATTCGTTACCCAAAGCAAAGTTGAATGACGAATAGCGAGCTATTCGTTC
>CAZUZA010000021.1:0-22623 GCA_964624875.1 uncultured Carnobacteriaceae bacterium | reverse complement strand
GTATAAACAATCTTAAATAAGAACATTCTATTAAACTTATGAAATAATTACCCATTCTTGCAAGGTTAAGAATGGGTCTTTTTTTAGGGATTATTTGAATTATAAGAGGCGTTCTTGTACGATAAGAGTGAAAAAGTAGAGTGGAGTGAGAAAATGGAGCCATTATTTTTAGAAGGTGTCTTACAAGATAAAATTTGGGGTGGAACAAAACTAAGAGATGAATTCGGTTATACGATTCCATCAGAAACAACAGGTGAGCAATGGTCGATAAGTGCGCATCCAAATGGTCCAGCGACCGTTAAAAACGGTGAGTATGCTGGTAAAACGTTAGCTGAGCTATGGGAAACGAACCGCGAGTTGTTTGGCAATCAAGAAGGCGACGTTTTTCCTTTATTAACAAAAATAATCGATGCGAAAAATGATTTATCTGTACAAGTTCATCCAGATGATGCATATGGGTTAGCAAATGAAGGTGAACTAGGTAAAACAGAATGTTGGTATATTTTATCAGCGGATGAAGGTGCCGAAATTGTGTTTGGTCATAATGCGAACACCGAAGAAGAGTACCGTGAATTAATTGAAACGGGCAAATGGGATGATTTGTTACGTTCCATTAAAGTTCAGCCTGGCGATTTCTTCTATGTACCAAGTGGAACCGTTCATGCGATTGGTGCAGGAGTTATGGTATTAGAAACGCAACAATCAAGTGATACAACATATCGTTTGTATGACTACGATCGTAAAGATGCATCGGGTCAATTAAGAGACTTACACATCCAACAATCTATTGATGTCTCAACCATTCCACATAAAGATAATCAACCGGAGATCAAGATTCAAAAAATCAAAGACAACGAAGTGAAAGAGCTTGTATCAAATGATTTCTTCACTGTCTACGAATGGTTAGTAAAAGGTTCTCTGCCAATGAGAAGAGAAGGCTTATACACATTAGTTAGTATCGTAGATGGAAACGGTGTAATTCAAGTAGGCGAAGAAACTTACCCATTAGAAAAGGGCGATCATTTCCTATTGCCTCATGACGTCAACCACTGGGAGTTTATGGGTGACTTGCACATCATCGCTTCACATCCATAAATAGAGGAAACAATCTTTAAAAATATAAAAAACTTTTAATGGTAAAATGTTTTTCTAGGCCTCACAATATGTTAAACTATTAAAAGGATTTAACTGAAGAGGTTTTCCTTTTGTAAATATGAGTAGGAAGAATAAAGGTGACAAGAGACAATGAAACATTATGACTTAACAGCTTACAGTGATTTACTATCCACATTAGATCTTTTAGAAGATGTGGATTATTTAACATCTGATCAAATAATGGTAAAGGGGCTTACTTATAATTCGAAAGAAGTCGAGCCAGGAACTTTATTTATATGTAAAGGTGCTAATTTCAAAAAAGAATATTTACTAGAGGCAGTTAAGCGTGGTGCGATTGGCTATATTAGTGAAGAACAGTATGATGTAGGAGACGCCATTTCTTCGTTTATCGTTTCGGATATTCGAAAAGCGATGCCTTATCTAGCTGAATTATTTTTTAATGCTCCAGCCTCAAAACTGAAGTTAATTGCAGTTGGAGGAACAAAAGGAAAAACAACAACAACACATTTTATCAAATCGATTCTCGATACAAATTTAGAAAAACAAGGAAAAAAGCCGAGTGGACTTATTTCATCGATACAAGTATTCGATGGTTTAGCCGAAACTCCGGCAAATAACACAACACCTGAAGCCATTTTACTACATCGTTATTTGGCGAATGCTGTTTCAGCAGGACTTGAATATGTTGTGTTAGAAGTATCTAGTCAAGCCTTAAAATACAACCGAGTAGACTGTATTGAGTTTGACGTCGGTATCTTTTTAAACATATCGAAAGATCACATTAGTCCAATTGAACATACCGATTTCGAGGACTACTTCCAATCGAAAATGAAAATGTTTGAGCAAACAAAAATTGCGGTATTAAGCTTTGATTCATCTCTATATCAAAAAGTATTAGGTTATACGAACCAAACGGAAAATGTATACAATTATAGTGTTCACTCAGTGGATGCTGATTATTATGGTTATGATATTTCAACTGAAATTTCTGGGGCACACTTTAAAGTGAAAGGACCAGATTTTAACGAAGATTTCACATTGAGTATGCCTGGTGAATTTAACGTGGATAATGCATTGGCTGCGATTGCGGCCACTTCGGCATTAGGAATTCCACATAAAGATGCGATTGAAGGTTTAAAGAATGTGAAAGTACCTGGACGAATGGAAATTTGGGACAGTAAAGATGGTTTATTAACGACCATTGTAGACTATGCGCATAATAAGCTGAGCTACGAAAGTCTCTACTCTTCTTTACGTTCATATTACCCAGATGCCCATATTACAGCTGTTTTCGGTGCACGTGGTGGAAAAGCTTACAATCGCCGTCAAGAATTTGGTGAAATTGTAGGTTTGTATGCAGATGAAGCGATTTTAACGATGATTCATCCGGATATGGAAGAACTAGAAGATATTAATAATGCAATTGCTGTTCATATTGATAAGAAAAATGTTCCATATAAAATGATTGATGATCGTGAAGAAGCAATTCGAGAAGCAATATTTACACAAAATGGCCGTAAAATTGTCGTGGTCACAGGTCGTGGGCATGAAAACTTCCAGAAAGTAAAAGGGGAGTATTTCTCGACACCATCTGATATCGAATACGTGCAACAATTGATGAAAGAATATGATGAAAAGTTTCCAGTATAATTGCTATATAGCAATGAATATAAATTGAAAGAAGCCTCTTGTAGTTAGAATTAATCTAGCTACAAGGGGTTTTAAAATTTTTTCTCAGAAAATTGTTAGAGAAATATACACAAACCTATGATAGAATAGACATATAGTAAATTGTGAATAGATATACTTACATAAACATGGTAACTATGATAGGGGGATGAACATGGCGTCAGAAAAGTACTTAAAGATGCTTTCGAAAACTTTTCCAAACGTGGCTGCTGTAACGACTGAAATTATAAATTTAGAAGCAATTTTAAACTTACCAAAAGGAACAGAACACTTCGTCAGTGATTTACACGGAGAGTACGAAGCTTTTCAACATGTACTTCGAAATGGTTCCGGGAACGTAAAAGAAAAAATAAAAGAGATATTTTACGGTCGCTTAAGTACAAAAGAAATGGATACTTTAGCAACGATTATTTATTATCCAAAAGACAAACTAAAGTTAATTCATAAAGAATTAGGAACGGACGATGTCAACGATTTTTATCGCATTACATTAAATCGTTTAATCGAATTATGTGTATTTGCAGCATCAAAATATACACGTTCAAAAGTTCGTAAAGCATTGCCGGATGAATTTGCCTATATTATTGAAGAATTATTATCGCGTGATGACAAATTCATGAACAAAGATGATTACTATAATGAAATCATTACAAGCATTATAGAATTAGATCGTGGACGTGATTTTATTGAGGCAATATCTTTATTAATTCAGCGCTTAGTTGTCGATCATTTACATGTCTTAGGAGATGTTTATGACCGTGGACCATTCCCGGATAAAATTATGGATCGCTTGATTAGACACCACTCCCTAGATTTTCAATGGGGAAACCATGATGCTTTGTGGATTGGAGCAGCTGCAGGTTCAAAAGTGTGTATTGCGAACGTTTTACGTATTAGTGCACGCTATGACAACTTAGAGATTATAGAAGATGCCTATGGGATTTCACTAAGGCATTTATTGACTTTTGCTGAAACGACCTATCCAAAGACGAAGAACTCAAACTATAAACCGAAGATGGATCCAAATAAGGCGGAGTATAGCGATGAAAGTAGTCAATTAGCAAAAATTCAAGAAGCAATGTCTGTCATTCAATTTAAGTTAGAAGCTGAAATTATCATGCGACGTTCAGACTTTGAAATGGAACATCGTTTATTACTGGATAAAATTGATTATGAGAAACAAACCATAAAAATGAATGGAAAGATTTACCCCTTAAATCATTTTAATTTCCCAACAATTGACCCGGATAATCCGTATCAATTAACACCGGAAGAAGAGGCAGTAGTGGAACGCTTAGTCTATTCTTTTATGAATTCAGATCGCTTAAAAGAACATGTTAAATTCCTAGTGAATAAAGGCAGCATGTACTTAATTTATAATGAAAACTTATTATTCCATGGTTGTGTACCATTAAAGAACGATGGCTCATTAATGTCAGCAACCATTGGTGGAAAAACATATCAAGGGAAAACACTATTCGACATGTTTGATCAAGCCGTGCGCAAAGGCTATATAAATCGTAAACGATCCGATAATACTGATAATCTTGATCTGATCTGGTACTTGTGGACGGGCCCAGCATCCCCCTTATTTGGGAAGACGGAGATGACGACGTTTGAACGATATTACATTAAGGATAAAGAAACGCATGGTGAGACAAAAAATCCTTATTATGAATTAAGAGAAGACGAAAACATTGTTTTATCTATTCTAGAAAATTTTGAAGTCAACCTTGAATCCGGCCATATTATAAACGGCCACACACCTGTTAAAGAAAAGGCTGGAGAAGACCCAATCAAAGCAAATGGACGCTTAATGGTGATTGATGGAGGCTATTCGAAAGCTTACCAAGGCACAACAGGCTTAGGCGGCTACACGCTTCTAAACAACTCATATGGTCTACAATTAGTTGCGCATCAACCATTTACGTCAAGAGAAGACGCTATTAAGAATGAATCAGATATTGTATCCACTCGTCGCGTCGTAGATCGTGAATTAGAGCGTAGAAAAATCGAAGAGACCGATGTGGGTCGCAAACTAATCGAACAAATTAACGTTTTAAAAGAATTACTTCAGGCTTATCGAAGTGGTCGTATTACCGAAAGATAAAAAGATAAAGTATTCAAAAAGCTACCTATATTAGGTAGTTTTTTGACCGTATTCTTAGACAACCTCTTTTATTTGAAAAGAATGAGAGTTTTTCTAACTTTAATGGTATAATACTAAGAAGAATTTTATCGAAACTTAGTTTTAAATATAGGAGTGATAAATGATGAGATTATCAAACAGAATTAATGAAGTCGCAGAATCAGCTACACTAAGTGCTTCTCAAAAAGCGCGCGATTTAAAAGCACAAGGGATTGATATTATTTCACTGACTGTTGGCGAATCAGATTTTAATACGCCAGATTATATTTCTGATGAAGCTGTCAATGCTATAAAGAATCACACGGGCGACCACTATTCAAACGTAAATGGTTTGCCAGAACTCAGACAAGCAATTGTTGATGCACACGAACGTTCTACAGGAGTTAAGTATGACCCAAGTGAAGTGTTCGTTGGTGCCGGAGCTAAAAACGTTCTATATGGCTTAACGCAAGTATTGATTGATGCTGGAGATGAAATTATACTACCAGTCCCGTTTTGGGGAACATTTGCAGAACAAATCAAGTTAGCAGAAGGTGTACCTGTATTTGTAGAAGGGGATGTCAATCACCAGTACAAAATTACAGTAGATGATCTAGAAGCTGTCCGTACGGATAAAACGACGGGCATATTAATTAACACACCTTCAAATCCCACAGGAGCAACTTATACAAAAGATGAGCTTTTAGCGATTGGAAACTGGGCAGTAAGACATGATTTATTTATTATCGCAGATGAGATCTATTCACACCTCGTTTACAACGGCAATGAATCCATTTCATTTTCAGCTTTACCGGATGAAATAAAGGAGCGAACAATCATAGTCGATGGTGTTTCAAAAACATACGCGATGACAGGTTGGCGTTTAGGGCATGCGTTAGGCGATAAAAAAGTGATGGCAGCTTTATCTAAGTTTGCATCTCAATCTACTGGAAACCCAACAGGAATCAGTCAGTATGCCGCAATTTCTGCTTACAACAATGAAGCTGGTGAAGTAGAAGAGATGCGCAAATCGTTTGAGCAACGATTAAATAAAGCGTATGATTTAATGAATGAAATTCCAGGATTCAAATTACCACATAAACCACAAGGGGCATTTTATTTATTCCCAGATGTACGTGGAGCGGCAGAAATGACCGGTTACGAAACAGTCGATGATTTCTGTTTAGCGCTTATTGAAGAAGCACACGTTGTAACAGTAGTCGGATCAAGTTTTGGTGCACCAAGCTGTATCCGTATTTCCTACGCAACAGATGAAGCAACATTTGCTGAAGGTATGAAACGTATTAAGAAGTTTGTAGAAGAGAGAAGCCAGTAAAAAAAGCCGTGAACCCATTTTAAAGAAAATTGGATTCACGGCTTTTCGTGTATAAAATGATAAAAATAAAAAAGTTATCAGTCGAAATAAGATGAAATCGACTAATAACCAATTTTCGTGTTTATTTAATTCGGACAAATAGTTGTTTCGTAATGCCATCTGATGAAACTAAGCGACGCTCAATTTCAAAATCTTCTAAAGATTGTACAAAAGTAACTAACTTTTTATGTCCATAGTTTCGAACGTCAAAGTCTGGGAATCGTTTAGATAAATGATTTCCTAAGTTTGCTAATGAAATCCAACTCTCATCATCAGAATTTTCTATAATAATTGTCTTTAATGCTTTGCGAATGGTCGCTAATTTTGTTTGAGGCTGAATTTTAGACGAATTATTTTGTTTGTTCTGACCATTTTGTTTTGATTTCTTAACATAGTTATAACGTTGTCTATTTAATTCATTCTTTTTCTTAACATCTTTTGATTGAATTTGGAAGTTTTGGTTACTTTTGTTGCTTTCGTTTGTAGCGACAAAAGTATCTTCATCTTCTTCCGATTGAATATTTTGATAAAGAATATCTAAATATTTAAAACTATTACATGCAGAAATAAAGGCACTTGGGGTTTTACTTTCACCCATACCAATCACATTCATTCCTGATTCTCGTAACCGAGAAGCTAAGCGTGTAAAGTCACTATCCGAAGAAACGATGATAAAACCATCGACATTTTTTGTATATAAAATATCCATTGCATCAATAATCATCGCGCTATCTGAAGCATTCTTTCCATCGGTATAACTATACTGCTGAATTGGTGTAATTGAATTTTCCAATAAAGTGGCTTTCCAACCATTGTTTCGTGTGTTTGTCCAATCTCCATAAATTCGACGATAAGTCGTCACACCATAATTTGAAGCCTCATCAAATATAATATGAATATAATTTGGAGAAATGTTTTCAGCATCGACCAATACAGCATATTGTTCTTCTTTACTCATTTTATCACCTCCTTGGGTATTAAAAAATAATCATGTGCTAAACAATCTTGTTCATTATAACACACAAGCATCTATAAAAAACTTCAAAATAAAACTGCATTTCCAACAAGAGGAAATTGCAGTTTTAAGGATGAAATTAGATTGTGGCAAATCTCTTTTGAATAACCGGAAGTAGACGTTTTGCCATGACCACTCCAGTAAATAATTTAATTAAATCACCAGGAATAAAAGGAATCATTCCTGCCATTAAAATAGCAACGAGCCCCATTTGTGCATTCATATAGATATTGAGTATAAAAGCCATATAGGGTATACCAATAGCATAGGTAATAATAAAGTTAATTAATCCAGAGATCACTAAATGTTTGGTTTCTAATGCATTCACTTTCGATAGATATTTAGCTTGAGCAAAAGAAGCAGGAATAAATGCTATCACGAAGCCAAAAGAAGGCATCAGAATCGAATGTAAACCACCACTAAAAGCTGAAAAAACTGGTAAACCAGCTAAGCCCATGACAGTATAAACGACTGTTGCAAAGAGTGCATTTTTTGGTGAAAGTAAAAATCCGATCAATAAAACAGCTAAAGTTTGTAAGGTTACTGGAACAGGTCCTATCGGTACAGATAGCTGTGAACAGACAACCAAAACGGCAATAAGCATCGAAGTAATTGTTATATCTTTCGTTTTCAATGGCAAATCTCCAATCGTTTATTAATATATACATTATAGGCTGATATGTATATATGTTCAAGAGCTACTAGATTAAAGGACAGTTAAAATGCAAAGACTTATTTCTTGAGCAATTGTTCAATTTGGTTACTAACAGCTTCAATCGAATGCACCGATGTATCAATCGTTAGCGTAGCCCTTCTTCGGAGCAGAGGTAAAACGTCATAATAATGATGAATAATCGCTTCACGCTCCCTTTTTTCTTTTCCGTAAGGATTAGTCGTTCGTGTTTTAATACGCTCGAGCATCGTCTCTAATGGTGCTTCTAGTAAGATAATATAATCAACGTGATTGTAGAAAACACCTTGATTGGACTCCGTTCCTGCTAATAAAAGATGCGAATAGTTTTGGTTATTAATCAGCGCAAAGACTTTTTCTTCATCAATGAATGGTTCACCATCTTGTTGTATGATATAGCCATAATCTAAATCAAATGTCGGATACCCTTTCTCTTTCAAATGATTTAAAACAGATGATTTACCAACACCAGAAAGTCCCGTTATAAATATTTTTGTCATATACCATTCCTTTTCTAATTTGGTGGTATAAAAATAGGTAATACAGGTGTATTGATTGTAAACCAAATAAATGCTCCACCAGCGAGTATAATAAATAGACTGCTCAAGATAACATAAATAGTTCGTGGTTTAATCACCTTATACAAATGAATCCCAATAAGTTGACTGATTGGAACAGCGATAAATAAAGAAGCCAAATTAGTAAAAGAAGATTCTATATTCAAAGCAAAGGCCCAAATATAGTACCAAGCAACGATAAAAATCATACTTGCGAAGGTTGAAGTCGCAGCTGCAGGGAGCCATTTTTCAAAGGATAATTGTTTCTTTTTTCTAAAAATAATATAACCGATTCCCCACCAAATTAATATTGGCCAAAAAACAAGGTTTAAATGTTCCCAAATACTTTCGTTGATTGGACTGAAGAGTCCGACGACAAAGTTTTTACCCGTCCATTCATAAGCAAAGTGTAGGGGAATCGAAAGCAAACTAACAACTAGGATACCAAGCCATTGATACCTTTTAACGAATTGGTAATCTTTCTTCTGAATATTCGTGATCATAAGAAACACTCCTTTTGTTTAATATAACCATCTTAAACAAAATATCGGATAATTTGCAATTGGTAAGAACTATGCTATACTAACTTGTGAAAATTAAATAGAAAATATTTGGGGTGCTTTTCGAAGCTGAGATTATACTCACGAACCTGACACAGGTAATGCTGTCGTAGGGAAATATATGAATGACTATTATGAGATACCCAAAACAAGTGCGAACTTTGTTTTGGTTTTTTATTTTCATACGGGTCGTTGTTAAACCGTTTTGCCCCTAAATATAAAATATATTTGGGGGTCTTTTTTATGTCAAATTGTAGTATTGCTATTCAAATTTTACCGTTAAGTTCAAGTGAACAAAATACGTTAAAAGTTGTAGACGAAGTTATTGCCTATATTCAATCACGAACGGACTATTTTTTCGTATCTTCATTCGAAACAACCATTGAAGGGGATTACGATGAGTGTATGGATATTATAAAAGGTGTGATTGAGATAGCAGGGAAGCAGCATCCAGAAATATTTGCGAATATAAAAGTACGATATAAAGCTGAAGGTCAGGTGCTATCAACAGATGAAAAAACTGCAAAGTTTCGCAAGTAACTATATTGCACTTTTGCTGGGACTAGTCATTTTAGTCCTCTGGCAAATTGCTGGGATATACGGTTGGTTGCCACAATTTATTATACCAACACCACTTGAAATCTTATCCGCACTCATTTCACAAAGAGAGGTGCTCTTATATAATAGTTGGATTACACTTGTTCAGGCATTAGTCGGTTTGTTTTTTGGGGTGTTGTTAGCCTTTATTTTAGCTGTAAGTATGGATCGGTTTGAGTTAGTTCGTCGAGCACTTTATCCATATTTAATTGTCAGCCAAACAATTCCGACAGTAGCGATCGCACCTATATTAGTATTGTGGTTAGGGTACGACATGCTGCCAAAAGTTGTGCTCGTTATCTTAACGACACTTTTTCCAATTGTGATTAATATATTGGAAGGCTTTGCTTCCGTCGATAAAGATGCAGTGAACTTGTTGAAATTAATGGGAGCAGATGATCGCCAAATTTTATACCATGTTAAACTGCCATCGAGTCTTTCGTTTTTCTTTAGTGGGTTAAAAATTAGTGTGTCGTATGCTTTTGTTGCCTCTGTTATTGCAGAGTGGCTAGGTGGTTTTGAAGGCTTAGGTGTCTATATGATTCGAGCAAAAAATGCTTTTTCTTATGACAATATGTTTGCAGCAATTATTGTTATCTCAACTGTTAGTTTGCTGTTATTAGGTATTGTTAGTTTAATTGAACGAAAAGTCACACCTTGGGAATATAAAAATGTTAAGTAAAGGATGTTTATTTATGAAAAAAATGAAAAATGTAGTATTGGCATTATTTTTATTATCAGCTGTGTTGTTTGTATCTGCTTGTCAAGGGGATACAGCTTCTGAAGATGAAGAGGCGACGATTGATTTGATTTTAGACTGGGTTCCAAATACAAATCATACGGGGATATTTGTAGCTGAAGCGATGGGTTTCTTTGAAGAAGCAGGCGTTAATGTAACCGTTCGCCGACCACCTGAGGGCGGAGGGACTGAATTAGTTGGTTCTGGAAATGCCGAATTTGGTATTAGTTTTCAAGATACAATTGCCGCACCGTTTGAACAAGGGCTACCAGTTACTGTTGTAGGGACCATTCTAAATCATAATACATCAGGTATTATGTCACATGTTGATGCAGAAATTGATGCTGCAGCGGATATAGCTGGAAAATCATACGGCACATGGAATGAGCCGATAGAAACTGCCATTGTACAGCATATTGTAGAAGCAGATGGTGGGAATTTTGAGGATGTGCAGCGTGTGCCGAATCAAGCCGATAATTCGGTTATTGGTTTAGCCAATGATATGTTTGATTCAGCGTGGATTTACTATGCATGGGATGGTGTTATGGCTGAATACCAAGATGTGCCAACGAATTTCTTTTACTTGACCGACTATGCTGAAGAACTTGACTTCTATTCTCCAGTTATTATTGCCAATAATGCGTATCTTGAAAATAAGCCGGAAGAAGCAGAAGCAGTTATGCAAGCTATCAAAAAAGGTTACCAATATACAATGGAAAACCCGGAAGAAGCTGTTGATATTTTAATCGAAAATGCACCAGAACTTTCAGAACAAAGAGACTTTGTACTTGCTTCTCAAGAATGGATTAACCAACACTATGCCGAAACACCTGAAGAGTGGGGCCATATAGACAAAAATAGATGGGATACTTTTTACAATTGGTTATATGAAAATGAGTTAGTGAATCAAGATCTAACCGAGACAGACTTATTTACAAATAAATATTTGGGTGATTAAATGTTAAACGTAAAAAATGTAGGTTTCTCTTATGAAAACCATCACGTTTTAAAAGAGATTAACTTACAAGTTAAAAAAGGTGAAACAGTAGGGATTATTGGAAGAAGTGGAGTCGGTAAAACAACATTATTCCAGCTAATTACTGGATTACTTCCTTTACAAGAAGGCGAAATTACAGTAGATGGTTCAGAAGATATAAAAGGTAAGATCAGTTATATGCTTCAAAAAGATATGTTATATAACCACTATACTGTTTTGGAAAATATTATGTTACCTCGTATTGTCGCTGGAGACAAGAAAGATGAAGCACGTGAATTAGCGATGAATTTGTTACAGCAATTTAAAATGGAAGAATGGGCCAATCATTATCCACATGCTTTAAGTGGTGGGATGCGCCAACGAATTGCCTTTTTAAGAACAGCTGCTTTTCGTCGAGAATGGCTTTTACTTGATGAAGCCTTTAGTGCATTGGATGCTTTTACACGTCGCCAATTACATCAATGGTTTATTCATACACGAGAACGAGTAGGTTGGTCTTCTTTATTAATTACACACGATGTAGATGAAGCATTAATTTTGTGCGATCGTGTGTACGTTATTTCAGGTCAGCCTGGAACCATTATCCATAGTCTAGAGGTAGATTTTGCGTCAACGGATCTAGAGAATATAATATTTGAACCATCTTTCCTAGAAGCAAAGAAAGAATTGCTGTCGTATTTAAATGAAAATGTGAATTAACAAAAAGGAAACAGTGTACATTCAATAATTGTAAATATTGTGTAAATTTATTTCTGCCTTTTAGTAGCTTCCTCTTTTTCTATTTAGTCTTTCGAGGTATAATAATCCTAGATTAATTAGAAAAGGGGAGGTTAATATGAGGACTGTT
This sequence comes from uncultured Carnobacteriaceae bacterium, assembly GCA_964624875.1. Lineage (GTDB taxonomy): Bacteria > Bacillota > Bacilli > Lactobacillales > Carnobacteriaceae_A > Atopostipes. The sequence continues at coordinate 10,312 of CAZUZA010000021.1, read as the reverse complement.
TTTGACCAAAATTTAGCTGAATTACAACGTGAATTATTAGCGATGGGCGTTCTCGTAAATAGAGGTATTTCAAAATCAGTGGAGGCTTTTTTAACACATGATATTGAATTAGCTCAAGAGGTGATTGAAGGCGATTTTCGTATCAATGATACGGAACATATGATTGATCGAAAATGTCAAGAAATCATCGCAATGCAACAACCAAACGCAGGCGATTTAAGACGTATTATCGCTGTGCTAAAAGCATCTTCGAATTTAGAGCGAATGGGAGACCACGCCGAAAATATCGCAGTGATCACAATTAATATTGAAGATAAAAAAAGCGATCCAGAATTGGAAGCGCTTATTAAAGAATTGGCTGAAATTGTAGCAGAGATGGCAAGCGATATTATTGATGCATTCGTTGACTTTGATGTTGCAGCAGCATCTGAAATTGCCAAACGTGATGTAGAAGTAGACAAGTTATATAATAACTTACGTTATACATCCGTAAACTCAATGATTGATAATCCAGATGCAGTATATGTGGCTTCAGATTATTCATTTATCGGAATGCATTTAGAGCGTATCGGAGATTATGTTACAAACATTGCTGAAGCAATCGTCTATTTAGACAGTGGTTCAGTGGTTGATTTAAATAGAAGATAGTAAAAAAAGCTCCTACTTGTATTTTGTAATAATAAGAATACAAGTAGGAGCTTTTTTTAATCTAAAATATTATAGACAAAAATAATTTTACCAATAAAAATAGTTTCTTTTGTAATTTGTTCCGTTAATATAATCGGTTCAAAAGAATCATCAAATGACTCAACTTCTAATCGATGAAAAGAATCTGTTTCAACATAACGTTTCAGTTTATATTGACCATTATACTGCACAACTACAATATCGTTATCTTTTAACTGAACAGAATCATACTCTTTGAAAATACGGAGAACGACTTTGCTTTTTTTTGGAATGACTCGGTTCATTGATTCTGTATTCACATTTACGATAAAATAATGGTCTCCAGTATCTTGGATGATATTATTTGCGACACGTACTATACCTCTAGTTTGTTCCTCTAGTGGTAGTTCTGGTGTCAAATCTTCTATGTATTCAATATCTGTAAAATGCTCAATTGTATTATAATAATTTAATGAAGTATAATCTTGTAAACCTAATATGTAATCTGTCGAAACTTTAAAGTATTCAGCAAGTTTTTTTAAATCTTTTCCAGGTGGTAGGCTCGCTCCAGCTTCCCACTTTGAGATTGTTGTGTAGGTTTTATATCCTAAATCAGTTGAAAGTTGTTTTTGGCTGAGATTATTATGCTCACGTAAATAACGGATGCGTCTTCCAGGGGACATAATCCCACCTCCTCTATATGTCAATGTATTCCATTTAGTTTAACCTAATAAATGTATAAAATCAATACTGTTTTTTAAAAGTTAAAAAAATATGAATATTATTCAAGTCTTATGTTTGCGATAGTAATGCATTAGTGTATAATTAAGTAAGAAAGAGTTTTTGCAATATTGGGGAAAGAAGGTGGCTTTGATGAAGAAAATCTCAGACTTACGTAAAAACAACGAGAATATGTCACAAAGAGAACTAGCAGATGCAATCAGTGTTACGCAGGCGTCGATCAGCAGATGGGAAAAAAATCAATTGAGTATTAGTGGAGCAAATTTAATTAAATTGGCTACTTTTTTTAAAGTGTCTACAGATGAACTGCTAGGCATAGAAGATCAGTTAAAGACTAACTAATTTACAGTATAACAAATAAAACCATTCATTCTTCATGTTTATTCTGGAGAATGGATGGTTTTTTGGTTGGTCTAGTAATAATAATGAATGAATAAGTTTATTACCCAGTTGTAAGACTCAAGTACAAGAAGCTGTTATAACAAAGCTGTTTAAAGAGTTTATTCCTGATAACTCTACTGCACGATTCATTTGTTTCTTATAAGCCGTAAAAAGTTCTTGAATCTCCTTAACATCAAGATCATTGGTTATAGCAACTTCCCATTTTCCATCATCAAGAGTACTAGCATCCACTACATCAGTATATTCTATTTCCCATCCTGCATGGATAAGTAGATCGGTAATGATTTCTTTTGTAATGGTTAATTGAATATTGTTCTCAGATTTGTTGTACTCTGCAAATAAGCTTTGGAGTAATATAGCTTGAGCATGGGCAGCTTGAGATAAATCTTTGTAATCTAAATCCCAGTCAGCCAAACAAATTCGGTTGCAAATGGTCTTTAACTTCTCAAATAAGTCGGATAATTCTTGATAAGATTTAAAGTAAAAGAGGGAATGCGATAAAATGGCGACATCAAATTTTTCATTAAAGGTGTCATCTAAAATATTTGTTTCAAATAAAAAAGAAATACGATGCCCAATTTCGGATGCTGCAATATAATCTGTCGCTTGTTTTAACGTTAAAGGTGCACCATACTCCGGTGAGGCAATATCTATCGCTGTTACATGTCCTTGATCACCAACATAATCAGCTAAGACCACCGTTGTATCACCTTGCCCAGAGCCTATTTCTAAGACTTTACTACCAGGGATAATCTTAAAAGACTCTATTAATTTCAACCGATGACGAGTTTGTTTCTCTTGAATTGTTGAATTTGAACCAATTGTTTTCATATAAGATAATAACCGTTCGACTTGTTCCATAGGCTTCTCCTTAAGTTTTTTTATCATTCTATCATAAAATGTTGAAAATAAGGCTAATGAATTGCTCGCTTTTCATGTAAAATGTAGCTATACATAAATTAGGGGGATTAGACGTGAAAAACTCTGTAAGAATTATTGTTGTAGGAAGCAACAACATTGATTTAACAACATACTTAGGTAGAACACCTGGAAAAGGTGAGACGGTTATTGGTCGTAATTTCCAACAAGGATTTGGTGGGAAAGGCTCGAATCAAGCCGTGATGGCGAAACTTTTAGGAGCAGAAGTTTCTATTATAACTGCTGTTGGAGATGATATTTATGGAGAACAGTGGTTAAGCCATTACAAACAAGAGGGGATTCGAACAGATCATGTAAAAGTTATTGAGAATGAAAGCAGTGGAGTAGCGGCTATTTGGGTTGAAGAAGATGGGGATAATCGAATTGTTATTGTTCCAGGTGCAAATAATCATGTGACACCTGAACTCGTTGAAGAAGCTTTTGCTGAATTACCGAAACCAAATGTGGTGTTATCACAATTAGAAAATCCTCAAGATGCAATATTAACAGGATTCAAAAAAGGAAAAGAATCTGATGCGATTACGATATTAAATCCAGCACCTGCTGCTAAATTAATAGATGGCTTATTGGATTATACAGACTGGCTAGTCCCAAATGAGCATGAATTAGTCTATCTTGCTAAGACTATGTTAAATATTGAAAATGACGATATTATTGAATTAATTAAAACTTTTGCTAAAGAAACCGCAACAAATATTTTAGTAACCGTAGGGGATAAAGGTTCTTATTTCTATATGCCTGATTCGATGAAAGAAGTTCAAAACATTCCAACAAAAAAAGTGAAGGTTGTGGATACAACAGGAGCTGGTGATGCATTTTGTGGAAGTTTTGCATTTGGACTAGCAAATGGGTTACAATTAGAGCAATCGGTTGCACTAGCAAATATTGTAGCTTCTGACAGTGTCCAACGTAATGGTACACAAGCTTCATATGCACGTAACGAACAATTAAAGGATTTAATTAAAGACATTCTATAAATAATAAAAAATATTGATGTTAGCACGGTATCTTTGGTTTAACCTTACCCGGGCCTTTATTTGTTCTCTGTGTAGTATATGAGGTTTCTTTAAGGTCGTGTTTTACAAGCACAAATTCTATGCAAGCGTTTGTTTAAAAATGCTTTTGGAAACGACGACTGTATTCTTTTATTGAATATCGGTTTAAATTCGAATCGTACTGTAAGGAGTATCTGTATGAGAAAAGATAATTCACTTGTTTATCAGACAGAAGTTACAGTATATTTAAGCATTGATACTTTAAAAAATATTACGAGACTGAGGGTGAGGTGTACCCAGAATTGACTTTATGTGATTAAATTATGATTTATAGCAACAACATTTGATAAATAGATAAAGGAGAGAAAAACATGAAGAAAATATTTAATTTTGAGTTTTGGCAAAAATTCGGGAAGGCTTTAATGGGTGTTATTGCTGTTATGCCAGCCGCAGGATTAATGATTAGTATTGGAGGCTCAATTCCTCTTATAAGTCCTGATATGCAAGCTTTAATTTCAATCGGAAGTGTCATTGAAAATATTGGTTGGGCAATTATCGGGAACTTACATATTTTATTTGCATTAGCAATCGGTGGTAGCTGGGCAAAAGATAGAGCTGGTGGAGCATTTGCTGCTGGAATCAGTTTTATTCTAATTAACCGTATTACTGGAGCAATTTTTGGTGTAACGGGTGACATGTTAGCTGATCCAGGCGCTGTAACTCAAACATTGTTTGGAGCGGAAATCCCAGTTGATGGGTATTTCGTTAGTATATTAGAAGCACCAGCATTAAATATGGGTGTATTCGTAGGAATTATTGCCGGATTTATGGGAGCAATGGCTTTTAATAAATACTATAATTATAGAAAATTACCGGATGCCTTATCGTTCTTTAACGGGAAACGATTTGTACCATTCGTTGTTATTTTATGGTCTCTTATCGCTTCAATTGTATTAGCGATTGTTTGGCCATTTATTCAAACTGGTATTAACAGCTTTGGGGTTTGGATTGCGGAATCACAAGACACGGCACCAATCCTCGCACCGTTCTTATTTGGTACCCTTGAACGTCTACTGTTACCATTTGGTTTACACCATATGTTAACCATACCAATTAACTACACACCACTTGGTGGAGCGTATGAAGTATTAACGGGTGCACAACAAGGAACAATGGTATTTGGCCAAGATCCATTGTGGTTAGCATGGGTAAGAGACTTAATTAACTTAGATGCTGCTGGAGACACAGCAACTTATCAACAACTAATTGAAAACGTTGTACCTGCTCGCTTTAAAGTAGGACAAATGATTGGATCATCTGGAATATTAATGGGTCTAACATTTGCGATGTATAAAAACGTTGATAAAGATAAGCGTCAAGCGCATAAATCAATGTATGTATCAGCTGCACTAGCAGTTTTCTTAACAGGGGTAACTGAACCATTAGAGTTTATGTTTATGTTTGCAGCGATGCCTTTGTACGCTATTTACGCCGTTATCCAAGGTGCAGCTTTTGCAATGGCAGACATTGTAAACTTGCGCGTCCATTCATTCGGAAATATCGAGTTATTGACTCGTACACCATTGGCAGTTCGAGCAGGTTTAGGAATGGACCTCGTTAACTTTGTATGGGTAACGATTTTATTTGGAGTAATCACTTACTTCATTGCGAACTTCTTTATTAAAAAATTCAACTACGCTACTCCTGGACGTAATGGAAATTACGAAGGTGGCGAAGCAGATTCTGATAACGGTGAACCCGTAGATGCGACACAGCAAGTGTATGATATTATTCACTTATTAGGTGGAAAAGATAATATCACAGATGTCGATGCATGTATGACTCGTTTACGAGTTTCAGTCGATAATATAGATGCAGTCGGTGACGAAGGCGATTGGAAAAAAGCAGGGGCTATGGGACTTGTAAAGAAAAATAAAGGTGTTCAAGCCGTGTATGGTCCAAAAGCAGATGTTTTAAAATCAGATATCATGGATGTCCTTAACTCTAACACGCCTATTCCTGGACCTAGACTTAAGGAAAATGCTGAAGTGACAGAAGAAACACCTGTTGAGACAGATGGATCAGAGACAGTTATTCAAACGGTCGCAGCTGGAAAAGTTGTTTCGATTACTGAAGTAGACGATGCTGTGTTTTCACAAAAAATGATGGGTGACGGTTTTGCGGTTATCCCTTCAGTAAATGATGTTGCTTCACCAGTAGACGGAACAATTCAAAGCATTTTCCCAACAAAACATGCAATTGGTATTGAGACGAAAAGTGGTATTGAAGTACTTGTTCATATGGGAATTGATACAGTTGAACTAGATGGTGAAGGATTCGAGATCTTTGTTGAAGAAGGACAAGAAATTGTGGCCGGCGAGAAACTAGCTGAAATGAACCTTGAAACGATTAAGAAAGCTGGAAAAGATCCATCTATTCTAGTAGTCTTTACAAACTTAACTGAAAACCAAACATTTGATTTAACTCAAACAGAAGATGTTACTACTTTAGGAGAAATTGGTACAATCAAATAAAGATACTTTAGATTGGAGAAACAAATGAAGGTTTTAACTTTGAATACTCATGCATGGATAGAAGAAGAGCCAGAAGTGAAATTAGGGCAAATAGCTGATTTTATTGCCGAAGAAGATTTTCGCATGATTGCTCTTCAAGAAATTAATCAAACGATTGCAGCGAAAGAGGTAGAGGATGGCTTGTTCATCAAACCATCCGGTGAAAGCCAGTCGGTTGCTATAAAAGAAGATAATTTTGCTCTTTTACTTGTTCGTTTACTAAAAGAACGTGGGCAAACGTATTATTGGAGCTGGACAGCGAATCATGTAGGATATGACAAATATGATGAAGGAGTAGCTATTTTATCTAAAGTTCCTTTTACCTCAGAAAGCATTCTCGTATCGGATACGTCTGATTATTCGAATTATTTAACAAGAAGAGTTTTAAAAGGCACGATGACGCTTGAAGAACAAGAATGGGCCGTATTTTCATGCCACTATTCATGGTGGTTAAGTCCAACAGGAACGTCTTCATTTAAAAAGGAATGGGATCGAACACTTCAACATATAGATGCCGGAAGGAATCAAATTCATCTTTTAATGGGTGACTTTAACAATGAAGCGACTGTGAAAGATGAGGGCTATGCATACATGCAAGAGACGGCTCCACAACTTTTAGATACTTATGTCGAAGCTGATGAGAAAATTGGCTCAGCGACTGTTTTAAGTGATATTGACGGATGGGAAGGGCACACCGATGAAAAACGAATTGACTATGTCTTTACAGATTACGCAAGAGAAGTTGAATCGTATCGAGTCGTGTTCGATGGCAAAAAAGAACCGATAGTCAGCGATCACTTTGGAGTAGCTGTAACTTTTAAATAAACGAACAAAAGAGAACCCACTGAACTTCCTTTTCGAAGTCAATAGGTTCTCTTTTTTACTTTTTATGCGACGATTGCTTTTTCTTGAACAGGAATGAGTAATAGACCACCTATAACAAATAATACAATTAAAGCAAAGACACCATTTAAGGTATTGTTTGTTGCTTGACCGATTATTCCTACTAAACTTGTACCGATAATAGAAGAAAACTTCCCGAATACGTTGTATAAACCAAAATATTCGTTACTTTTCTTATCGGGTACTAATTTACCAAACATCGAACGACTCAATGATTGAATTCCACCCTGGGCTGTTCCAACAAGGACGGCTAAAATAAAGAAGTCCATCTCTGTTTTTAGTGTTAACGCATAAATACAAATTCCGATATAAGTCACAATTCCTAAATAAATAACTTTCTTGTCACCAAATTTATTAGATAGATACCCATATAATATGGTGAAAGGGAAGGCTACGACTTGAACGATCATCAAAACGACAATCATGACTGTCGATGATAGTCCGATATCTGCACCGACGGCAGTCGCCATTTTAATAATTGTGCCCACACCATCAATATATAAGAAGTAGGCTAATAAGAATAAAAAGATATTTTTATTTGAACGAACATTTAGAAGCGTATCTTTTAACTTTATGAAACTACTTTTAATAATGTTTTCAGAAGGTTCAATACTTGTTAGTTGATTCACGTTACGCCAATAAGGGATTGTAAAGACAAACCACCAAACGGCAGTTAAGATGAAACTAAAGCGAGTGATCTGGTCGGTTGTATATGGAAGGCTGTCTACGTTTAATATTAATAAAATAATGCCTAAAAAAGGAATCGTACTTCCAATATACCCCATAGCAAAACCAGTACTTGAAACTTGTGACATTCTTCGGTTCGATGTGACATCGAGTAATGAAGCGTCGTAGAAAACGTTCGCGGCACTAAAACCAATACTTGAAACAATATATAACAGTAGTAAACCAATCCAAATGGCGTTTGATTGACCACCTGGCATGAAAGCCATGAATAAGACGGCTACAATACCGATTAAAGTTGATGCTGTGAACATTGGTTTTCGGAAATTCTTAAAATCAGCGATAGATCCTAAAATAGGTGCTGAAATAGCCACTAATGCTGTCGCAATTGAGTTTGAATACCCAAGATAAGCTGTTGAATCGACATCTGCGACGCCTGCTCCATCAGCGATTGCTTTATAAAATAAAGGGAAAATAGCTGTTGTGATGATAATGGAATACGCTGAGTTTGCCCAGTCTTGAAAGATCCAACTCCATTCTGTTTTCGTATAACCATAGTGCTTTTTAGTTTGTTCTAATTCATTTTCACTTAACATATCTCTTCCTCTTTTCATTTTTATATTGAATAGTTTAATTTAATGTATATTATACGTTATTGAATTTGCGAATACGAATAAATTATAGAGTGATATCTTTTTAGAGTTCCTAAAAAAAATGATATGATTGTATAGAAATCAAGATCAACATAGTAGGTGGGGTGAATAGAGTGCGGCCATATATCGTTGTTATACCAGCTTATCAACCTATGAAAGAATTGCATCATTATGTTAACGAGTTACTCAAATATGAAATTGCGAAAGTAATTGTTGTGGATGATGGCAATCTGGAGGAATATGAACCTCTCTTTGAACAGTTAAAACAATTTGAACGTTGTATTGTGTTACATCATACGGCTAATCAAGGAAAAGGCGCTGCTCTTAAAACAGGGTTTAAATATTATCTAGAACACTTTTCGGATTTAACTGGTGTTGTAACAGTCGATGCAGATGGGCAACATCGGATAAAAGACATTTTAAGTGTAGGTAATCGTGTTACAGCCATGAATGAAGGTTTTGTTTTAGGAAGTCGCGTTTTTGAACGTGAAAATATGCCTATTCGTAGTTATATCGGAAACACATTTACTAGTCATCTTTTCCGCATATTATTCGGTGTCTATATTAATGATACACAAACTGGTTTACGAGGCATCACGACCTCTGAATTAGCCCGAGTGAATCAATTAGCAGGAGAACATTTTGATTTTGAAATGAACATGTTGATCGCCATGATTAGACAAGAACGTCGAATTGTTCGCGTCGATATTGAAGCTGTTTACGCAGATGAACATACCTCAACATTTGATACATATAGAGACACTGTAAAAATTGCGAGTCTAATCGCAAAAAAAATTATACGCAGAACTTAAACAATGTTTTTTAAAATTATAGAAACAAATGAATAAAAAATTTATTATAAAAAAGGGGAGTAAGCTATATGTCAATTTTAGAAAAAACACTTCGTCTACCTAATGGGAATAAAATACCTTTAATCGGATTAGGTACATGGCAAATGTCCCAAGAAGAAGCCGAACGAACCGTTTCTCATGCATTACAAAATGGGTATGTACATATTGATACAGCCAGAACATACGGAAACGAAGAAGGAGTAGGTCGGGGAATAAAAAAATCAGGCGTAGCTCGTGAAGATTTCTTTTTAACAACGAAAGTCTCAGGTTTTTCAAAATCGTATGAAGAAGCAAAGAAAGACATTGAAACATCATTAGCTGCCTTAGATACACCTTATATTGATTTAGTCATTATTCATGCGCCACGTCCATGGGATAAAATGGGTTCTGAAGATATCGAAAATTATTATTATGAAGAAAATAAACAAGTCTGGAAAGCAATGGAAGAAGCGTATGCCGAGGGTAAAGTAAAAGCAATCGGTGTTTCGAACTTTGGCATTGATGACTTGAAGAATCTTTTTGAAACGGCTGAAGTGAAACCAATGTTAAATCAAATTAAATACCACATTGGTGCTAGAGACGAAGCTCTTGTTCAATTCTGTCAAGAAAATGACATGGTTGTTGAAGCTTATTCACCAATCGGAACAGGTCGACTATTAGACAATATTGATATTAAAAAGATAGCAGATAGATACGATAAAACGGTCGCTCAAGTTGCGATTCGCTATGCGTATCAAAAAGGTTTAGTTGTTTTACCGAAATCTGTTCATGAGAATTATATTGATGAAAATGGTCAAATTGATTTTGAACTCTCCATAAAAGATATGGATTTCTTAAATCGTTTAGTTATCAACTAGGATATTGAAACACACAACTCGCATTTACTAAAAAATGCGAGTTTTTTG
>CAZUZA010000020.1:0-23171 GCA_964624875.1 uncultured Carnobacteriaceae bacterium | reverse complement strand
ATAGACAACCATTTTACCGAGAAAGGAAAGATAAGCTTGCATTCGATTAGATGACATGTTATATTATTAAAGCTTATGCGATGAGCCGACCGAGCAACAAGCTTTTACAGAAGGTCATTTGCACGTCACTGCATGAGAAAATAGTGATGAAGAGTGAGTGGATGTGAACACTGCTCTTATCTAATCAATTTAATTGAATAGATTGCCAGCAAGCGTAGACAATGACCTGTCTGCGTTTTTTTGCTTTTCAGGGACTTATCGTTAAACCATGGGTTAATCCATACATTCTATCCAAAAAATCATAAAAAAAGCCGTGCATCAAGCCGAATTGCTTTAAATTCATGTGAATTCTTTTTATACTAGTATCAGATACATAAAAAAATGAACAGAAGGAGAGAATGTAAATGGATCAATTAAATCATGTATGGAATTCTTTTGCGAACATGCTTCCAGACTTGTTGATGGGAATTATATTAATTCTTGTTGCCTGGATCGTAGCGACGTTAGTTAAGAAAGCCATTCAAAAAGGTTTGACAGCTTTAAACTTTGACAGAAAGCTTGAAAGTTGGGGTGCCGCGAGTTCAGTCGAACAAGGGAAAAATACGATTAGTCTAATTTCTCAAGTCTTTTATTATTTAGTATGGGTATTATTCTTGCCAGGAATTTTCGAAACATTTAGATTAACATCCGTATCAGAGCCTATTCGCAACATGGTAGACTCAGCACTAGGATTTTTACCAAACTTAATTGCAGCAGCAGTGTTAGTCGTTATTGCAGTAGTCGTTGCTCGCTTTGTTAAGAACTTAGTTTACAACTTAGCCTTGTCATTAAATATTGACCGCTGGGTAGCGAAGTTAACGAACCAATCACCAAGAACTGAAACAACAGCAGGTGTATCAACAGAAAGAAAAGATACGATTGCTAATGTATTAGGAAATATTGTATATGTTGTAGTGATTATCCCAATCTTAGTTGTTGCTTTAGAAACATTAGGTATCCGTTCAATTTCAGAACCGATTGTAAATGTATTAAATGCTATTCTAGCAGCAATTCCAAACATTCTAGTAGCTGTTATCTTATTAGCAGTTGGACTAGCAATTGCTAAATTTGTAGGCGACTTAGTTACAAACTTATTAAGTGGCACAGGAATCAATAATTTAACAAAAAATGTGGATGTAAAAGGTACTCAAAACTTAGACTTAGCAAAAATTGCTGGTCAAGTTACTGCAGGTTTAATCGGATTATTCTTCTTTGTTGAAGCACTAAACGCATTGAACTTAGCTGTATTAAATACAATTGGTGCAGCAATTATTGCTTACCTACCAAATGTTATCTTTGCGATTATCATTTTCGGTTTAGGTGTGATTGGTGGCCAGTGGATCGCAGGACTCATTTCACAGTCTACAGGTAGTAAATGGGCTGGACGCTTAATCCAATATGTGATTATCGCATTTGCGCTATTCATGGTATTAGATCAATTAAACTTTGCAAGTACAATTGTTAGCACAGCGTTTATGTTCATCATTGGTGGATTATCACTAGCCTTCGCATTAGCGTTTGGTATTGGTGGACGTGACTTTGCAAAAAAACAATTAGAAAAATTAGATGATAAAGTGGAAGAAGAAACGAAGAAAACTGGAGATGTAACTCCAAATGAAGACCCACTAGATCATTCAAGACACAACACAGATCTATAAAAATAAATTAAAATAGGGTAGTGAAGCTATCCAATAGAAAAGCTGCAGTATACCTTAAAGGTGTATTGCAGCTTTTTTGATTCGTGAAGAAATAATAGAGAAATAGGTGCTTTGTAACTAAAAAAATTATAGCGCAAGTAGCACACATAAAATGTCAATTAAACAAAAAAGAGTGCAAACACAATGGTTGCACTCAGGAGTGGTTCATTTCGTTAATCCTTCACATCTAAATCCTCAGGATATCTCTTACGTAACTCTTCTTTTTCCTCTTCAGTCGCATTTTCAAACCATTCTTCAGCTTCCGTACGTGAGTTTAATAAAAACTCATCCATATCATTCTCTTCGTCATCGTCAAAAAGGCGATCTTCACGAGAAGTATTCGCTAAGTCTAAAGCCTTTGCACGAACTAAGTGGTCCATTCCTTCAAACGACGGTGGGAAATTATTCATATTAAAAGACATTTTGTTTCCTCCTAAAGTTTATTTTTAAAATCAATCGTTAATCCATTTTTCGTTCCGTTTGCTTATCGCCATCTTGCTTATAAATAATAACCTTTGATCCTCTATTTTCAGCTATTTCTTCAGCACGAGCAATCGCATCCGCTTTATAATCAAATGTCTGATCCGCTCGTTTCGCATCAACCGTCTGCACTTTCCACACATCGTCTTCATAAAAGACCTCTACATCATTGTTGATTAAGTCTTCATTGGCAGAAGTGTCGTGTTCATCGTCTTTAGTAGGATTCGGTTCCTCTTCAAAAGCGCTAATTTCATCATCTGAGGCATTTTCAAGCCACTCTTGTGCTTGCGCATGAGCAATAGGAATGGCACGAGCATCCTCATAACCTTGAGCTTCCAACGCATTCGCGATGTCAATTGCTTTCTTACGCAAAAGAGGCTCCATATTTTTCATCGAATCAGGATAATCTTTCATATCCCATGGCATAGTAACCCTCCTTATTCATAAAAAATTTCTTCTTACACTATTTATAACACTTATTTTGGTATCGTTTCCAATGATTTGCTTAAACCACTCTCTAAAAAACAGCATAGTAAAATAAATTGAAAAATTCTGGTATGATACATAAGAAGATGCAGGAGGGAAGTACATGAAGAAAATATTAGTATTAGGTGGCACAAAATTCTTTGGAAAAAAAGCAGTTGATCAGCTCGTTCAAAATGGACACGATGTCACAATCGCCACAAGAGGAAACAATCCACATCCATTTGGAGACAGCATTCAACATAATATTTTAGATGCAAGAGACGGGGCGCATGAAGGATGGGAAAACATAACCAACCAAAAGTGGGATGCTGTATTCAGCAACATTTTATACACAAAAGAAGATGCGCAGCTCATGATCGAAAAGTTTATTGGCTTAACAGACCATTTTTATTTCACCTCATCAATGGCCGTTTACGCTGGTGAAATGGATGGATTTGTAGAAACAGCTTTTGAGCCGACTGAATTTCAGATTGATCCGGAGATTGAAGTGGACTATGGCGAAGGCAAAAGACAAGTAGAGCAGGTGCTATTTACGGACGCACCATTTAAAGTGACCTCATTCCGTTTTCCAATTGTCTTAGATAACGACGATTATACAAGACGATTGCATTTTTACGTTGAAAAAGCCTTACATGATGAAGTCATCTACTTTAATACGAAGGATGATAAAGTGAATTATGTAAAAGGGAGTACAGCAGCCGCTTCAATAGTATGGGCGATTGAAAATGAAAAAGAAGGCATATACAACGTCAGTTCAATAGATGCGATTACAATAGGGACGTTAATGACGTGGATAGAAGAAGCTGTAAAGAAACCATTGCATGTAACATATAAGGAAAACCATGGCGAACAATCCCCATTCAATATGTACAGTGATGCCTATTTAATTTCTAATAAAATTCATAATGAAGGTTTTAAGTTAGAAGAGTTGCATACGTGGATGAAACCACTCATTGCTGATTTAGTAAAAGAATTAAGTTAACGCTTAGCAGACTGGATTTCCAGTCTGTTTTTTACATGTTTACGCAAAAAAGAGGTACAGATAAACTGTACCTCCAAAATCATTATAATCAACATACAATAGATAGAATTGTTTTCTACCAAAGTGTTCATTAAATTATGCTGACTCCACTTCAATTAATTTTTCGTGGATTTCTGCTAATTCAACTTGGCGAACCTCACGAGGTAAGAACATACGAATTTCTTCTTCGTTGAAACCAATTTGTAAACGACGATCATCCATAATAATTGGACGACGGATTAAGCTAGGCTGTTGAATGAATAAGGTTAACAATTCATTCATTGATAGTGTCTCAATGTCTACATCTAAGTCCTGAAATGCCTGTGAACGATAGGAAATAATTTCTTCTGTACCTTCATCTGTAAGCATAAGTATTTCTTTAATTTCGTCTTTAGTTAGTGGCTCGTGAAAAATATTTTTTTCTTCATATTCTAGACCTTGCTCTTCTAACCAATTCTTTGCTTTTCTACATGAAGTACAACTCGGTGAAACATATAATTTGATCATCAATATCTACTCCTTTTGAACATATAAAGTTCTCGCTCGAACACTCTATTGAGTAGTAGAAGCTCAAATACATTCCGTATGTATTCAATTTTAAAAAAACTTCTTAAAATGCGAACGACTATTTCCTATACATATTATAGGCTCTTTTTGGTCGTTTATCAAGGGTCCATCGGAAATACTGATATTCTTTACGTATTTTTCTCAATCTTTACATCTCATTATTTTTCCTTTTCAAAGAAGATATAACTGCGTGAAAGCTAGATATATGCTAAACTTTATTAAATAAATGAATGTTAGAGGTGAGTCAATGAATCCAATATTTCGATTAGTCATGAAGTTGGCTTCTTCCCCAAGAATAGATATGCAAGAAGACTATGAATGGGTTAGAAAAATGCAGAACGTTTTATCCAAGGCATCAAGTGATGATGACTATACTTTTTTAGATGAAAAAATTTACGCATTGGAAGAAGGGCACGAAATACCAGTCCGTATTTTTTACCCAGAAAAAAGATTACATGAAGAGTATATTATATATATACATGGTGGTGGTTGGACATTAGGAAATATTGATACGTATACTTCGGCTTGTATGAACCTTGCGAATAAATTAGGACGGATTGTCTTTTCAATAGATTATAGAAAAGCTCCTGAAAATCCATATCCAGCAGGTTTTAAAGATGTTTTACAGGCAGTTGAAGTGCTGATGACACCTATTCCCGATAGAAAAGAACGTAAATGGGTCATTATGGGGGATTCTGCCGGAGCAAACTTAGCTGCTGCTGTATGTCTCAAATTAAAAGAAGAAGGGAAACCAAAACCATGTAAACAAGTCTTGTTATATCCCTTAACATATTGGGATCATAGTAGTGATTCGCCCTTTGAGTCCATTCAGACGAATGGGTATGACTATGGATTAACGGTAAAGAAAATAAGTGAATATATGGAAATGTACGCACCAGATGAAAAAATACGAAAAAGTCCATATATTTCTCCTTTAACAGCGAAAGATTTAACGGAACAACCGGATACACTAGTCATTACAGCTGAATTTGATCCGTTACGAGATGAAGGGGAAGCCTACGGAAAAGCATTAAAAGATGCTGGTAATGAAGTAGTCGTCAAACGTATATTAGATAGTGTACATGGATTTATAACTTATCCACCGTACGTTACGCCTTTAGTCACAGCGTATGAAGAGATGAATAATTTTCTAAATGATTAAAAGGGCGTTAGTTACAGGAGGTATGACATGGAAACAAATAATTGGTTACGACTAGACAATGCATCAAATATATTTTTAGCTGCTAGAAACAGTGTCGATACAAAAGTATTTCGCTTAACCGTCGAATTAATCGATGAAGTCGACCCAGAAATTTTACAACAAGCTTTAACCGATATGTATGAAAAATATCCCTTGTTTCATAGCGTCCTACGAAGAGGGATATTCTGGTATTATCTTGAAAAAAGTGATTTTAACCCGAGGGTACAAGAAGAACAAGAAATACCTGTGCAACCTTTATATCAACCAGATGAAAAGAATTTTATGTTTCGTGTTCTTTTTAAAGAGAACCGAATCCACTTAGAGGTATTTCATGCATTAACAGATGGTACGGGTGCAATGTGGTTTTTTGAAGATTTAATCACAGAATATATTCGCTTGCGCTATCAAAAAGAAAATAAAGGAATTTATTCTATTTCATCAAGAGAAAAAGCGGATTTAGAAGATAGTTTTAACCGTTATTTTCATGAAAAGAAAGACCGAATTAATTTTGGACGACTAGCTGATCCCTTTAAAAAGTTAATAAGCCTTGGTTCTAAAACAAGTAAGCTTTTTGTGAATCCATTTGATCGACCATCAAGTAAAAAAATCTACCAAGTAAAAGGAACGTTAACACCGGATAATCGGCCACGTATTGTCAATATGCATCTGCCTGTAAAAAATGCATTAAGCCTTGCTCGTGAAATGGGCGTGTCTTTAACGATTTATATGACAGCTGTGTTTGTTTTAGCTACATTTGAGACGAGAGAAAAGACCGGGAAAGAAACGACAATTACAGCTTCGATTCCGATTAACTTGCGACAATTATTTCCATCAGCAACTGTCCGGAATTTCTTTAGCACAACGACAGTAGAATATACGTTTAAAGAGAATGAGAAACCGGACTTACATGCGATATGCCAGGAGTTAGATGAACAGTTTAAACCACAACTTGAAAAAGAGGCCTTAGAAAATCGATTAAGAAAATACGTTGAGTTTGAATTTATACCAGTTGCTCGTATTGTTTTAAGGCCAGTTAAAGACTTGATTTTAAAAGGAATCAACAAGCTGAATAACCGTAAAATTACATTAGCGATGTCAAACTTAGGACGATTTAACTTACCAGAAGAATTAGAGAAGCATATCGAAAACGTCTATTTCTTTACGTCTGTTATACGCCCACAATTTTGTATGATTAGTTATGGTGACCAGTTAAATATTACGTTTACTAGTCCATATATTGAAACGGATATTTATCGATATTTCGTACGTTTCCTAACGGACAAAGATATTGACGTGTCTTTAGATATAAATAAAGTAACAAAAGAGGAGTTGGATGGACAATGAAATACTGCGAAAACTGTAAAGTAAATATAAAAGGCGATTGGTCTTATTGTCCATTATGTACAACAACTACTCCAAAAGATGAAGAAGAAGCACAAGAGGTGTCCTCATTTTTAAATATACCTTTACGATACAATCGTCAAAAAGCTTTAAACTCATTTTTCAGGATGTCATTAATGGTTGTCGTATTATTCTTCATTATTCAACTCATTCGACCATTCCACTTTTTTGGTTTGCAATATGTCTTGTTTGGTTTATTTGTTACATGGACGATAATCGTTATTTTAATTCAAAAGCATCACAATTTTGCCAAGGCGACCGTTTATTTGTTGTTTATTATCTCTTTAGCCAGTTTGTATCTAGACTACACCAACGGCTGGACAGGTTGGTCGATTACATTTTCAATCCCAATCATGAGTATCTCATCTTTGTTAGCGATATTCATAGGCATTCAATCGATCGACTTAAAAATAAGTGATTACATTCTTTATTTACAACTTGTCGCTTTATTTGGGGTTATTCCCTTATTGTTCTTAATAATGGATTGGGTAAGACATCCGTTGCCAAGTCTCTTGTCTGTTATTTTAAGTGTCCTGATGTTTATCGGAGTATTTCTAAATTATCGTAGTTTAGTTATCCGTGAATTTCAAAAACGTATGCATTTATAGCGAAGAAAACAACTTTAAACATCGTTACAAATGTTATTTAAAGAAATTTGTTCTATAATTAATTTGTAAACGTTTTTTAAAAATAAAGGAGGAAAAAAGATGTTTGAACAATTGAAAAGACTTGCGATGATTGGAATTGGTGGAACAGCTTTAGCCGTAGAGAAAGTAACTGAGTATGTCGATGAATTAGTGAAACAAGGCAAAATTACAGTTGATGAAGGTAAGAAATTAACAGAAGAATTAATTCGTACCAAGAAAAAAGAGGCCACTCCAGAAGAACGTGAAGAAATTGAAAAGATTTTATTAGACATGAACTTAGATCAAAGAAAAGATATTGAAACATTAGAAAGTCGTATTACAGAATTAGAAGCGCAATTAAACCAACATAGAGTAGACGACGAGCGAATTGAAAGTGAATAATAGCCATTAACAAGAACATTTTAAAGCAAAGGAGGGGTGGAGTTGAGTCCTAGAGGCGAGCAAACGAATAGAGGGCGTTTAACTGAAATAGCTACGACACTGGCATCATACGGTTTTGGTCATATTTATCGAACACGTATGGGTAAAAAAGAAGAACAACAAGATGCTAGAAGACTTCGATTGGCTTTTGAAGATTTAGGCCCGACATTTATTAAGTTCGGACAAATCCTGTCGACACGTCCTGACTTATTGCCGGCAGATTATATTGTCGAATTGTCAAAACTTCAAGATAAAGCACCACCTTTTCCATTTGCTAAAATTAAAGAAATATTTGAGGAAGATTTCAATCAAACGCTTGAAGAAGTTTTCGAATGGCTTGATGAAGAACCACTTGCGAGTGCGTCCGTAGCGCAAGTTCATCGAGCTCGAACATTTGATGGTGAAGAGGTCATCATCAAAGTTCAAAGACCCGATATGGAAAAAGATCTATTAAGAGATATCCGGCTGTTTTCGCGAATCATTGCGATGACGCCAGAAACAATCAAAAGTTTTATTGTTGATGCGGATGTTGCTTTGGCAGAAGTTGAGAAAGTAACTCGAGTTGAACTCGATTTTCGTAATGAAGCAAGTGCCTTAGTACAATTCCGAATGAATAATGAGAATCGTCCCGTTATATATGCACCCAAACCTATGCTCAAGTTAACTTCTAAGCGTGTTTTAGTTGAAGAGTATGTAGAGGGAATAAATGGCTTAGACGTGCATAAACTGCTAAAAGCAGGGTACAGTAAAGAAGATTTTGTTGAAAAGTTTGTATATACCTTTTTAGCGCAACTCTTTGAGGATGGCTTTTTCCATGCGGATCCTCATCCAGGTAATATCATTATTCGCGAGGGGCAAATCGTTTATATAGATTTTGGACTTTATGGGGAATTATCTCAAGAAAATAGAGACAAGCTGCTCGAGATATTAGAAGCTATTGTTTTAGAAGACATTGACAGGTTGATGAATGTCTTGCTGCAACTCGCTATCGTAAAATCCGAAGTGGATCGCTATGACTTTTATAACGATTTAGAAAACTTTTTTTACGTGTATGTAGCAAAAGACTTGAAACAAATAGATATCGGATCACTGATGAAAGATATATTGAATATTTCGCATAAACACGATTTAATTATGCCAAACGACTTCATTTTACTTGCCAAGTCGTTAGGTATTATCGAAGGTGTTATTGAAGATTTTGACACCAATGTCAATGTGCTTGCCATTGCTAAGACGTATTTAGCTGAGCGAGAAGATTATTCGTTAATGAAACAATTAGTTAAGAAAGATTTAGGCGTCATGACCTTTAAGACGGCTACAAATCTAATTGAATTACCAACGACCTTGAAAAAGACACTCGAAACGTTGTCAAATGGAAGAACGCGGCTGAACCTTGAAATTATGGGTTGGGACAAGAAAAGTATAGAGCTCAACAAAATGGTTAACCGAATCGTGTTTGCCATTATTATAGCCTCTCTAATCTTAGCTTCAGCCGTAATTACCGTCAGCGCCACAAGTCCAGGCTTAACGAGGTTAAGTACCCTAATCTTCCTAGGAGCAGGCTTGATGGGGCTATGGCTCTTAATATCGATTATTCGATCCGGTACTTTGTAGAAACCTTATTTGTATGAAAACAAAGCGTAGGGTGGCAATCAGTAGATTGTTACCCTACGCTTTTTATTTGTTCGTAAAAGGATATAATGTAGCGTTTATAAACATTTTACCAAAATAAAAGAACTAGCCCATTGAGGACTAGTTCAGTTTCTTTATATAACAAGAGGACAATAAATCATATCCAACTTGCATGTTGAACGGTCTAAAAAGTTCAACAATATACTAGAATTTTTAAAAACGTTCTTTCAAAAAAATTATCTAGCTTTACCAGCGATTAAGCCGACAAGGAAGACTACAAGTACAGCACCTAAAATTGCTGGAATAATAGCAAAGTCTGCAATAACTGGACCTAAGTCACCTAATAACATTCCACCTAACCATGAACCTAAGAAACCTAAAATGATGTTACCGATAACGCCACCTGGCACCTCGCGATTCATAATGGCTTCAGCAGCCCAACCAATAAGTCCACCAACAACTAACGAAATAATAATTCCCCACATAAAACATCTCTCCTTTTTTATTCCTATTTTGATATATATACAATTTCTAGTACAAACATATTTTACATCTATTTTTTTCTGAGTGCAATTGGTTTGCTCAGGATCTCGTTTAAGATAATTGCTTGTGCAATGTTTTCACCACTTGAGAGTTGATTTAATAGGCTTTTTGAGGAAATATTAGTTTTCTTATCATTCCTTAAAGTTGAAGCTTTTTGAACTTTAACGACCTCAGGAGAGGCTGTTTCTTCTCTACTGAAGTACTCATCTAATTTTCTTTCCTTTGCCTGTTGTTCGTATGAAGTAGCCGCATGAGTAGACTGTTCCGTTGGTGCATTTCTTCTTTGTTGAGCATTATCTCGTTGCTGCTGACTTCTTCGTTGTTGGGTATTCCTTGGTTGTTCGGCATCTCTTCGTGACTGTCTACTTGGTCGTTGACTTTGTTGACCAACGTTGCGGCGAGTAGTGCGCGTGACATCTTTATAAACGTCATCTAATGTTCTTTGTAAATTTCTGTCATCGCCACTAGCTTCAGCAGCCGCACGTTGTTGTCTAATCTCTTCTAATCTTTTCTTTAATTCTTGTTGTTTGTTACTATTCCTTGAATCCATTTGAGCACATCCATTTCATTCAAGATACCTGACTATTAATGCTCATCGTCCGAGTGATTTACTTGTTTTGAGATAGATCTTCTCATTTCAGAATCTGCTTGAACATTATTCATGTTGTAGTAGTCCATAATCCCTAAATTACCACTTCTAAAGGCTTCAGCAATCGCTAAAGGAACTTCAGCTTGAGCTTCAGTTACTTTAGCCTGCATCTCTTGTTCTCGAGCAACAGCCATAGAACGTTGCTCTTCCGCTTTCGCTTGAGCGATTTTCTTATCGGCCTCTGCTTGATCAGTTTGAAGCTGAGCACCAATGTTTCGACCAACATCCACATCGGCAATATCGATGGATAGGATTTCAAAAGCAGTTCCTGAATCTAATCCTTTGTTTAAAACAGTTTGTGAAATTAAATCTGGATTTTCTAATACTTCACTATGTTTTACTGCAGAACCTACTGTTGTAACAATACCTTCACCGACTCGGGCAATAATCGTGTCCTCACCGGCACCACCTACTAGACGTTCAATGTTTGCTCGAACGGTTACTTTTGCTTTTACAATAATCTCAATACCATTCTTTGCAACCGCTGAGATTTTAGGTGTCTCTATTACTTTAGGGTTAACAGATACTTGCACGGCTTCAAAAACATTTCGACCAGCCAAGTCAATTGCAGCTGCCCGTTCAAACGGCAAGTCAATATTTGCTCGTTCAGAAGCAATCAGTGCGTCAATAATATCGTTAATGTTTCCCCCTGCTAGATGGTGAGCTTCTAATTCATCAATTGATAAATCAAGTCCCGCTTTTGTCGCTTTAATTTGTGGACGAATAATATCATTGGGATTCACACGACGGAGTCGCATACCAACTAATGTAAACAATCCAACATTAACACCTGAGAAGTAAGCAGTCACCCATAAACCAACAGGAACAAACCTGAAGAACAAACTAATAACGGATAAAAGGATTATAGCAATAACTATAAAACCAATTAATCTACTATCAAAAATCATAAAACCCATAAAATCAACCTCTATTCTTTTTATTTTTGTTTTCGAACAACAATTTTCGTACCATGTATTTCTTTAATAACAACTTTCGTTCCCGAATTTATGTGACCCTCTCCACTTAACACGTCATAAGCATTCGCTATCTCCTCAAATTCAACTTTACCTGACGGGCGTAGAGGAGTGATCGCTTCACCTACCATTCCAATAAATATGAGTGGTTTTTCTTCACGAACTTCAATTTCCTCAGGCTCTTTGCTTGCTGTGTGCAGAACCAATCTGTTTAAATGAGATAAAGAATACCCATTTTTCACTAATATAAAAATAATGATTGCTGATGTAACCATTGCAACAGTTAAATCGCGAATCATTAAACTAAAATCTCCAGTTGTAAGGTATAAACCATAAGCAACAGAGAGGATGCCGAGAATCCCAATCAGTCCAAAATCTGGAACGAAGACTTCAGCAATAAGGAGAATGAGTCCCAAAATCAATAGTATGATTGGTGTCCAACTTTCTACTCCAGCAAAGTAAAAATAACCAACGACTCCTCCAATTGTGACAATAATAGCTGTTTTAGTCCAAGGTGTCAGCATTAATAAAATAATACCAATAAAACCGATGGTAAGTAGTAATGTTTCCAATATTTGACCCCCTTTATTCGTATTTCAATCTAATTATAACATAGTATGAAAACACTTAATAAACTTTAACGATTAAATTTGTGTAAATTTGTCAAAAAAATAAGATGTATTTATAATAGCGTACGATTTTTTTAATTAAACTTTAATCTTACTAACAAACAATTGTTTATGATAAAGTTTATTACATTTACGTTACGAAAAAATTATTTTAGAAACAAAGTAAGCGATTACTATATTAATGAGGTAGCTGTTCGTAATTAAAATGCTTTTTATAAAAGCTTTCGTGGTGTTTGAAATAATGAAAACAATACTGTACAATTACTAGTATAGAACATATATTTTAAGATAAAATTAAAAATAAATGAGTAACATTGATATAATAATCACATGTTCTCATAAAAAGGATGATTATTATGACAGAATCAGTAGAGGAGCATAAAATAAAAGAATTAAAAGATGCCCTTTATTTGTTTAATAATGGGGAATATTTTGATAGTTATCATACTTTTGGAAATAAAAAAGAAGAAGGAGGCGTAAGGTTTACTGTTTGGGCTCCAAACGCACTAGACATTTCACTCGTGGGCGATTTCAATGAATGGAATGATGATTTGCGAATGAGTCATGTTGGTGAGACAGGTGCATGGACAATAGTCGTTCCTAACGCAAAAGAAGGGGACTGTTATAAGTATAAAGTGACTCAAGCGAATGGCGAAGTCGCATATAAGATTGATCCATATGCTTTGGAATTTGAAGTACGTCCCAAAGATGCATCAATTGTAAGAGAACTACCGAAAAAAGATTGGAAAGATTCAGGTTGGTTTGCGGCTAGAAATCGCTGGCCAGTGAATGATCGTCCAATGAATATTTATGAAGTCCATTTGAGTTCATGGAAACATCACGAAGATGATTCGTGGTATACCATTACCGAGTTAAAAGATGAGTTGATCCCTTATATTAAAGATATGGGTTATACACATATTGAGTTTATGCCATTAATGGAACATCCGTTAGATGCAAGCTGGGGTTACCAACCAACAGGGTTTTATGCGTTATCTTCTAAGTACGGAACCATGGAAGAGTTACAAGATTTTGTTGAAGAAGCTCACAAAGAAGGTATTGGCATCATAATGGACTGGATTCCAGGGCACTACAACCGAAATGCTTATGGGATGGCTTATTTTGATGGCACACCTCAATTTGAGTACACAGATAAAAATCAAGCAGATAATAATCGCTGGGGAACATTGAACTTTGATTTAGGAAAGCATCAAGTTCACAGTTTTTTAATTTCAAATGCCTTGTTTTGGATTGAGAATTTCCACATTGATGGCCTACGAGTAGATGCTGTGAGTAATATGCTTTATCTCGATTACGATGAAGGACCTTGGACACCGAATGAAGATGGAACGAATGAAAACTACAAAGGTGTCGAATTTATTCAGAAAATGAATAGCGTGATCTTTGAACGCCATCCATCACTAATAATGGCAGCGGAGGAAAGTACGGCTTGGCCAAAAGTTACACACCCAGTAGCAGAAGGTGGCTTAGGCTTTAACTATAAATGGAATATGGGTTGGATGAATGATACGTTACGATTTTTTGAAATGGATCCATATTATCGAAAAGATCATTTTGATTTAATCACATTCTCTTTTATGTACACATTTAATGAGCAGTTTATCCTACCATTTTCACATGATGAAGTTGTTCATGGAAAAAAATCACTGATGCATAAAATGCATGGGGACCGCTATAACCAGTTTGCTGGTTTACGTACATTGCTTTCGTATCAAATGTTCCATCCAGGTAAAAAGTTGAATTTCATGGGGAATGAATTTGGTCAGTTCTTAGAATGGCGATTCGCTGAAGGACTTGAATGGAAGAGTATGGAAGACGAAATGAACTACCAACAGTTGAATTTCACAAAAGCACTCAACCATTTTTATGTGGATAATCGAGCCTTCTGGGAAGTGGACCATTCTTATGATGGGATTGAAATTTTAGATGCTGATAATAAAGAAGAGTCAGTTCTTTTATTTATGAGAAAAGGTAAGAAACCGAGAGATTTCTTAATTGTGTGTTGTAACTTCACACCAGTTGAACGGCAAGGTGTTCGAGTAGGTGTACCTTACAGAGGTCAGTATGAAGAAGTTTGGAATACTGAATTACAGGAATTAGGAGGCACTTGGTTAGAAGGTCAAGGTGTTGTCGCGAGTGATCAAGTAGAAATGCATAATCATGAACATTCTGTTGAGATCATTTTACCTGCACTAAGTGTGGTCGTACTAGCGCCAAAACGAGTTTATGGCGTGCCGAGAAAATAAAAATATTTAAGGTTTATAAAAAAATACAATTTTGCAAAGGAGTGAAGGAAGTTTTCTTCCGAATAACATGAAAACAGATGCAGTAGCAATGATTTTAGCTGGAGGACAAGGTTCTCGTTTAGGAAAGCTAACAAAGCAAACAGCTAAACCAGCCGTAGCTTTTGGAGGTAATTACCGTATTATCGACTTTGCTTTATCTAACTGTGCAAATTCAAATATTAATACTGTTGGAGTTGTCACACAATATCAACCACTCGTTTTAAATGACCATGTAGGTAATGGTGAAAATTGGGGGCTAAATCGTCATAATCGTGGAGCAACCATTTTACAACCTTATTCAAGTGTAGATGGTGAGAAATTCTTCAAAGGAACAGCTCATGCAATTTATCAAAACATTGATTATATTGATTTATATGAACCTGAGAATGTGGTTATTCTTTCAGGAGACCATATTTACAAGATGGATTATGAAGCAATGATTGAAAACCATAAGAAAAATGATGCTATATTAACGATTGCAGTAATGGAAGTACCTTGGGAAGAAGCCTCAAGATTCGGAATCATGAATACAGATGCAACAGGTCGAATTGTTGAATTCGAAGAAAAACCAGCTGAGCCAAAATCAAACTTAGCTTCAATGGGGATTTATGTTTTCTCTTGGGAACGTCTGAAAAAATACTTAATTGATAATGTTTCGAAAGGTGTTGAGTTTGATGATTTCGGTCACCATGTTATCCCAGCTTATTTAAGAAATAGCGAAGCGGTCTTTGCCTATAACTTTGAAGGCTATTGGAAAGATGTTGGAACGATTGAGAGTTTATGGGAAGCAAATATGGAGTTCTTAGATCCACATCATGAGTTAGATATTCGTGATTCTTCTTGGAGAATTAACTCGAAAATGCACAATACAACACCACAACAAATCGAAAGTGAAGCTGTAGTGACAAACTCAATGATTACAGATGGTTGTTTCGTTGCCGGGACAGTGGATCATTCTATTTTAAGTAATAACGTTCGCATTGGAAAAGGCAGTGTTGTTAAAGACAGTGTGATCATGCCTGGAACAGTTATTGGTGAGAATTGTTATATTGAAAAAGCTATTGTCGGCGAAAATGCATATATTTATGACGGCGCAGAAGTTATCGGTGAAATTGGTAATATCGCAGTCGTAGGAAATGAAGAAAAAGTAGGAGGTTATACTGATGAGAACTAGATATGCTGCCATTTTAAACTTAGTAGAAGACGACGAGAAGTTATTGCCTCTTACAAGAAGAAGACCTGTAGCAACTTTGCCGTTCGCATGTCGTTATCGCTTAATTGATTTTCCGTTTTCTAGCCTAACGAATGCAGAAGTACGCTCTGCTGCACTGTTCATTTCTGGATCAGGTCGTTCGTTATATGACCATATTCGTTCTGGAATTACTTGGGGCTTAGATAACACTGCTGGTGGGGGAGTCTTTACACACTCACAGTTAAGGCTTAAATCAGATAGAGGCAGTGATCGTGAATATAACTCAAACTACTACAAAGACCATGAGAACTATTTAAGACGTTCAAAATCAGAATATACGGTTATTACAGGGTCTAGAATAGTATCAAATATTCAAATTAATTCAATGCGAAATTACCATGTTCAAAAAGGTAGTGCGATTACGGTAGCTTACAAAAAAGTTCCTCGTAGTGAACTGAAAGAGGATACGAGTTACACGTATTACGAATTTGAAGCAGACAATAATGTAGCGATTAAACGGATTGCACCTCTTACAGAATTGCCGGTTGACGATACTTCTGTTGCATTTGGTTTAGACTTCTTAATTGCACGAGTAGAAGTTGTTCTAGATTACTTAAAAGAACTTGAAGAAAACGACATGGCTGTATCTGTTAGAAATATTCTAACGCTAGCGACAAAAAGAAACCACACAGCAATCAGTGGTTATGAGTATACGGGTTATATGAAAGCTATTGAAGATATTAAGAGTTACTTTGAAGCAAATATGGACATGTTAGATGAAGATAACTTTAACGCGTTATTCTTCCGTGAAGCACCCGTGCTAACAAAATCGAAAAACTCAGCACCTACTTATTACGGGAAAGAATCGGTTGTTAAAAACTCAATCTTTGCGAACGACTGTGAAGTTTATGGAACGGTGAGCAATTCGCTCGTATTCCGTCGAGGTTTCATCTGCCGAGGTTCAGAAATTAATAATTCAATCTTATACCAAGGAAGCTATGTCGATGAAGGCGCGTATTTAAATTACGTTATTCTCGATAAACGTGTTCATGTTGAAAAAGGTGCACGCTTAGAGGGAACACCTGACAATCCGATTGTAGTTCCGAAAGAAGCAAGAGTCTTGTCATCTGGAGAAATCGTGGAAGGATGAAATCTATGAAGTTATTATTTGCGGCATCAGAGTGCGCTCCGTTTTTTAAATCAGGTGGTTTAGGAGATGTATTGGGTGCGTTACCAAAAGAATTAGTGAATAAAGGGCATGAAGTCCGTGTTGTGCTGCCATACTTTGTTCAGCTAATGCCGGATAAATACAAAGAAGAATTAGAAGATGTTGCACAATTCACAGTGCGAGTGGGTTGGCGAGAAGAATTTTGTGGCATTAAAAAACTAGTTAAAGATAACGTTACTTACTATTTCATCGATAATTTAAAATACTTTGATCGTGGTGCTTTATACGGTTATGATGACGACGCCGAGCGCTTTGCATTTTTCCAATTAGCAGCGATTGAAATGTTAGAAGTTGTCGACTATATACCAGATATCTATCATGTGAATGACTGGCAAACAGCTGTCATCCCAGTGTTATTGAAAGATAAGTATCAGTGGAAAGAAGAGTTAAGAGGTATTCGTACGGTCTTGACGATTCATAACTTAATGTTCCAAGGAATTTATGACCAAATCGTCTTATCGGATTTATTTGGAATAGGCTACGACGCATTCCACGAACACGGTCTGAAATATTATAATAACGTCAACTTCTTAAAGGGTGGTATTTACTACTCGGATTTAGTCACGACTGTTAGTCCAACGTATGCAGATGAAATCCAAACGCCGGAATTCGGTATGGGATTACATGAAGATTTACAAAAAGTTCATTTTAAATTAGTCGGCTTATTAAATGGAATTGATTATGATGCGTATGATCCGGAAACGGATGAAACAATTCCAGCAACCTTTAGTGTAGATGATTTATCTGGAAAAGCTGAAAACAAAGCCGCCTTACAAAAAAAGGTTGGTTTACCAGAAAATCCAGATATTGCCTTAATGGGTGTTGTAACACGTTTAGATGAACAAAAAGGGATTCAGTTAATCATAGATAGTATGGACGAATTAATGGAATATCGAGATGTTCAAATTGTGTTATTAGGTACCGGAAAACCATATTATGAAGAAGCTTTCGAGCACTTCAACGCAAAATATCCAAACAAATTCAAAGGGATCATTGATTTTGATGTCAATTTAGCCCAGTTAATTT
Organism: uncultured Carnobacteriaceae bacterium; assembly: GCA_964624875.1. Classification (GTDB taxonomy): domain Bacteria; phylum Bacillota; class Bacilli; order Lactobacillales; family Carnobacteriaceae_A; genus Atopostipes. Next base: position 5,033 of record CAZUZA010000020.1, on the reverse strand, counting down.
ATGCCGGAACGGATGCATTTTTAATGCCTTCAGCATTCGAGCCATGTGGTTTAAGTCAGATGAACTCGATGCGTTATGGAACGTTGCCAATTGTCCATGAAACAGGTGGCTTAGCAGATACGGTTATCCCTTACCACCATGTTACAGGAGAAGGAACGGGCTTTAGTTTCTATGGCTTTAATGACTACACACTACGTGGCACAATTGATCATGCCTTGTCCATTTATTATGATTATCCAGATCAATGGAAACAATTAATGGAACAAGCTATGGTGGCAGATAACAGTTGGGAAAAAGCAGCAGATGCCTATGTCGAGCAGTATAAACGTTTAGGGTATTAACAATTAAATAATAAGTAGAATGGCTAGTTATTAGTAATTCGTCAAATACTAAAGACAATTACTAATAACGGCCATTTTGTATGGAGGAGAAAAATGAGTATAACAGTAGAGAAATTTATCGCAGATTACCAAGAACTTTTCGATGCTACATATGCCTTTTCATATAATGAGGGAACGACAGAACAACAATATCACGTACTTGGACGATTGGTACGAAGGTATCTTTCAAAAGATTGGCGCAAAACACGTTCAATGCATCAAGAGAAACAAGTGAAACAAGTCTTTTATTTTTCGATGGAGTTTTTGCCTGGACGTCAATTAAAGAATAACGCTTATAGTTTAGGAATTTTAGATGCCGTTCAAGAAGGTTTGGATGAACTTGGTCTTGATTTCGACAAACTTGAAGCTGCTGAGCCTGATCCAGCTTTAGGAAATGGTGGTCTTGGTCGTTTAGCTTCATGTTTTATGGATTCGCTAGCTTCTTTAGGAATTCCAGGACATGGAAATGGGATTCGTTACCAATATGGGCTATTTGAGCAAAAATTCGTAGATGGCCATCAGGTAGAAGTGCCTGATCACTGGTTAAGACGTAAAAACGTATGGGAAACGCGCAGTGAACAATCTGCTTGTACAGTTCGTTTTGGTGGAAATGTATGGATGGAAGAAGATAGCTTTGGTCAATTACGTCCACGCTATGAAAACACAGTGAACGTATTAGCTGTGCCATATGACACGCCTGCAGTTGGCTACCAAAATAATATTATAAACAATATTCGTTTATGGTCTGCTGAAATACCAGAAGAAGAAGAAACGAACTATATGACGTTAGATTCACGTCGACAAATTCAAGAAATTACACAAGTATTATACCCGGATGATTCAAATTACGAAGGGTTATTATTACGTTTGAAACAAGAATACTTCATGGTTTCTGCAGGCGTTCAATCGATCGTGAGACATTTTAGAAAGTATAATGTTCCAAGAAAGAATATGAGTGAATATATCTCCATTCATATTAACGACACGCATCCAGCGCTTGTTGTACCAGAATTAATGCGAATTTTACTCGACGAAGAAATGTTGAGTTGGGAAAGTGCTTGGGAAATCACTAAAAAAGTATGTAGTTATACGAACCATACGGTCTTATCTGAGGCACTTGAAAAATGGCCGACAGAAATGGTTAAAGGTTTAATGCCAAGAATCTATATGATTATTGAAGAAATTAACCGTCGTCATATTGAAGAAGTAACACCGATTTATGGCGAGCAAAAAGCTTGGGAAACAATGATTATTCGTGATGGACAAGTCCATATGGCTCACTTAGCGATTATTGGAAGTCATAGTGTGAATGGGGTAGCTCGTCTACACTCGGAAATCCTTAAAAATGATACACTAAATGCTTTATATCAATTGTATCCAGAGCGCTTTAACAATAAAACAAATGGTGTGACACATCGACGTTGGATTCATCTATCGAATCCTCGTTTAGCAGCATTATTAGACGATAAGATTAGTGAAAGCTGGAGAGTATCACCATCGGATCTGAAAATCTTAAGAGGTTTCATTAATGATGATGAGGTTCTAGATGAATTAGCAGCAATTAAACGTGAAAATAAAGTAGCCTTTGCTGAAATGGTCGAAGAATTAAATGGTGTGAAAATTAATCCGGATGCTATCTTTGATGTCCAGATTAAACGTCTACATGCCTATAAACGTCAGCACTTAAATGCTTTACACATATTAGCTAGATACTTGTGGATAAAAGAAAATCCAAAAGAAGATATCCAACCTCGTGTGTTCATTTTTGGGGCAAAGGCTGCACCGAGTTATATTTATGCTAAAGAGATTATTAAAGTGATCAATACATTAGCCGATATCGTGAATAACGATCCGGAAGTAGGGGACAAATTAAAGATTGTCTTCATTGAAAACTATGGAGTATCTTACGCAGAGAAAATTATTCCAGCAGCGGATGTCTCGGAGCAAATTTCATTAGCTGGTAAAGAAGCTTCTGGAACAAGTAATATGAAGCTCATGTCAAACGGTGCTTTAACACTTGCGACTTTAGATGGTGCAAACGTTGAGATTAATCAGCTCGTTGGCGATGAGAATATGTTCTTATTTGGCCTAAACGCGGATGAAGTCAATGAATTGCGTCCAGTCTATAATCCATATGAAATCTATCAAAAAGATAAACTTGTTCATAAAGTGATGAATGCTTTAGTGGATGGCACAATTAAAGGTGCAGAGAGAGAAGGAAAAGCGATTTTTGACTCTCTTGTTCATTATGGGGATGAGTATTTTGTATTAAAAGATTTCAATTCATATGTGGAAGCACAATTGGCTATTGATAAATTATATGCTGATTCAAAAGCATGGTATCAAATGACACTCATTAATATTGCTGAAAGTGGTCCGTTCTCAGCCGACTTTACGATTAAGCAATACGCGGATGAAATCTGGCATGCACACTCTTATTCAGAACCAGGAAAAGGTGTTCAACTCGTAGACCGTGAGTCGATTTTAGAAACAAGATAATAGAAATGAAAAAAGCAGACACGTAAATGGTGTCTGCTTTTTGTGTAGCATCATTTAATTTTAGCCAATAAAGCCAAAGTATAATAAAACTAGAATTCCTACAACGATACGGTACCAACCGAAGGCTGTAAAGTCATTCTTTTGGATGTATCCCATTAGGAATTTAATAGCTACGATAGAAACAAGGAAAGAAGTAATACTACCAGCTATCAAAACAATCAGTTCTTCTGGTGTGAAACTAAAGCCGAAGTCTAATAACTTGAGTAAACTAGCTCCAAACATGACTGGAATAGACATAAAGAACGAGAATTCTGCTGCAATTGGACGATCAGCTCCAATTAAAATACCACCCATAATTGTTGACCCTGAACGAGAAGTTCCAGGAATCAAAGAAAGAATTTGGAAAAGACCTACTTGGATAGCGTGTTTAGGTTCGAAGGTTTCCCAGCTAGTGATTTTCATTTCACGCTTTTTGTTCCAGCGTTCAATTAGAATAAAGGCTACACCATAGACAATAAGTGTGATCGCAATTGTTAGCCCGTTGTAGAAATATTTATTAATCTCTTTTTCAAACAGTACGCCAATAATCCCAACTGGTATGATTCCGATAATAACTTTCAACCAAATATTCCAAGTTTTTTTCTGGCCTTCTTTTGTAGGCTGCATAAACGGGTTTAAGCGTTTAAAATATAATAAAATAACAGCTAAAACAGAAGCTAATTGAATAACAACAAAATACATCTCTTTAAAATTTTGACTTTGATTTAAGACTAAAAATTCATCAACTAAGATCATATGCCCCGTACTACTTATTGGGAGCCACTCAGTAATACCTTGAACAATTCCAAGGATAATAGATTTAATAATTTCTATTAGCAATAAATTCACTCCTCATTAATACTTAAATACTTACTTAGGTATAATACTCTATAATTCATGAAAAGCCAAAGACTAATTGCCTAGAATTAATATTTATAAGCAATAATTTTGAATAAAGTAGAAAAGTGGTAGGGATATTGTATATAATGAAAGGTGAATATAGAGGAGGAATTTTTTTGGCTTTTGAACGAAAAAAGGTAATACAACAAGATAAAAAAGATAGTTATTGGCAAATACTACAGTGGGTTTTATTAATATTGCCTGTTTTATATTTTATTTTTGTTTTTCCGACAGTCTTTCAATCTGAAAATAATGAACCTGTCACTTTACAGCATTTTGCGGTGTTGTTGTTTCACACATTTAATTTAGTTTTAGGTGGGTTAGTGATGTATACACCTCCAATTGAACGCTCTAAAAATGGTGTAGGAAATAATATGTTGAAAATAATGATGGTCCAACAACTGATTACGCAAAACATTTTCGGACTTGGTTTAGCAGCGATTGCTTGGTATAAATTACCATTATCTGTACCAATCGGATCAGTACTTTCAGATGAAAAAGAACCGAAATATTTAAAACCAAAAACGATACTTATAGTGACAAGCATAATAACTGTATTATCTGTATTAATGATGATTGCTGTTTATATGTTCAATTAATGGTGAAATACAAGAATATTCATTATAATAAAAGAGTAAGTAACAAAAAATAGAAAGTAGGGGTAAGAAATGGCACTTTTTGATTTCTTAAAAAAAGGTGATAACAAAAATGTGGAATTATTCAATCCGGTAGACGGAGTGGTCATTCCAATGGAAGAAGTCTCAGACCCAGTATTTTCTCAAAAAATGATGGGCGATGGCTTTGGTGTTGAACCAGACAATGGAAAAGTTTATTCACCAGTAGCAGGAAAAGTAGTCTCGGTATTCCCGACAAACCATGCTTTAGGACTCGAATTAGATAATGGAATTGAAGTTCTTGTGCATATCGGAGTGGATACAGTTGAACTAGAAGGTGGGCCATTTGAGGTTCACGTGAAAGAGGGCGACAAAGTAACAGGAGATACACTACTTGCGACTGTTGATTTAGAAGGTATTAAAGCAGCTGGCAAAGAAGACACGGTCATTATAGTCTTTACAAATATGGATGTTGTTGGTAACTACAATCTGACAAAAACGGGTCGAGCAAGTCGTGGTGAAGTTATCGGAGAATTAAGTTCTAAATAAATATAAAGAAGCTAGAATGATCCCTTTATTGAAAAGGGCATTCTAGTTTTTT
>CAZUZA010000019.1:0-24384 GCA_964624875.1 uncultured Carnobacteriaceae bacterium | reverse complement strand
CTTATTTTTATGATTTTCCGCTCTACTATTTTCTCTCCTTCTTACAAGAATTTAGAAATAATCAAACAGTCTAAAGTCTTATATATAAGGGCTTTGCAGCCTTTTAATCTTCCACCCTTGACATCAAGACGACACACTCAACGTGCACTGTATGTGGGAATTGATCGATTGGCTGGGCACTTTTGAATTCATACCCAAAGTCTCTTAGCCACTTTAAGTCATCCGCGAGTGTTTTTGGATTACATGATATATAAATGATGTTGTCACTACCATATCTTCCGACACTACGCATCATCTTCCCACCAGCACCACTTCTAGGTGGGTTTAGAATAAGTAAATCTGGTGTGGCCCATGTTTCTTTTAGCTCTTCTAAACCTTTACGAGCATCACTCGCAAAGAAGCACGCATTCGTTAAACCTGCTTTAGCTGCATTTTCTTTCGCAGATAAAATCGATTGTTCGACTAACTCAATTCCGACAAGTTCTTTCGCTGCTTTTGCGAAAGGCAAACTAAATGTTCCGATACCACAAAACAGGTCTAAGACACGCATCTCGGCATTCATATCAGTCATTTCCATTGCGATCGCTACCATTTGTTCCGCTTGATCAGAATTCGCTTGGAAAAATGTATCAAAGTACAATTTATAATGAAACCCATTTAGTTCTTCATTGATATAATCGCGTCCGTACACAACATGTCTTTCTTCAGGTATCATTTGATCGGAGACATTTGTACTTACAATCCATTGAATGCTGACAATATCTTTAAAACGTGAGCTTAGTCGTTCGACTAAATCTTTCATTTCACCAAGAAGCTCTTCTGGGCTTTTCATGGCGAATAAGACGACCATCAGCTCATCTGTCGTGGCTGACTGGCGCATCATCAATTGACGTAATGTACCTACGTGTTTCTCTTTATCATAACCTTTTAGATCATGGTCTATTTGCCAAGAAGTCACGGTTTCTTTTATTTCCATCATCACTTTTGGTGCGATTAAAGATTCTTTTAAATCGATAATATTTTTAAAGTTTCCTTGTTGGTGCATCCCCAGTTCATTATTGGGTCCAAATGTTAAATCCATTTTGTTTCGATAATAATTTGGTTGATCCATTCCAATAATTGGCTTAACTAAAGTTGTATCAAAATTTTCCATCTCCAGATACGTTTTAACGAGATCTTCTTTATAACGAAGCTGCGCATCATAGTTCATATATTGCAGAGGTGTCCCACCAGCGATTGTAGGTGTCATCGGATTCGATAGATTGCGATCCGGGCTTGCTTCTAACAATTCAAATTCATCTATATAAGCTCTTCTTCTACCTTTTGCATTGGGTATTGTGACTCGCACTTTGTCTCCAGGAACAACGTTTGAAAGAAAAATAGCTAAGCGTCTTGGTGTGTTTCCAGGATCTGTAGGATGTGCGTAAAGGGCTACCCCTTGTCCTTTTTCATTTATATGATCAATCGTTACATCTAATATTTCAGTTGGTAAATCCCATCTTTTCAATTCATCACCTCATCGTAAAATTTCTCTCTTATTATCCCTTATTCTAACCATCCTGACAAACATTTATTGCATAAAAAAAGAGATTGAACAAATATGTCCAATCTCCATTTTCTGAATGTTTTTAATCTGTGAATTGACTTTGATATAACTGGTTATAGAAACCATCTTGCTCAATCAATTCATCATGTGAACCTGTTTCAATAATTTGGCCGTTATCCATAACTAAGATTCGGTCTGCATCTTGAATCGTCGACAAACGGTGGGCAATGACAAAGCTTGTTCGCCCTTCCATTAAACGGTCCATCGCTTTTTGGATTAGGATTTCTAATCGCGTATCTACCGAACTTGTCGCTTCATCTAAAATAAGAATCTTAGGATCTGACAGCAAAGCACGAGCAATTGTTAATAATTGCTTTTGACCTTGTGAAATATTTGAAGACTCTTGGTTAATGACCATGTCATATCCACCTGGTAGAGTTCGTACAAAGTGATCGACGTTTGCGATTTTTGCAGCTTCAATAATCTCTTCATCTGTCGCATTTAAGTTTCCAAAGCGTAGGTTTTCTTTAATAGATCCTTCAAATAACCAGGTATCTTGTAAGACCATCCCGAATTGCGAACGGTATTCTTGTCGTGATATCGAACGGATATCTTTTCCATCGACAGTTATTTTACCTTTATCAACATCGTAAAAACGCATGAGTAAGTTAATCATCGTTGTTTTACCGGCACCAGTAGGACCCACGATTGCAATGGTCTCCCCTGGTGTGACATCCACATCAAAGTTTTGGATTAATGGCTTCTCTGATGTATAGCTAAACGATACATTATTAAACGATACTTGACCAACAACTTCTTTGTCAAAACGATCGACAACACTTGGATCTTCATCTATTTCATCAATCACTTCAAATACACGATTAATGGCTGCAGCAGCACTTTGTAAAAGACCTGTTAGTTGCGAGAGCATCTGCATTGGCTGGTTAACTTGCCATACATACTGTGTGAAGGCCTGTAGGTTACCAATAGTCATTTGACCAGACAGTGTTAACAAACCACCAAATAGTGCAATAACAACGTATGCACTATGCGCAATAAAGGTAATAAATGGACGTATTAAACCTGAAGTAAAACTTGCTCTAAAACCAACTTCACTTAACTGATGTGTAATGGTTCTAAATTCTTCATTTGATTGTTCTTCACGACCATAAAGTTTAATTTCATTGAAGCCTGTTAAGTTTTCTTGAACAAAACCATTCATACGTCCTAAGACATCTGCTTGTTCCTTGAAATACGGCTGTGATTTATTAATCAACGCTTTTGCTACGAGAGCTGACAATGGAATAATAACCACCATAACAATCGCAAATTGCCATTGGATAAGTACCATCATAAGTATAACAAGAGATAACTGTAAGACTGCGTTAAACACTTGAATAATCGACATCTGAAACGCATGTGCGATTGTATCCATATCATTTGTAATACGGTTTAAAATGTCCCCAAACTGACGACTGTCAAAATAAGATATAGGTAGACTACTCATCTTATTAGAAATTATCGCCCGTAAGTCAAATACCATACTTTGGACGGCTTCCGTCATTAAGTAGTTGGAGCCATATCCGGATAATTGACCAATGATGCCTCGTACAAAGTAAATAACAAGCATCAGGTAAATATACGAGTAATTCAAACCTGCTCCTGGTACGTTATTAATGATTCCGATTACGTTCTTTGTAATTTCCGTAATGATTAGTCCGAAAATAAAAGGTTCTAAAACGTTTGAGATGACTTGAAGCACCACTAGAAATAGTGAACTGAATACCTGAAGTTTATAATCTTTCAAGTAAGGCCAAATACGAGAAAAACTTTTAAAAATAGAAGTATTGTCTTTTACTACATCCTTATTCATGGACAATATCCTCCTTTTCTTCTTCGTTTAGTTGGGACTGGGCAATTTCTTGGTAAATCAGATTTGTTTCTAACAATTCTTCATGTGTCCCACGTCCTCTAATTTTACCTTCTTCTAATACAATAATTTGATCGGCATTCTTAATACTAGAAACACGTTGTGCAACAATGATTACAGTAGCATCTTCCGTGATTCCTTTTAGGCGGCGACGAACTTCTGCGTCTGTTTTATAATCTAAAGCAGAGAAACTATCATCAAAGATATAAATATCTGGTTGTTTTACAATTGCACGAGCAATCGAGAGACGTTGTTTTTGTCCACCAGATAAGTTACTTCCACCTTCGCTTAAATATGAAAGATATTTTTCTTCCATACGGTCAATGAATTCTCGCGCTTGTGCAATGTCTGAAGCAAAATCTAATTCGGAATCCGTCGCTTCATCTTTACCAAAGCGTAAGTTTTCACCAATTGTTCCGGAAAATAATAAGGCTTTTTGTGGAATGAAACCAATTTTTCCACGTAATGTATCGAGATTGTAATCTCTTACGTCTACACCATCGATGATAATTCGACCAAAAGTTACATCGAAAAATCTAGGTATAAGCTGTAATAAAGTAGACTTACCACTTCCGGTACTCCCGATAAATGCGATGGTTTCACCTGGTTTCGCTTTAAAACTAATATCATGCAAAACAGGGTTTTCCGTTTCACCAGGATAAGCGAAAGATACCTCATCAAACTCAATAAAACCATGTGTCTGAGTTTCTGTTACACCATCTTCTTTATTAACGATTGAAATAGGCATTTCAGCAATTTCTTTTAATCTATTTGCAGAAACATTCGCACGAGGGTACATCATGAAAATTTGAGAGAACATTAATACTGAGAATAATGCATGAAACGCATATTCAACAAATGCGACTAATGTACCAACTTGCATCGTCCCAGCTTCAATTTGTCCAAATGATAAAAGGAAGATAAATACAATGACAATGACCATAATGTGAGAAAATAGTGGCATTGCTGCACCCATTAATTTATTTAATGATTTAGCTGTATTCATATAATCCGTATTAACCGTGGCAAATTTATCTTTTTGATACTTTTCGCGAGCAAATGCACGAACGACGCGCAGCCCCGTTAAGTTTTCTCTTGAGTATGTATTCAATTTATCTAATAACTTTTGCGTTTTGGATGATAATGGGCCTGAATGTTTTGCGATCTGATAGATAACTAACAGAATAACGGGCAAAGCCGCTGCTAAAATCCAAGATAGTGACGGACTCGTTTGAATAATTAAGATAATACTTCCTATAAACATTAGTGGTGTATTAAATCCAATACGTAAAACCATCTCTACAAACTGTAGGATAACAAAGGCATCATTTGTTACACGCGTAACTAAAGATGAGACACCTATCTTTTCATACTCTTCATGAGAAAAGTCACTAACCTTGTCGTATAAATCATTTCGAATATCACGTGTCATTAAATTCGTTAACCGACTGGAAGCATAGCTAACCATAATATTTCCGAGTAAACCGAAAACAATGACGACTGCCATTAAAATGATTAATAAATAAAACCTCTCAGTGTCTTGATTAATGATGACATCATTAATAATAACTGCTAAAATTGTAGGCAACCCTAAGTTAACTAACACAAAGAAGATTGCACCTAAAATATTGAGTGATAAAAGCCGTTTATGCTTTTTCACATAACTCCATACATATAACAAATAGTATCCTCCTTCAAAAATTAAACCACTGCACAAGCAGTGGCTATTCCTTTAATATCTTAATTCGTAATAAACCGATAGTCAATAAAATTTAACTCGATTATTTAAGACATTCTATTCTAATTCAAATAAGAATGGGATACAACTGAAAATGAATTAATCGGCTTTAATCGTAAACTCTGCAGCATATATTTGGCTATCGATTTGACGGATTAAACGGTACTGCCCTGGTTTTAATGGCTCATAAAAAGACAAACTTATTTCATCAGTGAATTCGCCATCTGGTTCTAAAATATAGGCAATCATAATGAAACTGACTTCTTCATTGGGTTCAACAATATACCAGTCATCGCCTTCTCTCATTTCAATCGAAAAAGGGACACCGAATGAAATTTTTTCATCAGATTCATTTCTTGTAGTTAATTCCAATATATTACCCTCTGCACTATACGTCTCTTTATCTAATGTAATCGTAATATCCTCTTGTAAATTCACTTGTTCACCATGTGGAGACTCTTCACCTATTGAACTTGTTGAACAGCCAACTATCAAGATCGATAAAACGAGTAGAAACAAGGTGTATTTTACTTTACGCATTAAAATTAAAATTCTCCATTCTATTTGATTGAATTTATTTACTCTTTGTAAATAGCGTTACCTACACGAATCATAGTAGCTCCTTCTTGTACGGCAATTGAAAAGTCATTGCTCATCCCCATGCTTAGCTCGTTACAAGGGGCATATGCTAAATTTAAAGACTGAATTTCTTTTTGCAAGCTCTTCATGTTTTTGAAATAAGTTTGTAATTGGTCTTCATTTGCATCATGAGGCGCCATCGTCATCAGACCAACTACTTCTATCATTGGATAGATTTCCATTTTTTGAATGACTTCAAGCAACTTACTTGGTGTGAAACCTGCTTTTTGCTCTTCCCCACTAATATTAACTTGTAAAAATGCTTTTACTGGATTTTCTGCTCTTTTGTTGACTTCTTTCATCAAGGATTCTCGATCTAATGAATGCAGATAGGCGATTTTATTGATAAAATCTTTGACCGGTCTTCTTTGTAATCGTCCTATAAAATGCCAGTGTAAGTCAGCATTAATATCGGCTAGTTCTTCTTGTTTTGACAACAACTCATTACTTCTATTTTCACCAAAATGTCTTAAGCCTAGGTCATAAAGCTTACGAATTGTATCACTGTCTACATATTTTGTAACAGCAACTAATTCAACATTTTGTTGTTCTGTTTTATGTTCTTCAATCAAGTTATAAATACGTTCAACATTCTTTTTCATACGTTCTTTATTCAATCAACTCATCCTTCTAATTTACATCTTATTCTTTTTTATGATTCTTTCTTTGACCCGTAACAGGCTCTAATTCAATCGCTTCTTTATTGACATTCACGCGACGATTCATTGTGACTTGTTGAAAATCACTCGTGAATTCGAATGTCACATAGTCACAAAAAGCTGTTCCTGGATAACGCCATTCCATACACAATGACGTTGGAGTTGTCCACCACGCACTACTGATAACCAATTCTTGGTCAGGTAAATATTGATGGTGCAAATAGTTTCCCGTCATACTAGTCATGCCAACTCGCCAATCATCCCACTTCGCTTCAATGGAATGCGTTCCACGATCATCCGTCATTGAGAAGAGGATGTAATTGTTGTAAACCTCGCGAAATGAAATCGCTGAAATATTATAGGGATTGCCAGCTGTCATCATATAATGAACCTCTTGATTCGATAATGCTGGTCTATCCGAAACAGATTCTTTGTTTTCTAATAGAGTGAATTTCTGTGAACGTTCAAGTAGATTTTCATCACTCTTGGTTTCAACTTCTTTCTTAGCTAGAAGTGGCTCTACAAAATATTGATTCACATACTTTGGAATATCTTGCCAATCCTTTGTTCCTGCTGTAACACCAATGACCATATTTAACTTCGGTACAATCATACAATTTTGACCGAAAATTCCCGAGGCTGTATATAGATTGCCATATTTAACCCAGTGGTAATTGTATGGAACTTCTTTATCTTCTACGATTGAGTCCTCTGCTCGACCAAAAGAGCGTGAAATCCACTCTGAAGCAATTAACTGCTCACCATTCCACATACCATTTTGCTGATATAAAAGACCGATTCTCATAACATCTTCAATACACATGGTAATGCCATTACCACCTGAGTTAATACCTTCTGGACTTAGTTCCCAGCTAAACTCGCGAATGCCGATTTTATCTAAAATCTTCTCTTTTAAATAATCATGAATGGTTTTCCCTGTTACTTTTTGAACAATAGCTGATAACATATAACTATTTGCACTAGAATAAAGATATTTTTTGCCTGGCTTATGAGCTACTGGCTCATCAAAGAATGCTTTTATCCAGCTTGTCTTAAGTGGACGCCACTCACTTCCACTAATCGAACGCGCTTGTCCAGATCGCATTGTAATTAAGTTTTCGATTGTCATTTCTGCTAAGTTTTCATTTATGATATCAGGAAGCAGTTCTTTGTCCTCTTTGAAAAAATCAACGACTTTATCAGATAACCTTAACAAGCCTTCACCATGCGCCAAACCTACTGCAGTATTCGTAAATGTTTTTGTTAACGAATGGAGTATATGGGGAATATCTTCATGATAAGGATGGTTACTCGCTTTAAAAATCACTTGCCCATCAACAGCAATCATTATATGGTGAAATTCTGTGCCTTTATGTTCTAAATGATCTAGTAAATGATGAATATATGTAGGTGAAATCCCCACTTTTTCCGGAGTACCCGTTGGTAAATGGTTGTATTTTTTTATCAAATTCTTCGCTCCTCTAGAGTTAAAGTTAAGCCTATTTTACCATGAATGAGTGTTTGAGATATAGTTTTCACTAACTAAGAAAACAAAAGCCCCTGCTAAAATAGCTGGAGCCGCTCGTTCTATTCATTTGCTTGGACATAACCTTGAATTAATTTAAACGTATTCTCTAAAGCATCAACGTGTGTACGCTCCATACCATGGCTACTTGCAACACCTGGCCCTATCAAAGCAGCTTTAATATTGGCGCCACCTCTTAAGGCTGCAGAAGCATCACTTCCGTACATTGGGTAAATATCTAATGCATAATTTAAAGCTTTGTCTTTCGCATAATTCGCTAAGCGTGTTGTTAACTCATAGTCATACGGTCCAGATGAATCTTTGGCACAGATTGAAACATCAAACTCCGTACAAGCCAGGTCATCACCGATACAGCCCATATCAACCGCTAGTAGTTCAGAAATTTTTTCTGGAATCCAAGAAGCACCATGACCAACCTCTTCATATGTAGAGAAAATAAACGTTAAGTTTGTGGGTAATTGAACATTCTTCGCTTTTATCCATCTTAAAATACTGACTAAGATTGAAACCGATGCTTTATCATCTAAGAAGCGTGACTTTACAAAACCTGAATCAGTAATGACTACTTTTGGATCATATGCAATGATATCCCCATTTTGAATCCCTAACTCTAGAACATCTTCTTTATTAGTAACTCGTTCATCAATTTTTACAATTAAGCTATCAATATCCCTATCTTTTGTCGCTGCATCTTTAAAAACATGAATGGATGGCGACTTCGATAAAATGGTTCCTGTATAAGTCTTGCCTTCTCGTGTGATTATTTCACAGTACTCACCATCAAGCGTTGGTGTTAAAGGTCCACCTAATTTTGTAAGTGCTAATGTACCATCACCATTAATCGAACGAACCATTAAACCTAATGTATCGACGTGGGCACTTAATCCTCGAGTAATTGTCGAATCTTGTCCTTCGACCTTTACTACTAAATTTCCTTTAGGTGTAACTTGTGTAGAGAAACCTATGTCATCAATCGTTGACTTCAAGAACTCTATCGCATCCATCGTATAACCCGTTGGGCTATTAATTGCCAAAATTTCTTTTAAAAATGAGAGTGTTTCTTCTTTATTAAACATCTATTATCGCCACTTTCTATTATTATGTCCTAGTAAAATATAGCATACCTTTTTAAAATTCAAAAATCCTTTCTCATCATAAGAATAAGAAAGGATTTTCAATCAATTTGCGACTGATATGAAATGACGTATCTATTTAAATTCCGCTAACCCATAAATTTTTTCTCTTATTTCACGAAGTTCTTTTAAAACCTCGTGATAAGATTCTGTGACAAGCTGAGTTGTCGACACTATTGATAAAGTATAGGCTAACTCAGCGTCTTTAAACACTGGTATGGCTATGCTTGAGTAACCATCGCCTAACTCATCTTCTTCAACAGATACGTCATTTTCCGCAATTTTGTTTATTTCTTTTTCTAGATCTTCACGATTTAGAATCGTGTTTTTCCCATACTTCTCCCAATTCATATTGCTTAAAACCTCATCTAGCTGGATCGATTTTAAATGTGCCAGAATGAGTTTTCCTGATGCTGAAGCATTTAATGGGAAATTTGTTTGGTTTCGAATCGATAACATATATCTCGAACGACTTGCCCTACGTTCAATAACGGTTGTAATATTTAAATTCTCGACAGAATGAAAACGAGAAGAAACATAGTATTTATCCGCTATAAGTTGTAAATCTTCACTAATTAACTCAATAATTTTTTCAGTGTAATCAAATTGAGCAATATCAGACTTCTCTAAGAAAATAGACCCAAGTCGATATAGACGATCTTGTCCATCAAAAGATAAATAATTATATTGCATGAGGGTCTGAACTAATCCTCGAGTTGTATTAATATTCAAATCCACTTTTTGGCTAATTTCATTCAGTGTTAACTCTTTATCTTCGTTTGTAAAACAATCTATAATCGAAAAAGCTCGAGCTAAAGACTGAATGATTTTATAATTACCAGACATTAAAATCCCTCTTTAATTCATATATTTGCTTAACCTTGCCATAAAGCCGTAATACCACTTAGAGACTGAATTCCTAAATATAATGTAGCTAGAACAGCTATAACCCCTAATACGGTTAACCATGTCGGATGCTTGTAGTCTCCGACAATATTTTTACGGTAAGCAGCTATTAAAATCGTACCTAATGTCAGTGGTAAAATCAAACCATTTAATGAACCAGCTAATATTAATAACATTACCGGTTGTCCTATGAAAGCATACACGATAGTTGAGAAAACAATAACTGCAACAATAACTAAGTTATTATATTTTTCAATTAATGGGTGAAATGTCTTCAAGAATGATGCGCTGGTATAAGCAGCTCCAATAACGGATGAAATTCCCGCTGAGAATAAAATAACACCAAAAATAATTTCACCTGGACGTCCTAAAGCAATGTCAAAAGCGGATGCAGCTGGGTTACTTGGATCTAAGCTAGCTCCAGTTGTCACAACACCTAAAAAGACTAGGAATAATAATATACGCATAATTCCTGACCCTAGAATCGCATAAGTTGCTGAATTTGTAGCGTTTTTCAGGTTCTTCTTACCCGTAATTCCGTTATCGATTAAACGGTGTCCACCTGAGAATGAAATATAACCTCCAACTGTACCTCCTACTAATGTAATGATTGGTAAAATTAAACTTTCAATATCTGATGGATTAAATGTTCTTTGTAAGGCTGCACCCACTGGAGGCTGTGTTACAAAAGCAACATAAAATGACAATAGCAACATGACTACTCCAAGTGCTTGAATAAATTTATCGACAATTGTTTGGCCATTTTTCGAAATAAATATAATGACCGCAATAATTCCTGTAATAATAGCGCCCAACGTATAATCAATTTTGAAAATAGAGTTTAGTCCGAGGCCTGCTCCACCAACGTTTCCAATGTTAAAGGCTAGCCCTCCGAGAACGATGAAGAAACTGACTAAGTAACCTAATCCTGGTAAAACTTTGTTGGCTACATCTTGTGCATACATGCCTGAAACAGATAAAATTCGCCAAATATTGACTTGTGCTGCAAAAGCAATAACTAGAGATAACATAATTGCAAAAGCAAAATCTGCATCTAATTGTTCCGTAAAGTTAGCTGTTTGTGTTAAAAATCCTGGTCCTAGTGCTGAGGTAACCATTAAAAATATACTAGTTATCAAATTATTTCTGAGTATTTTTTTATCTTCTGCTGTTTGTAAATCTACTTTTTCTTCAGTCATTTTATTTCCTCCTAATAGTTCTTATATAGTTTGAATTGTCACATCATTTTCATTAAAGCCAATAATAATTTGACGCACAAAGTCTAAGGCTTTTTCACCATCACCATGCACACAAATACTATCAGCTTGTATCGTAATATCTTTGCCATCGATACTTTTTACTTTACCTTCAGTTACCATACGAACAACACGTTGAACGGCAACTTCCGTATCGGTTATCATTGCCCCTTCTTTTCGCCGACTAACTAGTGTTCCATCCGCTTCATAAGCTCGATCAGCAAAGACTTCATGTATAACTTGAAGCCCTATTTCTTCACCAGCTTTCACCAAATTATTATTCGCTAAGCCCATCAATTTTAAGGTTGGATTATACTCTTTGACTGCTTTGGCAATGGTTTGTGCCAAGCTATAGTCTTCAAAAGTTTGATTGTATAACGCACCATGGGGCTTCACATGATTCAATGTTAAGCCAACTGTTTTAGCCATGCCGTCAATAGCTGCTAATTGGTATAAAACAAGTGCATGAATTTCATCATTTGTCATATCCATATAACGACGACCAAAACCTTGACGGTCTGGGTAACTAGGATGAGCACCTAAGCCTGTATCGCCTGTATTTTTAATCGCTTTTAGTGTTTTCAATAAAACATCTGGATCACCAGCATGGAAGCCACACGCTACATTTGCAGAGGATATCAATGGGATAATTAAATCATCATTTCCAATGGTATACCTGCCGTAACTCTCACCTAAATCTGCATTTAAATCGACTGTTCTCATTAGCTTCCTCCTTTAATAAGATGATTCTTTGTTAAGAAATGAATGTCTACTTCATTTCTTAAATATTTGGGATGGTCCATAATAAAGGCCTGAAAATTAATATTCGTCGGTATTGGACCAATTACTGTTTCACCCAGTACTCGTCTCATTTTTGCGATTGCACTCGCACGGTCTTTTCCATGTGTAATTATTTTGGCAATCATTGCATCATAATGTGGTGAAATCGAGTAGCCATTATAAATATGGGTATCTATACGAACATTGTGCCCTTGACTGAAATGCAATTGCTCGATTGGGCCAGGCGATGGCATGAATGAATTATCTGGATCTTCCGCATTAATTCGGACTTCAATAGCCATACCATTTATTTTGACATCTTCTTGAGCGACCGTTAATTTTCCATTAAAAGCAACTTCTAATTGTTGCTCAACAATATCAATGCCGGTTATTATTTCAGATATCGTATGTTCGACCTGGATCCGAGTATTCATTTCCATAAAATAAAACTCTTTTTCTTCTTCGACATATAAATATTCGACGGTTCCCGCACTTTCATAATTTAGTTTCCCCATGACATTCGCTGTTAATTCATTAATATACGTTCGGACATCATCTTCTAAAATAACAGCTGGTGCTTCTTCAATCATTTTTTGGTTGTGATTTTGTATCGAACAATCACGTTCAAATAAATGAACGGCTTCCCCTTTTCCATCACCCAATATCTGCACTTCTATATGTCTTGCATTATCAATAAACTTTTCAATATAAACACGACTATCATTAAAGGAACTCTTGGCTTCTTGGCGCGCTTCAGAAAATAATCGTGAAAATTCAGATTCTGATTTTATTAATCGCATTCCTTTTCCGCCACCACCAGATACGGCTTTAACGACAAGTGGATAACCAATTTCTTGCGCAATCCTTAATCCTTCTTCGACATTCTTTACAGGGCCTTCACTTCCTGGAATAATTGGAAGTCCATTTTTTCCAACAGTATCACGTGCTCTAGCTTTGTTTCCCATCAGAGAAATCAGGTTTCCACTCGGACCAATAAATTTAAAGCCTTCCTCTTGGCATCTTTTCACAAACTCCTCATTCTCAGCTAGAAAGCCGTAACCTGGATGAATCGCATCCGCTTGGCTTAATTTTGCTGCAGCGAGTATTCTTTCAATATTTAAATAACTTTCAGCGCTTAATGCCGGACCTATACAATAAGATTCATCCGCTAACGCAACATGTAAACTATCTTTATCTGCTGTACTATAAATAGCGATACTTTTTATGTTTTTTTCTTTTAAGGTGCGAATAATACGGACAGCAATTTCGCCTCGATTTGCGACAAGTACTTTTGTCACGATTAAGCCTCCTCTGGTTTAAGCAACATGAGTACTTGATCAAATTCAACCGGTTCCCCATTTGCTACTAATATTTCTTCAACTGTTCCAGCCACATCAACTCGAACCTCGTTAAATAACTTCATGATTTCTATTAAACCGATTTGGTCCCCCACTTCAACCTTATCCCCGATACTTACAAAAGTCTCAGGACTATCTTGATCCGGTTGCGTATAGAAAATACCAATTTGATTCGCACGAACTTCTATTAATCCAGCATCTCCCTTTAGTGGGGTATCTTTTGTATCGACTAACGGGGCATCAGTTTGTGGAACTGATGGACTGACCACATTTTGAGCATGCGTTTCGAGGTAAAGTTCCGTGTCCCCATCTTCAATACTTAAAACTTTTAAGTCATTTGCCTTCATTAATTCAATAATTTCTTTAATTTTATCTATTTCCATTTCTTCACCTCTCCATTAATTCTTTAATACGCTCTGCTTGAATTCTACGATAATATTTAAATTGATTATCTGGCATTAGATATTCTTTATTTAATATTTTTTTCATATCTTCTATATAGAGTTGTGTTGCTTCTTCCAGTGAAATCATTTTGAATTGTAGTTCTTGTTCGGGTTCCATCTGGACTAACTTCGGTAAATCGATTTTAGCAATAGAAGCCATCCGTTTGTAGCCACCTGTAGTTTGACGATCATTTAGTAAAATAATGGGTAAACCATTTTTAGGAACTTGAATGTTCCCTAATTGGGTCGGCTCAGATAAAATATCGTGAACTCCATCTTTTGTCTCTAATACATGACCGTCAAGACGAATCCCCATCCGATCATTACTACGCGTTATTTTATATGAGTAATTGACGAAGACTTCTTTTGCTTCCTCCGTAAGATCCTCATAATTGGGACCTGGAATAATTCGGATAATATTATCTTCTGATTTCGCTACCTTCTTAATAATTAAGTTCGTTTGTTTATTATTTAGGCCGTTATAAGGTAAGACATCCCCAACTTGTAATGCTCTTCCTTCGTAGCCACCCATTGATGTACGTGTATGCGTTGCATAACTACCTAGGACTTTCTCAATTTTAAAACCACCAGCTACGGATAGATATGTGCGTAAACCATTTGTCATACGCCCTAATTGGACAAAATCACCTTTTGATAAATTAATTGGTCGTCCGGTTTCGAGAGGATGACCATTCCTACTAATATCCATCTCTGCACCGGCAATAGCAATTGTTGTATCTTTTAAAACTTGGAAAGATATGCCGGATATAGTCATCTCAATAACTGCTTCATGCTCATGATTAGCGGCTAATTGATTCGCTAAGATAGCATTTTTATAATCAAGAACACCTGATGGGGAAATGCCGGTTGATTGGTACCCATATCTTCCTAAATCCTGAAATGTCGACAGAAGGCCTGGATTTTTTATCACAAAACTCATTTGTCCTCTCCACCTTTCTGTCGCACGTTCACAATATAAGTTCCTGCTTCAACTTCTTTTTCAATTTCTTTATATTCTCCTGCTGTGATAGGTTTGAACACAATTCGATCGCCTGCATCATATAGAATGGTTTCTTCACCTCGACGCAAGTCATATAATTTGATAGGTGTTCGACCAATTAAATTCCATCCTCCAGGTGAATCAAAGGGATAGACGCCCGTTTGCATACCCGCAATTCCAACAGAACCAGCAGGTATATTGGTTCTAGGTGTATCCAAGCGACTTTTTTCTAACTGTGCATCTAGACCCCCTAAATATACAAAACCAGGCATGAAACCAAGCATGTAGACTAAGTACTCTCGATTTGCATGACGCGCAATTACTTCATCAACCGATATTCCTTTAGCTTCAAATTCTATTAAATCAGGTCCATATTCGTCTTCATAACATACGGGTATCTCCACAATTCGATAGTTATATGTTTCTTGTGAAATTTTATCTTGATCAATTTCATTTATTTTATGTTTTAAATCAATCGCATTAACTTTTAAGACATCAAAATAGATAACTAATCGTGTATATGAAATGATTGTTTCTACAATACCTTCTATCGCTAAGTCGTCTATGTAGTTTCGTATATTAACAATCAATTTGTTTAATTCTGGACTAATTTCATTACCGAAATTTAAAGTTATCGAGTCTTCGGTATATTGTTCAATTTTCATAACATGCACCTCTGTAAATTACATAGTAGTTTTAAAAACGATAGTGTAATTATATGTGGTCACTCGTCCTCTGTCAACACTTTTTCTTGTTAAATTAGAAAAACATTCATAATGCACTCATTTTATTCAAATAAAAAAGATACTGAATGGCTTACCCGCTCAGTATCTTTCGTTACTCTTAATATTTAATTATTTTCTGTTGTGCTCGTTAATGTTTTATATTCTTTTGCAACTTCTTCGTCGAAGAAAACTTCAAAAATAGACTGCATATAGGCATTTACATCTAATTCTAAAGGAATATAAGCGTTCTCAGCATGACCCCATCTATTTTCTAAGTCCACGATTGTTTGCCCTGATGCAGGACCTTCGTCAATAACACATTGCATATTGGCTTGTGCAATTTCTGTATAGATATCTGGTTGAGCATATCCTACCATCGCAGTTAAATCATGCATCACACATCCTAGTATACGGTGTTGTCCCCAATAAAATTCAGCGTAATCTGTAAGCATGGAATAGATAATTGAACCTGTTTCGCCACCATTTAAGCGAATAAAAGCTAGGTCATTCCAATCAAAAATGGCTTGATGTGTTAAGTCCAAACCAACCATATGTATTGGAACATCTTCACCGATGCTAAATACTTTATTAACCGCATGAGGGTCAAACCAATAGTTAAATTCCGCTACTGGCGTTCGATTGCCTCGATGAATCCCACCACCCATACTATGAATAGACTTCACCTTTTTCATGGTCGATTCATCTTGTTCGATACAGTAGGCAATATTTGTTAATGGTCCTAACGCAATAATATCGACTTCATCTGGATATTGCTTCACAGTCTCTAAAATAAAAGATACGGCATCTTTGTCTGAAATCAATTTCTCATTTGATATCAAGTCGGCTTGTCCTAATCCTTCTGTACCATGGATAACTTCTTTGTCGTAATCGATATTTCGATTAAACAATTTATCTATTTCTTCTGCATATGGACGATTTTTCCCTTTAAAGACAATTGGCTTCAAAATATTATCAAAACGATTTAATACTCGAGTAGCGTTTAATGAAGTTGTTTCCAGCCCTTTGTTCCCACCAACTGTAGTAATGCCTAATACTTCAATTTCAGGGTGTTTAAGAGCATAAATAATGGCGAGTGCATCGTCTACACCTGGATCGGTATCTATTATCACTTTTCTTTTATTCATTTAAAACAGCTCCTTTTTCATTTGTTGTTCTATATCTACTTTAAATTCAGGGAAAATAGTTGTAAGGAAGAATTCAAGGAATTTTCTACTATTAACAGTTCTCCCTATATGTACTTTTCCATTCTTGTTTATATTGCAAACTGATTCAGCCATTGCCATACCATCGACCACAATATCAATATCTGCTTTACTAAAATCGACCAGTGGATGGATCATATCTGCAATAACTAGAGGGTCATTAATAATGCACCCCAGTGTTCGTTCAGCTTCCCAATGAAAATCAACATAAAAGCCTGTTATATTGTGGATAAATGCTGAGAGGGGTTGATTAAATTGACGAATCATTTCTCTAATATTTGGTGTCATAACAATTTCATAGGTCACATCTAATGGGTAAAGATAAATATTTTCTAATGCTTGATTAAATACCAAATGAGCTGCATGAGGATCAACCCAAAAGTTATATTCAGCTACTGGTGAGCAATTGCCATGCACTTTATTCGCGCCGCCCATAATGCGAATTGATTCTGCAAGTCGTAAAGCTTCTGGATCTTTTTGGATAACTTCAGCTAAATTCATTAACGGACCTAAAGCAACAATTGTTATTTCATTCGGATATTTATAAAGCATTTCTATCATATAATCAGATGCCCTTTGTTCTTCAACAACCATTTTTGAAGGATTATAGATATCCCCTAACCCATCATTCCCATGTGTATCACGAGCATCTTGGAATTCTCTGACTAAAGGCTTCTCTGCCCCTAAATATATATTAAGGGGTTCAGTGGCGAATTGTTCAAGTAGAAACAGCAAGTTTTTACTACCTTGAATCGCATCAACATTACCACTGACAACTGTAAATCCTTCTATTTTTATATCTGGAGACCTCAAAGCAAGTAGGATGGCTAACGAGTCATCAATACCTGGATCGACATCCATTATAATTCGTTTTTTAACCAAATGATTTACCTTCTTTCTCATTAATTTAAACTATTTTGAAAGAAAAACGCTAACATTAAAAAAATATTAAAAAAACATTTGAAAAGCATTGGTTTATTGAGTATGATTCTTAGAATACAGATTACCATATTTTTGATACCTATTTCTATAGGTTTTTAAATTTGTACACTGAATATACAGTTACTTTGTATTTTCAAATAATAAATGGAGGTTTATTTTATGGATAAACTAAAAAAGCTCAATCTTATACAACGTCTATTACTTGCAATTACACTCGGAATTATTCTAGGTCAATTACGTTTTGTACCAGAAGTCGTATTTGAAATCATTATAACCATTTCTGGTCTCTTTGGAACAATATTAAACTTTATTTTACCATTAATGGTCATCGGCTTTATTGTCGGTGGCATTACAAAACTATCGGTTAACGCCGGTAGATTATTAACCTTAACAATGGGCTTAGCATTTGCTTCACTGTTATTTGCAGCTAGTATATCCTTTGTTTTCGGTCAGGCCGTTTTCCCGCTATTTATTCGTACAGTTATTCCTGATTTATTTGATACAACAGCCGGTGTCTCACCTCTATTCTCATTAGATCTGAAACCATTTGTAACAGTCGCAGAAGCCACGTTATTTTCATTCATCTTTGGAATAGGTATTAGTATCTTACAATCACAGGGGAAAGGCGACACATTGCTTAACTTCTTCTTAGATTTACAAGAAGTCATTATCATTGTGTTAGATCGTTTTATCATCCCACTATTACCATTATATGTGTTTAGTAATTTTATGAACTTAAGTTATTCAGGTAGTATTGTTCAAATATTTAGCTTATTTGCACCTGTTTATATTCTAATTTTATTAATGCATTTTGGATATTTATTTGTGATGTATTTTGTAGGCTCAAGATTCTCAAAAATAAGTTTTGGCAATATTATCAAAAACGTACTACCTGCCTATTTAACAGCTTTTGGTACGCAGTCTTCAGCTACTACAATACCTATCAGTATAAACTCAGCTAAAGAAAACCTAATTGATGATGAAGTTGCTGAATTTTTAATTCCACTTACAGCTACAATTCACTTACCAGGCTCTATGATTGCGACTTCTAGTTTAATACTAGCACTTGTTATGATTACAGGTGGAAATACATCGGTAGTCGTCATGTTCCCATTCTATCTGACACTTGCTATCGCATTAGTAGCAGCACCTGGCGTTCCTGGTGGAGCAATCATGACGGCAATCCCATACCTTGGCTTAGTCGGTTTACCTACTGAAGGAACAATCACAGCCTTGTTAATCACATTATACCTTGCACAAGACTCATTCGGAACAGCGATTAACGTTTCATCCGATCAAGGAATCGCGCCAATTGTCCAACGTTATTATGATAATTATTTTAAGAAGAAATAAACGGTATTAAAATCGTTAATCTGTAAAAGACTGCATTCTAGCATATAGGATGCAGTCTTTATTTTTTCATAATGTGACTTATTCAATTAAAAAGGAGTGAATAGCAAAAAAAATACCCATCCATTCTTTAAAATAGATGAGTATCGAAATGAAATACTTATTTTTCTAATGTGTAAACCTTATAACCTAATTCTTCTATCGTATTTTTTGATTTTTCGCCATCCATATCGGACGTTTGAATCGTAATTTCAATGTGCTCTTCTGGTCTATTGACAAAAATGTGAGTAAGGTTTATATCGTGGTTCGCCAATGCTTTTGAAATTTCAGCAATGACACCAATTCGATCTTCTGAGGTTTCCACCAGTACTCTTGCACCAGAATCTTTATAACCTGTTAATTCAATTAAAGCTTTAAAGATATCTTTATGGGTAATGATCCCAATAATCTTTTTGTTCTCGTCGAGCACTGGCAACACCGTAATTTCTTTTTCTGTCATTAGTAGTGCTGCTTCTTCAATTAACATGTCTTCGTCAATTGTTTGGACTTCTTTTTTCATTAAGTCTTTAACTAAAACTTTATCAAACAAGTAATTCATTTCATAAATGCTTAAACTACTGACTTTTGATGGTGAGTTTTGAGCAATCACTTCTTCAGTAATTAAGCCAATAAATTGACCTTCTTTTACTACAGGAAGACGATGAAACCCATTATCTTCCATTAAATCAACCGCATCAGTAATTTTAATATCTGATGTAACTGTAATAACATCTTTGGTCATATAATGTTTTACTTTCATCCGTTAACCTCCTAAATATGCTTTTTGAACTTCATCACTATTTAGTAATTCTTTACCAGTACCTTCAGCAACCACTTTACCCGTTTCAATAACATAACCTCTGTCTGATATTTCAAGAGCGATATTCGCATTTTGTTCGACAAGTAACACTGTCGTTCCTCTTTCATTAATTTCTTCGATAATTCTGAAGATCTCTTTAATGAATAGAGGCGCTAACCCCATAGATGGTTCATCTAACAGAAGTAAGTCTGGGCTTGATAGTAAAGCTCTACCCATAGCCAGCATTTGTTGCTCTCCCCCTGAAAGAGTGGAAGCATCTTGGTTCTTTCTCTCTTTTAGAATAGGGAAACTCTCAAAGACACGTTCGATATCTTCCTTAATCATCTCTCTATCTTTTCTTAAAAAAGCACCCATTTCTAGATTTTCCATCACAGTCATTCCACTAAAAACATGACGCCCTTCTGGAACTTGTGAAATGCCTTTAGCAACAATATTTCTTGTGTTTGTTTGCTGGATTGGTTCACCTAAATACATAATCGTACCATTTGTTTGATCTTTTAATGCTGAAATCGTATTTAATATAGTGGTTTTACCCGCCCCATTCGCTCCTATTAGCGAAACGATTTCTCCTTTATTAACGTGAAAAGAAACATTTTTAATCGCTTCAATAACACCATAATGTACAATTAAGTCTTCTACTTTTAACATCTAATCACCACCTAAATATGCGCGTATAACATGTTTATTTTGCTGAATTTCTTTCGGCGTTCCTTCGGCTATCTTTCGCCCATATTCTAGCACATATATACGTTCAGAAATATTCATAATAACATTCATATCATGTTCAATTAAAACAATAGACGTATCGTAATTATCATGAATTTGGTAAATAAGTCGCGTTAAGTCCTTACTTTCACTTGCGTTCATTCCCGCTGCAGGCTCATCTAAGAAAAGCAACTTAGGTTCCGTCGCTAACGCACGTACAATTTCTAATTTTCTCTGATCACCATAAGGTAAGTTACTCGCTTTATTTGTAGAAACATTGTGTAAATTAAACACTTCCAGTAAATCCATTGCTCGGTCTCTCATATCTGCTTCTGATTGATAATAACGTGGCGTTCTAAAAAACGTGTCAAATAAACGCTCATCTCGATTCCCATGCATCGCAATTAAAACATTATCCAATACAGACAACTCTTTAAATAAACGAATGTTTTGGAATGTACGACCAACACCTAATGCGCCAATTTCATGTGTCTTTTTCCCACTTAATTCATGGGTCTTCCCATCCACATTTAATGAAATAGAGCCTTCAGATGGCTCATATACGCCTGTTAGTAAATTAAATAGTGTGGTTTTTCCAGCACCATTCGGTCCAATCAAGCCAATTAACTCATTCTCTTTAATACTTATATCAACATCAGAAACAGCAGTTAAGCCTCCAAAGTTTTTAGTTAAGTCTTTTACTTCTAATAAACTCATTATAGGCCACCTTCTTCTTCAGCTTTTTTCTTTTTCGCAAATGGCAGATTTGAGCCACTTTCAAATATTTTACTCCATTTGAACTCGTAGTTGCCTAACAAGCCCGATGGTTTAAAAATCATAATTAAAATGAGAACGAAAGCATAAATAATCATGCGCCATGCCCCAAACTGCTGTAAATATAGGTTGATAATTCCTAATAGAACAGCAGCTACAACACTACCTGTCATACTACCAATTCCACCAAGTACAACAATAATTAGAACGTCAATCGAACGGTCAAAGTTAAATTGATTCGGATTAATAACACCTAGATAGGATGCGTGAATAGATCCTGCTATAGCAGCTGTCATTGCACCCAGTACAAAAGATTGCACTTTGAGGTGTGTTGTATTTAACCCTAATGATGAAGCGGCAATTTCATCTTCTCTAACAGCAATCGTTGCTCTACCTGTACTACTATTAATATAGTTCGATAGAACAAGTAAAACGATGGCTGTCAAAATAAAAGCAAGACGCCAGTTCATGAGTGAAATCGGAATCCCACTTAGACCAGCTGCTCCATTTGTTAAGTCAGGTAAGTTTAGTATCACTACTCGAATAATTTCACCTACACCAAGCGTTGCAATCGCTAAATAATCTCCTTTTAAACGTAAAGTAGGAAAACCAACGATCACTGCGATAATACCTGCAATGATAATACCCACTGCAACACTAATAAGAAAGCCACCAAGTCCCGGCGTTTCTTTTGTAATAATCCCAGTCGCATATGCACCAATTGCCATAAACCCGGCATGTCCCAAGGCTAGTTGACCTGAGAAACCAACAATTAAGTTTAAACCGATCGCTAATATAATATTAATCAATATGGTCACTAGTGTTTGTTGGTAAATAGGCGATATCAAACCAGCTACCACACTAACTTGTATGATTAAGAATAAGCCTACTATTGTAGCAAGCCATAAAGCATTCGTTTTGTTTAGTATTCGCATATTGATCACCTACACTTTCTCTGTCTGACTATTGCCTAGTAATCCAGCTGGTCTGATGAGTAAAATAACGATCAAAATAATGTAAACAACAGCATCACGAATCATTGAATTTCCATATGCTGTAATCATTACCTCAGTCATTCCTAATAAATACCCACCTAAAACGGCACCTGGAATTAAGCCAATTCCACCTATAACTGCTGCAACAAAGGCTTTTGTACCATAACCTGCACCTAATACTGGTGAAATCGAGTTATAATACACGCCTACAAGCATTCCACTCGCCCCTGCTAAAGCAGAACCTAGAAAGAACGTAAAAGCAATAACGGTATTTGTATTAATTCCCATTAATTTAGCCGCTCGTTCGTCAACACTTACTGCTCGCATTGCTTTACCCATCTTTGTTTTTTGGACAATAAACTGCAGTAAAACCATTAAGAGTATTGTTGTTACTAATAAAATAATCTGCATGGATTTAATTGATACATTTCCAATTTGAAAATTATATGTTAAAAATTTCGGTAATGTTTCAAACACTCGCAAATAAGAACGTGTTTCAGCTCCAACCAGTACAATCATCCCATTACGTAATAAATATGAAACTCCAATTGCTGTAATTAATGCTGAAATACGGGGAGCTTTTCGTAAGGGTTTATAACCAATTTGATCGGTGACGATTCCTAAAATACCGGTTAGTATCATTGTTATTACAAATGCTAGTAAGATATTCATATTGAAGGTTAGTATAAGGTAATAACTTATAAAAGAACCCACCATAAAAATATCACCGTGTGCAAAGTTTAATAATTTAATAATGCCATAAACCATGGTATAACCCAGGGCAATGAGTGCATAAACACTGCCCAAGGTTAAACCATTAATTACTTGTTGAATAAACGTATCCATAACCTTTTCAGTCCTTTCGAATAACGAAAGAGATTATTGATGTAGCCTGATTAATTTGAACCAACTTCAATAACTCCAACATCTTCACCATTTTGAACTTCAATAATTGTCACAGATTTTACGGGATTGTGTAACTCATCAAATGAGAATGTTCCAGTAACACCAGCAAAATTATTTGTGTTTGCCAACTCAGCGTTAATCGCTGATGGCGCTGCACTACCAGCTCTTTCAAATGCTTCTTTAGCTACATATGTAGCATCATAAGCCATCGCGGAAAACATATCAGCCGATTGTCCAAATTTTTCTTCATAGTTAGTTAAGAAATTCTGTACATGTTCTTCTTCAGATAAGGATGAAAATTGAGTCGTATAAAAAACATCGTTTAGGTTAGCTGTTCCAGCTAATTCATAAAGTTGGCTGTTTCCAAATCCATCCGGTCCTAGAATTGGTTGAGTAATGCCCATTTCACGAGCTTGTTTAATAATTGGTCCAGCTTGTTCATAGTAACCTGGTACGAATAAAACATCAAAATCAGTGCCCGCTATATTTGTTAAAACTGCACTAAAATCTGTTTCATCAGCAGTAAAGTTTTCTGTTATAACAACTTCTCCAGGAAACGACTCCTCAAAAGTAGTTACTAATCCAACTGCATAATCACTTGAGTTGTCTCCTAAAATCGCAGCCTTAGTCGCACCGAATTCTTCTACCGCAAATTGTGCTAATGCTTCACCTTGATATGAGTCTGAATAAGCAACTCTCCAGGCCGTATCAACAACTTCTCCGCTTGAGTCCACAGTAAAATCATCAAGTGAAGCAGATGGAGATAATAATGGAATATTATATTGTGACGCTTGTTGTAAAGCTGCTAAAGACGATCCCGATGTATCAGGTCCAATAATTAAACTTACCTGATCTTCCGTTGCTAAACGTGTAGCCAATGAAGAAGCTTCTGTCTCCTCTGAGCTATAATCATATTCAACTAATTCAAGTTGTTTGCCATTTACTCCTCCAGCAGCATTTATTTCTTCTAC
>CAZUZA010000018.1:16152-24543 GCA_964624875.1 uncultured Carnobacteriaceae bacterium | reverse complement strand
ATTTGGAAATACTTTTGCCATCTCTTCAGCATAGTAACTCCATTCAGCATCTTCTTTTTCTGGGATATCCATAAAATGAATGGCATCCAGTTTTCCAGCTGGTGAACTACTCGGCACTAAAGTACCAAGTGTTCTTTCGGCGCGCTTCCGATAAAAATAGGGACATAGCTATACGCCATCTCCCCATTTCTCAATTATTTATCTTTTTTTAATTGCTCATTGTAGCGATCAATTTGTTTCTGCAGAACCTCATAATCAGAAGGTATTGGAACAGACTGACCATTTATCTTCATTTCTTTTTCATGGCCTTTTCCAATAGCTAATAAAATTGTCTCGCCGTCGACCTGATTAAAAGCTTCTTTTATCGCTTCTTCGCGATTTTCAATGATGAGATAAGGCGTACCCTCTTTCTCAACATACTCTGCCATCTCATTTGAGATGTCTCGAACCGTTTCAAAGGCTGGATCGTCCATTGTTAAAATAACAAAGTCTGAGTATTTTCCACCGACAGACCCTAACTCTTCGCGACGTCCTAACGCTTTTCCTCCTGGTGCTCCAAAAATAGAGACCACTTTGTAATTTGGATAGGCTTTTCGCATCGATATAGCTAGTTGTTCAAAACTCAAACGGTTATGTGCATAGTCCGCTACAGCAATAACGTTCTTGTCATCCGAAGATAGAATTCCCATTCTTCCTGGAACTTGCACTTTACTGAGTGCTGCTTTCGCATATTCTTGTGGAATGCCTAATAAATCAGCGACTGCTATCGCAGAAATGGCATTCTCAACATTAAAGTCTCCAGGCATCGATAAAATATACGTTTCGTCAATATTTTTTGAACGCACATGGAACGCACTCTTTAATTGTACCGTCTCTATCTCTGAAGCGTAATAATCTGCCTCATCTGAAACAATACTAAACGTGTAATACTCATTCGCATTATTTGCTTTCGCAAACATGAAGTCTGCTTCTTGCGTTTCATGATTTAAAACAAGTCGTCTTGTTTGTTCAAACATCTTCGCTTTTGATTCACGATAATCTGCAAAGTTTGGATGTTCAATGGGGCTAATATGGTCTTCATCAATATTTAAAAAGATTGACACATCAAACATCAAACCAGCTGTTCGATGATACTTTAAAGCTTGACTCGATACTTCCATTACCATGTATTTCAAACCTGCTTGTACAGACTTGGCTAAGTGTTTTTGTAAATCCATTGCTTCAGGTGTCGTATTCATCGATTCTTTTTCCGTAAAGCCATCATAGGTCGTAATCGTTGAACTAATCCCTGCAGGCAACTCCCCTAGGGCTTTTAAGTACTCGTCTAATATCGCTTTGACATAGTACGTTGTTGTTGTCTTCCCCTTCGTGCCACCAATACCAATTAAAGTCAGCTTATCTTGAGGCGAATTATAAAAAAGTTCCGCTAAAAGAGCCATTGCTTTACGAATATCGGACACAAGCAAATAAGGCACATCGCTAGCTACATTTTGTTTCTCTTCAGATATATAGCCGAGTGCACCTCGATCTAACGCATCGATTAAATATTCTTTTTTAAAATTAGCACCCTTGCAAACAAATAGAGTTCCTGAGGTTACCTTGCTTGAATGGAATTCTAACCCTGTAACTAAGGTTTCTTCCGAATTCAAAAGATACTCATCCAACAATAAGTTTTTTGAACGTAGACTATTTGCATAGTATTCTAAGTTGTAGTGTTCTAATAACATTATCGATGCTTCTTTCTATTGATAAACTGCGTCGGATAGCTCGACTGATTTTTTCACTAAAATATCTAATGCATCTAAGCAGTTATCATAAATTTTATTCTTCTTTTTAAATACAGATAATTCTGTACAGGCAAGAATGATTACGTCGCTCCCAGCTTCCATTAGTTCATCATAAGCTCTTTGGAACTTTTCAAACTCACCATTTTTTCCACTTTTTATATCATCATAAATAAGGGACATCACATCTTTTTGCCGTTCTTCTGAAGGAACAACCGGTGTAATCCCAAGTGCTTCACACTCTTTATGATACACACCAGTATTTATTGTACCAGAAGTTGCCAAAATTCCTATCTTATTTACATTATCAAAAAGATTGGTCGCTGCCAATACACTTTCACGAATCATATGAATAATATTGACGGATGTCTGCTCTTGTAAATCATCGTAAAAATAGTGGGATGTATTACATGGTATCGCAATATTCTCAACGCCTAAACCTTCTAATACTTTGACATCTTTTACTAACATTTCAAGCAATAAATCAACATCTCCGGATAAAATAGATGCTGTTCGATCAGGTAATGCAGCATGATTTAAAATGACTGTATCAATATGATCCTGATCTTTCGCTACTTTCGTATGCGCAACAAGTTCTTCAAAATAATAACTGGTTGCCTCTGCACCCATTCCTCCGATTACACCTAATGTCATCTTCAAAAGTAAAGCCTCATTTCGTTATTACTTATAGTATTTATTAAATTTCATAATCTGACTTAAATATGTTTTAGTGATTCTAGCAAAACGAGCTAACGGTAAATCCGGCTTAAAGTAAAGAGGATTGACTGCTTTGCCTTCTTTCACTAATTGTTTCATTAATCGTAAGTTTTCCTCTTCTTTTACGTGCTTGTAAGCTACTTGAGGTGGAACAACCCACCATAAGTGAGGTTCTTTTGCGACTTCTAATTCTTTTTTCTCATTGTAAATGTAGTCGTCAACTAAATACTTTGCAACGTTAAAGCCTGAACCTGTTACATAATAGTTACTACGACCTTGACGTGTATTGATTTCAAAGAATTTATACTTACCGTCGCGCGAGTCATATTTGATATCAAAGTTCGAGAAGCCAACATAGTTAATATGCTCTAAAAATTCGCGTGCTTGCGTTAATAACTCTTCATTGTAATCCGTGATGATGACCGCATGGTTCCCTTTACCTGTTGGGGTATGCTCTTCAAGTAACGTATGTCCTAAACACATCATCGTCACTTTTCCATCTTGATCTGAGTAAGATGTTAAAACATACATATTCTCATCGTTACCAGGAATCATATCTTGAACGATTAAGTTCTCTGTATAACCTGCGTCATAAATTTGTTGAATCGTTTTGTCTAATTCTTCTCGATTATGAATCGTATAAACTTTTTCTTGTCCTTCAAATGGGTAATCCCAATAGAAGATACTTTCAGATGATTTTAAAATCACTGGATATGGGAACTCGACTTCAAAGTCTAAGCCCATCTCTTTTGTAATAACCAATGTGTCCGGATAATTTACCCCAACTTCATCACATAAGTCATAAAAGTAGTCTTTTCTTTGTAAGGCATCCATTTGTTCATGTGAAATAAATGGGACAATCACGTTATCTGGTACAAGATCACGTGTTTTAGCGATCATGTTGATGTAGTTATCTCCTGCACCTAGTACAAAGATTTTCTTTTCTTTATTATTGTTTGCAAATTGTGTGATCTGCTCAACATAAGTTTGTTCTTGATCAATGTTTACGTTCGTTATGTAGTTTACGATGCGGCTACCAAAACTTGGTCCACTTTCGAATTTACCCATAACCGTTGTTTTTATTTGATATTCTTCATAGAAAGCACGAGCGACACTATATGTGTTAATGTCCCCACCTAATATAACCGGTACAAACTCTCTTTCGACAAATTTCATGTAATCCCTCTTTTAATTAATTTAGTCTAAACACTGGTATCTTTCATATTATACTTGAAAACCATCCTATAATCAGCTATTTATGATACATTAGCTGGATTTTATTGTAAAGAAAACCGAAAACAAAAAGAGGCTAGAAATAATGCCTCCAGCCCCTTGATTTAACCCTATTCTTTTATTTTAGTGTTGGCCAAAAACTGCCATTTGCTTCTATGAAATCATCTAGAACATTTTTAGCTACTGTCGCATTTGGAACAGTTTGGTTCAACGTAAATGATTCATGCGTTTTTTTAATGAGTACTATTCCCTATATGAGCCTTATTCTGGTACACTTTCCTCCCTATCAGAAGATTATTTAGTCCTTTCAAAATAGAAGTTGTTGACACGGTAGTGTATTAAGGATACAATACACTCGAAATAAGAAATTGCTGTATTTTTTTGCGCTAGGTGTACTAACCACTTAATACACTTAGTCCCAAAGATAAGAGCTTAAGGAGTGAAGGAAATGGCGAATGTTCAATTTAATAAGCGTGATCCGATTTATCTACAGGTCATTGATCATTTTCGCAAAATGCTAATAAGTAATCAACTTTCGCTAGACGAAGAACTGCCTTCTCGTAGAGAGATTGCTCGTAAATTAGGGATTAACCCGAATACGGTTCAACGTGCATTTAGTGAAATGGAAGAGATGGGCTGGATTTATACAGAGCCGAATCGCCCGAGTAATATCACCAAAAATCCTGAAGTCATTCGTACCATTAAAAAGGCGTTTGTGGGATCAGCTGTGAAGGAATTTGTGGCATCGATTCAAACAATCGACATCACATATGAGGAAGTAACGAAATTACTTTTCGATGAAATCGAGAGACAAAACCAGAAAAAAGGAGCGGATTAGAAATGATTGAAGTCATTGATGTCCATAAATATTATGGCCGTAAAAAGGTATTAAACGGTATTAACTTTACGTTTCCAAAAGGAAAAATATCGAGTTTAATCGGAATTAACGGTGCGGGTAAAACAACTATTTTAAACCATATTATGAATTTACTGCCTGTTACAAAAGGAAAGATTCTGATTGATGGTGAGGAACAATCGGCGAACATGTATGAAAAAGTATCTTTCATTCCTGATGCTGCGATTATGTTACCGGGTATGAAAGTTCGTCAGGCAATGGATTTTATGGCCGATTTTTATGACACGTGGAATGAAACGCGTGCCCAAGAAATTCTGAAGTTCTTCCGTTTAAATGAAGAAGATCGCATCAATACTCTTTCTAAAGGGAATGTAGCAAAAGTAAACTTATTGTTAGGACTTTCTCTTGATGTAGATTATGTCTTAATGGATGAGCCTTTTTCAGGAATTGACATTTTCACGAGAGAACAAATTGCTGAAATCTTTACGTCTTATCTAGTACAAGATAAAGGGGTTTTAATTACTACACACGAAATTCACGAGATTGAATTTTTAGTGGATCGCGTCATTATCATGGACGATGGTGTCATTTTACGTGAATTTGATGTTGAAGAAGTTCGTGAAGAAGAAGGTAAGTCGATCGTTGATGTCATGCGTGACATTTACATGCCTTACGCAACAGAGATTGAAGCAGGCTTACCACTTAGAAATGATCGGTAGAAGGGGAGAGGTTATAAGATGAAAAAATTTATTCGACTATTTGATTTTGAAATGGGACGTTTCCTGAAGTTTCTACTGCCGACATTTTTAATCGTTGCAGTGGCGCAGCTTTACTCAACGTTCTCAAACATTATCCGTTTTAACAATGATGTGCAACTAGCAATTGCTCAAGGAATGGACAGTCAATCATTACCTATATTTTCGGCACATCGCATTACAGAAAGCATGATTTTTAGTACTTCAATTATGGGGATCGTCCTCGTTTTTGTTTTTTATAGTTTCTTTATATGGTACCGAGAGTGGTTAGGTAAAAATGCCTTTATTTATCGCTTGCTCATGTTACCTGTTGAACGAATTTATATTTTCTTAACAAAAGCATTAACATTTTTAGTGGGTGGCTTTTTATCGCTAGCTTTCCAATTTGGAATGTACGCTATTGTCTTGTTTGTATCCGAACGAATGGTTGAGGCAGAGCGTTATCATGCCGTGATGATTCATAATATTCAACCAGCTTATGATTTATTCCAGCATATATTGTTCCCTGAATCAGGGTATGAATTTATTGGTGTTTACGGCTTTGCATTCGCGGCTTTAATTACGTTATTTGCAGCCATCTTAATGGAGAGAAGCTTCAATCTCAAAGGCTTAATCGCAGGTGTCTTTTATTTCGCAGCTTTCTTTATTGCCTATTCAATCGTAAGTGTTATTAATCGTACAGACGTTCTACCAGTAATCATTACACCTAGCCAAGCTTACTTTGCGACAATCGCCTATCTTTTTGTGATGATCACATTAGGCACGCTTATTAGTCGCTATTTATTGAAACATAAAATTAAGGTTTAAAGGAGGGAAAATCTATGCGTTATAAAAACTTACTTATTAGTTCCGTTATTGGTCTTATCGGTATGATTCTATATTTTGTCACGATTCCAACAATTGACCAAGATCAGATGGTCCAATTAACTGTCGAAGCTGGAGACGAAGCATTGTTAGATGATTTAATCATAGGTGGTTATCTTTATACCTACAGTAGTTTCTTATATACAAAAGATGGCGTATCCATCTATGAAGAGACGCCTTATTTAGAAAAATTAGATCTTGCTGATGATATACACACAGCTACTCTACAAGCAACGTACCCAGATTTTGCGAACGATTTTATTTTTGATTATTCAACGTATACAAAAGGTTTATTAACAAGTGATGACTACCTCATTTCAGCTCAGTTCAAGCTTGGTCATCAATACAGTCCTAACTTGGATAAATTAAATGTCAAAATATTAGATAAGAACACAAATACTGTAAAAGAAGAAGTGATTTCTCGATCAAATTTCCCTACTGGAAGTGTCGTGGAATTTATGGGAATGTATCAGGAATATCCTAAACTTAAATTTCTATTGAACACATATAGTTGGGAAAACTCAGCGGATGGCTTTACGAGTCACCTTTCTATATTAGAGTACAATGTTGAAACAAAGGTTGTATCAGAAGAAATTATTCATGAATTTGTAGGAGCTTACTACCCACACGATTACTCATGGGTCTATAAAAATCAGCGTCTGAATCTCTTAAGTGTAGAAGAGAACAATTACGTAACTGAAGGACAAACGCTAATGCATCTGTTCAATTTTGAAAACAACTCTTTTGAGCCGATTGATGGACCAATGGTTGACAATCTATTTGTAAGTGATGAAGGTGTTCTTTACTCATATGACATTACAAATGATGAAATGACCTTAACACAACATGATGAAAACACTTTTGAAGCGGTGAAAGAAACAACGATTGTCACTTCTGAAGATTCAGCAACAATCTCACAAGATG
Source organism: uncultured Carnobacteriaceae bacterium (assembly GCA_964624875.1). Lineage (GTDB taxonomy): Bacteria > Bacillota > Bacilli > Lactobacillales > Carnobacteriaceae_A > Atopostipes. Next base: position 17,410 of record CAZUZA010000018.1, on the reverse strand, counting down.
ATTATTTCGTTTCTGTTCCTATGGTATCTGACAATAAGTTTTACTTTGCCAAAAGTGAATTCTTAGATTATGACGACCTGGGTTCACAAACAATTAAGCCTTCCCATTTATTTATCTTTGATATTGAGACAGGTGAAGAATTACTATACGCTAAAGTTAATTATGATTTAGAAAATTATCGATTCTCAAACGAAGCATCAATTGAGTCTATTGGGTTGCTATCGAATTACAAATAATACGTTGTCAGGGGTCAGATCAAAATCTGGCCTCTTTTTTGTTGAAAAGTTAATACCTTAGACCTATGACAGCAGACCTCATATAATGATAGTATAAGATAAATCCCGAATTTAAAGGAGATGGTATGAATGGATTTTATTCTCTGGATTGTTATTTTAGGTTTGTTTTTCTTGAGTTTTGTCGCGTTAGTATACCCAGTACTTCCTAGCGTAACGGCTGTTTGGGGTGGCTTTTTAATTTATCACTTCCTAGTAAACGGAAACGAGTTAACAGCTTTTTTCTGGATAATGATGATTATACTGACCGTCATCTTGACCGTATCTGATCTTTATGCCAGTTCTTTTTCGGTGAAACGATTTGGTGGTTCGAAGTCTGGTGAAAGAGGCGCAGCACTTGGTGTCATCGTTGGCTCTTTTGTCTTGCCGCCATTTGGTATTATTATTCTACCCTTTATCATTGTTTTACTGATTGAATTAGCACAAGGTCAATCGGTGCAACTTGCATTAAAGTCATCCGTCGGCTCCGTTGTCGGTTTCTTAACGGGTCGCTTAGCTCAAGGTGCCTTACAAGCAGCTATGATTATATGGTTCTTCATTACGATTTGGTTTTAATGAATAGCATTGGAAATAGCAGTCTGCAAACGACTGCTGTTTTTTCTTTTCTGAAACAAAAACAAAACCAACAACCCGAGGATAGGTTGTTGGTTCATTAATTGAAATAGTGTGTGAGGATAATCTTTTAGAGTAAGATTAACACTATTTCTCTAGAAACGATTATTCTTTAGGATTTTCATTGCGAGAAGCTTCTAGTCATAATCAGAGTAATCAGAATAGTCGGAGTAGTCGGAATAATCTGAGTAATCACTATAATCTGAATCATCATAAGACTTTGGTGCTGCCGGTTTTGGTGCTGGTACTACTGGCTTTGGTGCTGGAGCTGCTGGCTTTGGTGCTGGGACCACTGGTTTTGGTGCTGGAGCTGCTGGCTTTGGTGCTGGCGCCACTGGTTTTGGTGCTGGCGC
>CAZUZA010000018.1:9533-16052 GCA_964624875.1 uncultured Carnobacteriaceae bacterium | reverse complement strand
TTTGGTGCTGGCGCCACTGGTTTTGGTGCTGGCGCAACTAGTTTTGGTGCTGGCGAATGTGTCTTTCCATATGCCGAATCATCATAGCCACTGTCGTCATAATTTGTGTCATCATACGGCGAGTTATCGTCAGTCGTTGCATCGTGTGAAGAGTCATCTCTATCCGACTGTTTCTCTTTTTCCTTGTTCAAAATGATTCCTGTTAAAGCATCAATATCATATTCATACTCATAGCCATTTGCTTTAAATTCAAGTTCCCAAACAAGCACGTCATCGTCTTCATCTAGCTCGCGATCATCAAATACCGCTTCAGTCATAGCAACTTTGGCATCTAGTATTGCAATTTCTTTAGCAGCTTCTAAAGAAAGCAAACCATTGTCTGCAACAACTTCCGATGGGACATTTAATTCATTGACGGCATTTTGAATATTTAAAGTCATTTGCTCTAAGAAGTCCGTTTGTGGAAGAATGGATCCAGGCTCAATTTCAATAATGATTTGTTTAGCTTCGCCTTCAATTTCTTCAACAAAGTAACCAGCTTCTCCGATTAAGCGAATTAAATCTTCTAAGACTAAACCACTATCTTTCCCAATATAGTCTGAATACGTATCGACAACTTCTTGGCCGTCATCATTACGTCCAACTACTTCTGTAACTATTCCATCTGCGTTATAAATAATAGCAATTTCTGGGTTAACCTTTAAGATTAGAATTCCTGAGTCGGTTAACGCTTCTCCTTGAGCTGCATCGATTTCATTCGATATTTGAGCATTATCCGTACCACAACCAACTAAGACAAAAGACAATAGTATAAATACAAAACCAAGTGTCGAGAACAATTTTTTCTTCATGAGAGATAACTCCTTTTTCTAAGTTTTTATTTGTTATTAATAGAATACGTTTATTGAATGTTTAAATAGGGGTCTTTTTCAAAAAGAATATTTTTCTATAATAACGAAAAAAACGAGTTAACTAAGAAACATTCTATTTTGGTTTTAAGAAATAAAACTCGGCTGTGAACGAAATCGCACCGAGTTTTTCATTATATTCACTTATTTCAATTTAAGTTCATATATTTAGAAATATATTAAGTTATTCTATTTTAACTGAATGCCAACTTCTAAAGGATTCAGCTATTTTGATTTAAATGAATATATTGACGCAAAATATTCATCTATTCTGATTTAACTGAATATTTTCCCTTTAGTCGTCATAATCGGATTCATCATAACCTGAATCGTCATCGTAATCTGTTTCATCATTATAAGTTGGCTCGTCATACTCAGAGTCATCCGCTTCGATCGGCGCTGTCGGAATTGGAATTTCGCGATGCTTATTTTCAATATTCGTTATTTGAATGCGAATCGTTGTCCGGCCATCGAGTTCTGTTCGGAGTTCAACACCATATCGTTCAAATAAATCTTGGTCGGGCGTATCAATCGCAATCGACACCTGCCCACCTTCTGCTAAAAAGCCCATTTCAATCGCACGGTCAACCAATTCATTTAGGACGGCTGTTTTATCTTGGCTAACCACTTGATAACCTGTAACTAAAGTTTCGCCATCCGCGTTCGCCCCTTTTACTTCAAGCACTTCTCCATTCCGGTTCAGCACCATTTCAACTTCAGGGTTAATCGCCATAAAGATTGATGTGTACGGCATATAATTTTGCTGGTAAACATTCACACCCACGAATAACGCAATCATAGCTGCAATCGCAATGATTCCAGCCACTATTTTATTTTTCTTTTTATGGATACGCGACACTTTTTCCAGCGCTTCGTTTCGCATAACCACCGGCTCCAAAATCATCTCTCCGATTTCATAGCCCATATTGGCCGACTGTACAAAGCGCCCTTCCTCATCTAGTAAGACCGCATAGCTGCGGAACGTTTCCATCACTAAATATTTCAATTTGCGGTCCCCCTTTCATTCCTTCTATTCACTACACACAAACATTTCACCAAAAAGATCTTTCAGTTCTTCCTGGTCGCTTCGCAAATGATTCGCTTGTTTTCTGGATTGTGCGCTCGTTAATAGTTTACGTAACGCATTCGCTAAGAATGGGGTGACGGGAGGATTTGTGGAAAATAAAAAAAGAGAAGAAATCCACGAATGAATTTCTTCTCAGCTATTTCTTTATTTATTTAAGACGTCTTTGCGTACTTCGACACGCATTGTTTTATTTGGATTGACGGCTTGAGATACTTTTAAATCGCCTGCCATCGATAGGAACATGCCTGCTTGGTTAAACGTTAAGTCCGTCTTCGCCATTAAGAAATCAACCATGTTGTTTAACGCTAACTGACTCGCTTCTTCCATTGTCTCACGCGAACCGAGTGTCACGTATAACTCATCTGTTTCGATAAATGGTAGGGGTAAGTTGTTGTCTTTTAAGACTTCTACCGTAACATCAATCTCACCAGCAACCTCTAAGCCTGAGCCCATAATCTCTCCATCACCCATTGACGAGTGCATGTCGCCCATTGCTAAGAGCGCGCCTTCAACGTTAACCGGTAAATAAAGCGTTGTGCCTTCACCCATTAAAATCGTATCTAAGTTTCCACCGTGGTCATGAGGTGTTCCTGTATTCACACCTTCACCAGCTGGAGCAGTACCAATAACACCAATCATCTTACGAAGAGGTATTTCAAAGCCTTTATAATGTGTGGCTCCATCTTTAATTTGAGCAATCGCTGTTTCTTCTTTTTCGATTCCATCAGACAACAAGCCTAAGCCAGGAGCCGTTAGAACAGCACCTTGGTCGTCTAACGTAATGCGGTTAATCGTCACTTTAAGCGTGTCCCCAACTTGGGCATCATTCACGTACAGTGGTCCAGTTGCTGGGTTAACCTGAGAAAAGTCAATATCGCTCACTGTATCTTCTTCCGATTTAACCGTTCCTGAGAAACAATCCATCGCTTCAAACACAACACTTGCGCCACTATCAACCGATAACACCGGCTCATTTTCTTTGTTCATTTCAAAAATAACATTATTGCGACTAATTCTATTCATATGTCATTACCCCTTCTTTAAAGATTTTCTATCGCTTAAAAATAATTGATTCCCATCGCTGATTTCACTTCATCCAAGGTTGAAGCAGCCACTCTCTCAGCCTTTTCGCTACCTTGTTTCAGCATTTCCATTACGTACGCTGGATCCTGCTCAAACTCTTCACGACGCTCACGAATCGGAAGCAAGAAATCCTGCAAAACTTCGTTTAAGTAACGCTTAATTTTCACATCGCCCAGTCCACCACGACTATAGTGTTCTTTCAGCTCAGCTACTTTTTCTTTATCTTCGTCGAAAATGTCTAAGTAAGTAAAGACAACGTTGCCTTCAACCTGACCAGGATCTTCTACACGAATATGATTCGGATCCGTATACATCTTCATCACTTTCTTCTGGATTTCATCCGCAGAATCAGATAAATAAATACCGTTGTTTAGTGACTTACTCATTTTACCTTTACCATCAATACCGACTAAACGACCTCGCCCTTTAGGAGGTAACATCAATTCAGGTTCAACCAATGTTTCCGTTTTGTAGATACGGTTAAAGTCACGAGCTATTTCACGGGCTTGTTCCAGCATTGGTTTTTGGTCATCCCCTACTGGTACGTGTGTCGCTTTAAAAGCTGTAATATCTGCCGCTTGACTGACTGGATAAACGAAAAATCCAGCTGGAATACTTTGGCCAAATTCTTTTTCACGAATTTCACTCTTTACAGTTGGGTTTCTTTCCAAGCGTGACATCGTAACTAAGTTTAAGTAGTACATCATTAATTCCGGTAATTGTGGAATTTGTGATTGGATAAAGATATTTGAACGGTTTGGGTCTAAACCAATCGCCAAATAATCTAAACCAACTTGTAAAAGACTCTCCTTCACTTTCTGTGGATTATCGGCATTATCAGTTAATGCTTGTTGGTCCGCAATCATAATAAACATTTCATTGTTTGCATCTTCTTGTAGTTTTACACGGCTTTCAAGTGATCCCACATAGTGGCCCAAATGAAGTTTACCCGTTGGACGATCTCCAGTTAAAATTATATTACTCATAAATACGATCCCTTCTTCACTCATTTCCATATATTATACCTTAATCTCATTATCTTTTCATTTATTTCTGAGGATTCCCTTAATGAAATACTTTTTTCGCTCTTTTTAAGATAATAGAAGAAAATCAGTAAATATACTATCAATTTATTCACGCATAGTGTATTATACACTTAATACAAATTCAGCCCTTAGTCGGATGACTATAAATTGATTCACCCGTATACTAGACATATACATAAGATTAAATGGCTTTACACAACTTTTACGATAACTCATACATAGACTTAATTCATTTACGCTACAATTGCCTCAGCCATAGGCATCACAAGTAACTTGTGTTGGAAGGAGAATAACAACATGAAAATTTTACTAGCCACTGACTTATATACACCTGCTGTAAACGGCGTAGTCACATCAACTGTTTCCTTAAAGAAATCTTTGGAGACTCTCGGACATGACGTACGTATTTTAACCTTAGGCAAAGACGCTTATATTGATGAAAAGAAAAATATCTATGCTATTTCATCAATTAATTTTAATAAAGTTTACCCTGGAGCACGTATCAAATTATTTGATGATCGCGCCATCGTGAAAAAAATTCTCCAATGGCGACCAGATGTTGTTCATACGCAAAGTGAATTCAGTACGTTTCGTACAGCCAATCATATAGCCGATTCCTTAGATATTCCAATCGTGCATACGTACCACACAATTTATGAAGACTATACACATTACTTCTCACCAAGTAGGACAGCTGGAAGAAAAATCGTCTCTAGCTTAACGCGAAAAATATTGAGTGATGCAGAAGCTGTCATTGCACCGACGGAAAAAGTACATCGTATCTTAAATCGTTATGGCGTTGTCCAACCCGTCTCTGTTATTCCAACAGGGATTCAACTTGAAAAATTTCAAACCGTATTCTCCCAAGAAGAAAAAATGGCGATCCGTCGTCAATACAATATTCCGGAAGATGCCTTCCTCTTTGTTTCACTCGGACGCTTAGCGAAAGAGAAAAACATTGAAGAAATTATTTACTATTTATCGATAGTGAAACAAGACGTTTATTTCTTGATTGTGGGAGATGGCCCGAACAAAGACGTCTTAAAGGCCTATGTGACTGAACTTGGATTAGAGGATCGTATTCGCTTCACAGGGATGGTTAATCCATCCAATGTACCACTCTATTATCAAGTGGGTGATTTGTTTGTCTGTGCCTCAACCAGTGAGACACAAGGCTTAACCTATATCGAAGCGTTAGCCAGTGGGTTACCTGCCTTATGTCGTGCCGATGAATCGATTGAAGAGGTCATTATTGATGGCCTAACGGGTTACCAATACCGTTCCTTTAAAGAATTTGAAGCTTGTTTATATGTCTTAATGAACGATAAACTTGCTTATAAAAAAATGACTTTTGACGTAAAAGAATTTGTCGCTTGTCATTATTCATCACAAGTCTTTGGTCAGCAAGTCAGTGCGATTTACAAAAAAGCAATCGCCTCTTACTATTTAAGAAAACAAATGATTACAATGAGTCGCTAAATGCACAATGGAGGTGTAGATCAGCATGGATTGGTCAATGGAGGAGTCAAAAAAAGAGAACGTTTCTAAAAATGAAGCAACACCTATAAAAATAAAGAAACAAACCGATTGGGTTCATATAGGAATCAATTGTTTAAATATCGTTGGCGTCTTGTTAACGATTTGGGCCCTTTATTGGGCTTATCAAAACCAATTGTTTACTTCCACCGAAGCACTCAACCAATTTTTATCATCCATGGGGTCTGCTGCACCATTAGGCTTTATCGTGATTCAAATTATCCAAACGGTTATCCCGATTATTCCGGGGGCCGTTACTGTACCAATGGGTGCGATGATTTTCGGTCCCGGTTACGGATTATTTTTAAATGTTTTTGCCATTATAATTGGTTCCGTTCTTAATTTTGTACTCGCTAGAAAATATGGTCAACCTTTTGTCGAACGAATTATCGGAGAAAAGAAGTTTGCAAAAGCGATTGGTTGGTTAGACAAAGATAACAAGTTTGAGAAGTGGTTTACGTTTGCGATGTTCTTCCCTTTCTCACCAGATGATATTCTTTGTTATATTGCAGGGCTTTCAAACATGTCCTTTAAAAAGTATTTCCTTGTTATTTTATTCGGGAAGCCGGTTTCAATCTTCCTCTATTCTTTTGGAATGGCGTTCGTCCTCGAATGGTTATTCATTTTCTTGGCATAGTCATATCGTGTTTATATAAAAAGGAGGTCCATACACATGAAAAAGCTTCGCATCAATATGTATGCACATGGCCAGGATGTTCCTGGACAAGGAGTCGGTTCAGCTTATCATGAACAAGTTGATTTATTACAACAATTTGCTCAAGACCAATTAGAGGTGATTGAGAATGCTTCAAAACAAGGCGATATTCATCACTTCAATACCGTTGATCCGATTTCTTAT
>CAZUZA010000018.1:0-9433 GCA_964624875.1 uncultured Carnobacteriaceae bacterium | reverse complement strand
CGACTATGACGTTTTATATGAGAAGCACGGCTTTGACAGAGAGCGTTTCACGGTTATTGGTGTGGGGCAAGTCCAAACACGAAAAGGTGTGTTAGACTTTATCGAAACAGCCCGTTCCTTGCCGGATTACCAGTTTATCTGGTGTGGTGGCTTTAGCTTTGGTAAGATTACAGATGGCTATAATGAATTAAAAGAAGCCGTTGAAAACCCACCAGCTAACGTCCATTTCGTGGGCATCGTTCCCCGTGAAGAGATGAACCTATATTACAATTTGGCGAATTGCTTATTCATGCCTTCTTATAATGAACTCTTTCCAATGGCGATTTTAGAAGCAAGCAACGTCCACCTACCGATTCTAGTACGTGACTTAGCTCTCTATAAAGATATTTTATTCGATCATGTCCTAACAGCAGAGGATGTCAATGGCTTTGCGAAAGCTCTCACCTACCTCGCGATGGATTTTAGTGAATACCAATATTGGGCCACTGAAACGGAGAAGATTGACCATTACTACTCGCCTGAGCACGTCTCACAGTTATGGATTGCTTATTATCAAAACTTAGTAACTACAGATGACGTGTTAAAAACAAACAAATGAAATCATTGAGACTCTAAGCTATTTAAAGGCATTTTCTTTATAATAGGAAAGAGTCTTTTTTTATTTCATGAAAGGAGTGTTTTGATGAAAATAATAATTGATGCGGATGCGAGTCCGGTTAAAAATGAAATTGTGCAATTGGCGAAAGAATTTCAACTAGAGGTTGTTTTTGTATCCAGCATTGCGCACTATTCCAATGAAATCTATCCCGATTTTGTCAAAATGATTTACGTCGAAAAAGGGGCCGACATGGCAGACTTTAAAATTGTGCAGCTCGCTAAAAAAGGCGATATTATCGTAACCCAAGATTATGGGTTAGCTTCTTTGCTGCTACCCAAAGGTTGTCATGTTATTCACCATAAAGGGCGCGCTTATACGAACGACAATATTGATCAACTACTGCAAAATCGCCACATGAATGCGCTAAGAAGACAAAGTGGTGAACGAACGAAAGGTCCGAAACCTTTTACAGCCGAAGATCGCCAGCAATTTAAACGTTATTTGCATGATTTTCTGACAGACTTATTGGCTGCAGACGAGTCTTTATGACTTTTTTCTTAATATATGGCTATCTTACGATTAAAGGCCACTTTCTATGATAAAATATGGAGAGAACACTATGTGAAAAATGAGGTGAACGTATGTCTTATATCGAAGTTATTGATGAATCAAAATTTTATGGCAAAGGCACAACTCGTGTGACCGCAAACGACAAAATCAGTTTCGCCATCGAAAAAAATGAATTTGCGATTATTGTCGGTCCTAGTGGTGCAGGTAAATCCACACTTCTACATATTTTAGGGGGAATGGACTCACCCGACGAAGGCCAAGTTCGAATAGATGGAACCGATATTGCCACGTTTAATGAAAAACAACTAACAAACTACCGTCGCGATGATGTCGGTTTTATTTTCCAAAATTACAACTTAATCCCGAACCTATCCACTTTAGAAAACGTAGAAATGGCAACAGAGTTAGCCGAGGACCCACTTGATGCGAAAGAAGTTCTAGAAGCCGTTGGTTTAGGTCACCGTATGAGCAACTTCCCAGCACAACTTTCTGGTGGTGAACAGCAACGTGTAGCGATTGCTAGAGCCTTAGCAAAACGTCCGAAGTTGCTGTTATGTGACGAGCCAACCGGTGCCTTGGATTACCAAACAGGAAAACAAGTTTTAAACTTACTCTACGAAGCCACTGAAAAATATAATGCAACCGTCTTATTGATCACTCATAACCGTGCCATTACGCCAATGGCCGACCGTGTGATTGATATCAATGATGCTCAAGTCAAATCAAATACAACAACTAAAAATCCGATGCCGATTGCTGATATCGAATGGTAAAAAAAGCAACGTTGAAAGGAGGCCCACTATGAAATATCGTGCACTCTGGAAAGATACTTTCCGTGAAATACCCAAATCGGTCATGCGATTTTTAGCCATTATGATTATTATCTTTCTAGGCGTAGGCTTTTTCGTTGGTATTAGTGCCACCAGCCCCGACATGATCAAAACCGTCGACCAGTATTTTGACGAACAGAACTTAATGGATTTCCGAGTCCAGTCGACATACGGGCTGACTGAACAGGATATTGACGCCTTAAATAACCTAGATAATGCAACGGTCCAAAGCCACTATGCATATGATTTCTTAGTTGAAGACTATTCCGAAACGATTCGACTGTACAGCTACGATACGAACAATGGGCAAGCCATTAACCAATACCACATCGCTGAAGGACGCTTACCGAAAGCCACTGGTGAAATAGCTTTAGATACCTTAAAGTCGTTTTTAACGGATACTGAGATTGGCGACACCATCCGGTTGGTGCCTGGCAAACAAAATGGTGCACCAGAAAATCATCTTGCCCTACAAACGTTTGAAGTCGTAGGTTTTGTGAACACACCCTTATACATTACCCATACCGCACGTGGCAACACGACCGTTGGTAACGGGAGCCTAGATGGCTTTGGTGTGATTTTAGAAGACGATTACGAAACAGACTATTATACAGAAGCCAACATCACCATTGCTGGCGCAGAAGCGTTTGAAGTCTTTTCAGACGACTATGAAGAATATATTGATACCTATGAAACGGAATTAGAACAAATCTTAACCGCGTTAGAAACCCAGCGTGGGCTTTCGATTCAAGATGAAGCCCAAGAAGAAATTGACGAAGGCTGGCAAGAAATCGAAGATGCCGAACAAGAATTAGCTGAAGCGGAATTAGAACTAGCGGATGCCCGCGCTGAACTCGACGAAGCTTGGGCTGAATTCGAAGACGGCTATGCCGAATTTAATGAGCAACGCGATGACGTTTATTTTGAAATCGATGAAAATGAACGCGACCTCGAGCAAACCATTAACGATTTAGAAGCGCAAAGACAAGACTTAATCTCGCAAAGAGCCAACTTGAATGACCAATTAAATGCACTCGATCATAACGAGGAACAATTAATTGCTGGTCAAGAACAGCTACAAGATGGTCTCGCCCAAATCAATGATGGCATTGCTCAAATTGAAGCAAACCGACCAGCAATCGAAGCCGGTCTACAAGAAATTTCAAATCAAAGAAACACATTAACGAATCAACGCTCCGCTTTAGTTGCAGCCCGTGAAGGGATTATGGAGCTTGATGTAGCACTTGCTGAGAATGAAGCACAACTAACGCTTTTACAAGCCCAATTAGAAGAGGCTGAACCCGAAGGACGCCCAGCGATTGAAGCAAAAATTGCAGAGTTAGAAACGGAACAAGCCAACCTCACGGCTAGTCGCGCAGCTATTGGTCAACAATTTGATAACCCAGATATTACTGTGACCGAAATCGAGAATCTCATCGACCAAATCAATGCAGGCTTGGCACAGTTAGATACGCAAGAAGAGGAAGTGCGTGCCCCACTCGTGGAGGCTGACGCCCTCATTTCACGAAGAACGGGCTTAGAAAGTCAGTTAAACGACTTAGAGAAGCAAGCACAGGAATTGCAGGCTGGACGCGGACAGTTACGAGCTGGAATCGAGCAAATCGATGATGGGATCGTCCAAATTGACGATGGCCTGGTGCAAGCGAACAATGGCTTTGTCGAATTGGATGAAGCGCGCGAAACAGCTGCGACGGAATTTGAAGAAGCTGAGCAGGAATTGTTGGATGGCGAGGCCGAATTAAATGAAGCCGAAGAGGAATACCGTGAGGGCTTGTTAACTTTCCAAGAAGAGCGCGAAACAGCTTTAGCTGAAATCGAGGATGCGCGTCTTGAGTTAGAGGATGCCCAGAATGAATTAAGTAATTTGGCGGACCCAGATTATTTCTCTGCGCGCCGTGAAGAAAACAGTATGTTTATCGAATACAAAGACAATACGGACCGATTAGCTGTCATTGCGAATGTATTCCCGGTCTTCTTTTTCTTGATTGCGATTTTCATTTCCTTTACGACAATGACGCGAATGGTCGACGAAGAACGCGAGTATATCGGAATTATGAAAGCTTTAGGTTATGGCAACAACCAGATTTTAGTGAAGTTCTTAACCTACTCGATTTTTGCGACTTCCCTAGGGGTCATCTTAGGACTGGTTTTTGGCTACACCTTTATTCCGACCTTAATTTTTGATGCTTATGGATCGATGTATAATTTACCACCGATTCATTTACAGCAATACACTTTATACAGTCTCCTGGCAGCTGCAGCGGCTTTCTTTTCAACCGTTGGTGCGAGCTTATTGGCTGTTAAGAACTCTTTAAGAAGTAACGCAGCAACCTTATTGCAACCAAAAGCACCGACAAAAGGGACGCACATTTGGTTAGAGAAGCTGCCATTTATTTGGCGCCGATTAAGTTTTAACCATAAAATTACGTTTAGGAACGTCTTCCGTTACAAATCGCGCATGTTTATGACGATTTTCGGAATTGCTGGCAGTACAGGATTAGTCTTAACTGGTTTTGGGATTTCTGACTCCATTTCTAGTATTCCAGATATTCAATATGGCGAACTGAACCATTTCCAAGCCTATGTTGCGCTTGATACAAATGCGAGTGAAAATGTCTTAAGCAACTACATTTTAGCCGTTGATAATCATCCCGATATTACGGATGCCATAATGACAAAACAAGAAAATGTCACCCTCGAACAAGATGGGGTCAACACACAAGAAGCAACTGTTTTTGTGCCTGAAGAGGTCGACCAGTTTAGTCGATATATTACGTTAAGAGATCTGGATACAAAAGAACACTATACGTTAGATGATTCGGGCGCCTTCGTGACCCATAAACTTGCTCAACTCTTTTCAGTAGGAGTTGGTGATGAGATGACGTTATTGGATGCAGATAATGAAGCACGGACTATTGAAATTGCCGGTGTAGTTGAGAACTATGTTGGCCATACGATTTACATGACGTCTGCTTATTACCAAGAAGTAACGGCTACCGATGAGATTGAAGCCAATCTCAGTTTACTGACCTATGATGCCGATAGCGTAAGCGAAAACGAAATTGGGACAAAGTTAATGAATCAAAATGCAGTTTTAGGCATTACTTACTCAACCGATATTTATGATGCATTCTCCGATACGCTAAGCAGTTTGGGTTTAATTACACAGATTTTAGTGATTGCAGCGGCAGCTTTGGCGTTTATCATTTTATATAACTTGACCAATATTAACGTTTCCGAGCGTGAACGCGAATTGTCGACGATTAAGGTTTTAGGATTCCATGATAAAGAAGTGACCATGTACATTTACCGTGAAAATATTATTTTAACGGCCATTGGTATTTTCTTCGGTTGCCTCTTTGGAACCATTCTTGTGCGCTTTATTATGGCCACAATGGAAGTCGACAACCTCGTTTTTGCTCGTGAAATTCACTTAAGTAGTTATCTCTACTCGATCCTACTAACGATTCTCTTTACTTTAATCGTTATGGCAGTGATTCACTTTCAGTTGAAACGTATTGATATGGTTGAAGCACTCAAGGCAAATGATTAACTAAATAAAGACGACTCATTTAATCGAATACAAACCAAAATAAGACCCCCACCTTTCAGAGCATCCGCTCTGGAAGGTGGGGGTCGTTTTTATGATGAACTTAGTTAATAATGTTTTGTGGGTTGCCTTCGATGAATTTTGTGACGTTATCGAATGCGATGTGTGCTCTTGTGACCATTGATTCGTCGGTTAAGTATGCGACGTGTGGTGTTAGCACGGCATTTTTCGCGTCTAGTAGTGGGTAGTCAGCTGGAATTGGTGGTTCCATATCGAAGACGTCAATTCCTGCACCGGCGATTTTTTCATCGTTTAATAAATCAGCTAGTGCTTCGTTATCGATGATCGGCCCACGTGCTGCGTTGATTAGAATCGCTGATTCTTTCATTAGCGCTAGTTTTTCGCGTGATAGGGTATTTTTTGTTGCGTCATTTAATGGTAAGTGAACGGAAATGATATCACTTTGTGCCATTAAGTCGTCTAGAGAAACGTACTCTAAGCCTAGCTCTTTCGCTTCTTCTCTTTCTGAACGGTTGTAGCCGATTAGGTTCGCACCGAATGCTTTGAATAAGCGCGCTGTTTCTAAACCGATACTTCCTGTTCCGATAATACCAACTGTTTTGCCTCGGATTTCATTTCCTTGGTATAAAACAACGTCTTCCCCTTGGCGAATGCTGTCGTTGCCGAAACTAATGCGACGGTAAACATCTAACGTTAGCCCAATGACAAGTTCTGCTACGGCTGTGTTTGAATAACCAGCTGCATTCGCAATTTTAATGTCTTTTTCGTTCGCTGCAGCTTGATCCACATGGTCAACACCTGTGAACGCAACGTCGATTAACTTTAGGTTTTTCGCTGCTTCGAAAGCTTCTTTTGGATATGGGTTGTTCGCGATGATGACGATGTCTGCATCTTCACTTCGCTTCGCTAATTCGCTAGCATCAGTTGTTTTTTCGTTATAGTAAACAAATTCATGACCAGCTTCTTTTAATGGTGCGGCTAATTCCTCAATTAAAGTTTCTGGAACGCGTAACGGTTCTAGTAATTTAATAATCATTTATACTCTCCTCGTGTATTCTTATTTTTTTAAGTATACCATGATTTTAGATAATTTCAGCTTTTGGGGGTCACATCAACAATATGCTCCAGCTTCTTTTTTTATTTTCCATATTTTTCAAAGGCATTTTCGCCATACCAACTCGGCACCACTTGCTTAAAATCATCCGTCCACGCCAGTACCTTCGCTGCTTTCTCCTTCATCGTCTGCACCTCAGCATCCGAATACTCCAACGCCCACGGCAAGGCCGCTAACGTATTCGTCGAAATATATAAGGCCAGCAGTTCAAAAAATGCGATCGGCGGCTTCCCAGCAAAATAACCATCCAACTGCCCCGTCGCAAACAACGCACTCTGCTTTGCCGTAAAATCAATGCGATTAAACTCCTCCCACGGATCCCCCACATCCCAGCGGTTAAAATCAATCACCTGAAGCTCCTGCGTTTCCGACAAAAGCATATTACCAATGTGATAATCGCCATGGTGAAATGACACCGGTCTGTTTTCAAGTAAATGGCGATACGTATGAATCATATTGAAAAACGGTTCGTCTGTTTCGTATTTTAAAGGACACGCTTGATAGCGTGCCATATTCCGTTCAATTTTTTGATTAAATGTGTCAACCCAGCACTCTGTAGGAGTCGGTACAGGATATTGTTGGATTTGCTTTAGAATGTCACCAGATTGATAGCCTAGCTGATATTGCTCTTCAGGACTTAATGTATGAATAGCGTCTTCTAAGTCCGTCCCTTTTACCCAACGAAATAAACTATAGACTTCTTCCTCTACACCTTTTATATCAAGTGGTTCAGGTGTAGGTAAACCTTGCTTGAAGAATGTCGTCATCGCATCAAATTCCGTTGTTTTTCGTGTAAATTGGTCCATATCCGACATTCTTAATAACAGTTCTTCCCCATTATTTAACTGAATATAATATTTTTTATCTAATGACCAACCTTTTTCGATTTCTTCTATGTTAGCTATTTCATCTTGTGTTAGTAACCGTGCAATATCCATGCCCTTCACCCTTTCATCCATATTCTTCAATTATGAACGAACTAGACTTCATATCAAAATAAGAACATTTATTTTCTAAAAATAGCTGTTCAATGAATTTCATCGGAAATTCTCCTTGTATTAAAAATAAATTAATATAAAATTAAAGAAATGAGTAATTGGACTATACTTTCTCATAAGCTTTCTTTTTAGCGTTATATTATATATTATGACCGAACTTAAAGGTCCATTACTTTTTACTTCTCTAAATAAAGGCAACTTGCTGATTGACAATTCTAAAAGACAAAGCCAGAAGCTTCGCTAAACTTATGCAGTAGGAATCTATTGTTTCTTACTAGCTCAAAAAAGGAGATTTTATATGTTAGCATTTATAGGTTTTTTAATGGTATTCGTTACCATTTACTTATTAGTTAAAGGAAAAAGTAGTCCAATAACAGTTATGATTATTGTGCCAGTCATTGCGGCATTTATTGTAGGCGTGAATTTTGATGAATTAAGCACCTATGTCGGGGCTGGTATTGGCACGGTCATGAATAACGCTGTCCTGTTCATCTTCTCCATTATCTTCTTCAGTGTCATGCAAGATCTTGGAGTCTTTGATCCAATGGTCGATTGGCTGACAGAGAAAGCTGGAAACAACGTCGTCGCCATTACAGTAGTAACGGCAATCGTAGGAATTATCGCACATATCGATGGTGCAACAGCTACTACCGTTTTAATTACGATTCCGGCAATGTATCCCATTTATAGACGAATGAATATTCGAACGGAAGTGTTACTCTGTTTAGTTACTGTAAGTATGGGTGTTATGAACTTTTTACCTTGGGGTGGACCTGTTGCGCGAGTGGCTTCGGTTATCGGAATGGATGCGAATGATTTATGGCTTTCATTAATCCCGGTGCAACTCTTTGGGTTAGTCATCATTATCGCATTAGCAATCTATTTGGGGACATTAGAAAAAAGAAGATTAGACAACTTAGCACTTGATACAGCAGGCTCTATTGCTTCTGAAGAAGAAGTTGCTTCAAACGAAACAACGACTGTAAGCACAGATAAAATTCTTGAAGTCACTGAAGCAAAAGAAGAAATGAGACAACGTAAGTTATTACCATTTAACACGATTTGGACATTCTTTGTCATTGCATTCTTAGTTTGGAATCAGTTACCAGCTTACCTCGTCTTCATGATCGGGTTAAGTGTTACGTATTTAATTAACTATCCAACAATCGCTGAACAAACCGAGTCCTTTAAAACACACGCAGGTTCAGCACTGACAATTTCAGCGACAATGTTAGCTGCTGGTGTTATGGTCGGTATTATGGATGGTACAGGCATGATTGAAGCAATGGCTGCCGTTTTAACAAGCATTATCCCGAACGCATTAGGCCGCTTTACACACGTTATCTTTGGTATCTTCTCAACACCAATGGGCTTAATGGTTAGTACCGATGCTTACTTCTTTGGCTTTATGCCTCCAATTTTAGAAGTTGGAGAACAATTCGGCGTTGATTCATACAGTACATCTGTTGCGATGTTAATGGGTAAAAACTTATCTTTAATGATCAGCCCAATCGTACCCGCTACGTTCTTAGCGCTCGGACTAACAGAGGACGTTAGCTACGAACAACACTTAAAGTTCACAATGAAATACGCATGGATTCTAGCTGTACTAATGTTAATTTTCGCATTCGTCATTGGAACCATTCAATTTTAATCCATGAAATAGAAAAGCTAGAAGATTCGAGTGAAATCGAGTCTCCTAGCTTTTTTTGTGCTCGATTATGAGCTAAT
>CAZUZA010000017.1:24124-28113 GCA_964624875.1 uncultured Carnobacteriaceae bacterium | reverse complement strand
AATTTTTCTGTAAATTTTTCACTTCAATGATACTCATTTTCCAGCCTCCTTATTTATAAAAAGCGTGTCGCAATATTTTTGAATAGGATTCCCAATCTTTTAAATACTCTTCTTTAAGTTCAGCTGTTGAAGACTTCGTTTCAATTGCCTGATTGCCATATCCTAATATTGTCCAATTTAGAATGTTGATTGCCTTTTCACTATCTATTTCATCTTTGAATAAGTAATAGTCTATATTTTCATACATTTTTTGCAGACCTTCGCTATAAATCTTATTAATGTTATCTTTATTTAATGCCGTAATATCCGCTGACTGATCTTGGGTCATTGAAAATAGAAAATCAAAGACTTGAGGATATCGTTGCTGGATCTCTATTTTTCCAAATCCAATCTTTTCAATTTTTAAGAAGATATCGGATTCCTTTGGATCGATTAATGCATAAACTTGTTCAATAATTTCGGTGCTGACTTCTACGAGGTACAGATATAACCCTTTTTTCGTTCCAAAATAATTATATAAAGAACCTTTTGAAATCCGTGCTTCTTTAACGATATTGTTTGTCGAAGCTTTCTCGTAACCATTCTTCGCAAACTCTTTGAGTGCAGCATTGATAATGTGACTTTTCTTTTCGGACTCTAATTGTTCAAATGCAGAATACATAGGCGTTCAATTTCTCCTCTCCGTTAATGACCACTTTGGTCACTCCTAAATACAATATAGCAAAATTGACCATCCTGGTCAACTGTTTTAAAATTCCTATTCCTAGCCTCTCCCTTCATTTCACCGGGATTCTCTGGGGTTTGTGACATTAAAAAAGAGACTGAGCGTTTTAGGGCCCAATCTCTTTTGATATTTTTTAGATTCCGTCTGGTGCGGCTACGTCCATTCGTTTGGCGAGGTATTTTGAAAACACCGAAAGTGCGAAACAAATGATGAAATAAAAGCCGGCTAAGGCGATGAACATTGGAATGACATAGGATGTGTCTTGTCCGTATATTATTTTCGCATTGTGCGTTAGCTCGGGCAGTGTGATGATTGTAGCTAGTGAGGTATCTTTGATTAGCGCAATCAGTTGACTGACCACGGATGGCATCGTTTCTCTGAACACTTGCGGCAATAGGATATAACGCATGACGTTGATTCGCTTCATCCCTGACGCTAGGCCTGCTTCCGTTTGTCCTTGTGGAATGGCTTTTAGGCCACCACGTAAAATTTCTGAGATCATTGTGGATTCAAAGATGGACATGGCAATTACGGTTGACCAAAAGACGTTTAGGCTAATCCCAATTTGTGGGAGCGCAAAATACGTAAAGAATATGATTAAGAGTAAAGGCAGGTTACGAATGATATCAACAACCCAGCCGACGACTTTTGAAATAACGGGTATTTCGAAGTAGCGAATGACGCCTAAAATAACCCCGAGAATGATACTAATAACGATCGTATATAAGGCAACCTCAACCGTCACAAGGAGTCCTTCTAATAAGAATCGAATATTCATCCATGAAAATGCATCGCTAAAATTCATATTATTTTCCTCCTTTTAATTATTATGAATCCCTAATTTGACTTCGAGTCGTTTCACGAAGTGTGTGAGTGGTAGTGTAATCGTTAAGTAAAATAAACCGATTAAAATATACGAATCAAACGTATTGAATGTTTCCATCGCTACGAAATCCCCGAAATACATTAAGTCTAAACCAGCTACCATCGCTAAAATCGATGAGTTTTTAACTAAGTTTATGAATTGATTTCCTAGTGGTGGAATGATGATACGGATGGCTTGAGGTAATATAACATAGCGCATCATTGAACTGCGTTTCATTCCTTGCGATAAACTCGCTTCTACTTGGCCGTTTGGAACGGTTAATATTCCTGCTCGTACGTTATCGGCAATAAAAGATGAGGTATAAATGGTTAAACCGATTGTACCAGCCCAGAAGCCTGTGATGTTAAATAAGTACATCGGAATCGCTACGTAGAAAAACATAACGATAACTAATAATGGGATATTTCTAAAGAACTCAACGTAAGCATTCGCTAAGCCTCTGATGATTTTATTATCAGATATTTGTAAAATTCCCATCAATATCCCTATAATCAAACTAAAGACTAAGGCAATAACACTCGAGAATAAGGTGTTGATAAAGCCTTCAATAAAAAGAGGCCAATAAGTTTGTAATAATGCAATCATTTACATATCCTCGCTTTCTTCTCCAGACTCAGGATTGGCTGCTCCTGTAGTCGATGTGCTTGGACTTCCTGGAGCATCCGCTGGAAGTAAATCACCAAACCACTTGTCGTAAATATCATCATACACGCCGTTTCCTTGAATGGTATCGAGCGCTTCTTCTAACATCTCATGAAAAGCGTCTTGGTTTTTATCGATGGCGATTCCATAAGGTTCTTCTGTAAAACTTTCACCTGCTAGACGATAACCTGGGTTTTGATCAATCATCCCTAGTAAAATCGCATCATCGGTTGTTAGTGCGTCCCCTTGTCCAGATTGTAAAGCAACAAAGCCTTCACTATAGTTTTCTAAATCTAAAACCGTAACTTGTGGCGCTAACTCACGCATATTTTGTGTTGAGCTTGAGCCTTTAATCGCTAAAACAGTGTGATCAGCTGTTAAGTCTTCAATCCCTTGGATATCTGAATCTTCGGGAACGAGTAGTGATTGCCCACCATTGAAATACACGTCACTGAAATCAACTTGTTTTTCACGTTCTTCACTAATCGTCATTGTGGCAATAATACCATCGATTTTTCCTGTTTTTAATAAAGGAATACGTGTTTTTGAGGTTACCTCCACAAACTCCGCTTTTCCTTCACCATTCGTCATTTCATCTGTTAAAGCTTTTCCGATATCAATATCAAAGCCTTCTAATTGAGCTGTTTTAATATTGTAAAAACCAAAAAGGTTCGTATCAGCTTTTACACCCCAAATCAGGACGGGTGTTTCTTGATCTTCTAATCTTTGGGCAATATCCATATCTGCCACTGCTTGGCCACAACCTGCTAGTAAGAAAGCTAGTAAAAGAAAAGGCAAACTTTTTAATATTCGTTTTAATTCTTTCATTTCTTTCACTCCTTAATATGCAAAGACTTGGTTAATGAAGTTTCGTGCTCGCTCATCGTTAGGATTTTCAAAGAATTCTTCACTTGGTCGGTCTTCGATAATTTCGCCTTGAGCCATAAAGATTGTACGATCGGCAACTTCACGCGCAAACCCCATCTCATGTGTTACGACAATCATTGTCATACCGTCTTTTAATGCAATATCTTTCATAACATCTAGAACATCTACGATAATTTCCGGGTCCAATGCCGATGTTGGCTCATCAAATAACATGACATCTGGTTTCATCGCTAGGCCACGCGCAATCGCGACACGCTGCTTTTGACCACCGGATAAATTATCTGGGTAAGCATCTTTTTTATCCCACATGTTCACTCGTGTTAAGTACTTTTCAGCATCCGTTTCGGCCTCTTCTTTTGACATGCCTAAAACAATCATTGGCGCTAATGTCACGTTTTGTAGAACCGTCATGTGCGGGTATAGTTCGAAATGCTGGAACACCATTCCAATTTTTTGACGAACTAAACGTATATCTGTATTGGCGTCAGAAATGTCCTTTCCTAAAACATTTAGCTGGCCACTTGTAATCTCTTCTAAGCCATTAATCGTACGCAACAGTGTTGACTTTCCAGACCCTGAAGGCCCAATCAATGTCACAACTTCCCCTTTTTCAAAAGATAAGTTGATGTCTTTCAATGCGTGTAACTCTCCATAATATTTGTCGACATGTTTAAATTCGATAATACTCATTAAAATCCCTCTTTCTTATCAGATAATTTTTTTATGCATTGCCTACTATTTGTAAACAACGTGTAAACGAGATTTGGGTAAAATAATAAAAGGCCATAAATGGCCTCCTATCTAAAAGTTATCTGTTATTCATTATAACACATTAAAATTTGATTATAA
>CAZUZA010000017.1:0-24024 GCA_964624875.1 uncultured Carnobacteriaceae bacterium | reverse complement strand
ATTATAACTAGGCTAGTTTATCATAACATTTAATAAAAAAGCAATATTATTTACTCTTTTTTCATGAAATGAACACACTGGGTGCTTCGTCCAAAGGGGATAAGTGAAAGACCGATAACTTTACGCTATCGGTCTTCTACTTTATACTCTATACGATTTAATGTGTTTCAAACCAGTTCACAATTTCTTCTAAGCGCTCAATACGTAGGTTCGGCAAACCATTTCTAGAAAGTCCATGATTTGACGATGGAAAAGTTACCAGACGTGTTTCAACACGTTGCTTCTTCATCGCGATATACATTTGCTGACCTTGCTCTAAAGGACAACGCAAATCTTCTTCACCGTGCACAACTAATAATGGCGTCTTCGCATTTTCAGCATGTGCTAGCGGTGACATTTGCCATAGTTCATCCGCTTTTGACAGGTCTCTTCCTAATTGGAATTGAACAAACGTTGGTCCAATATCACTTGTTCCATAGAAACTCAACCAGTTACTGATACTGCGCTGGGTAACTGCAGCCTTGAAGCGATCTGTTTGTGTTACGATCCAGTTCGTCATAAACCCACCGTAACTTCCACCGGCAACATATAAGGCTTCTTTGTCAATTTCAGGATGATCTTCTAAAACAACATCCAATCCATTCATTAAATCTTGGTAATCCTCATCCCCATAATTGTTTAAAATAGAGGCGACGAACTCTTGTCCATAACCACTTCCACCACGAGGGTTCAGCATAATGACCCCATAACCTGCGCTCGCTAAAGCCTGCATTTCATGGAAGAACGTCTCCCCATAAGAAACTTGTGGCCCACCATGAATGTATAAGATGGCTGGATGGTTTTCAACTTTGTCTACTGGAGGCACATACCAACCTTGAACATCCCAATCTTTCACACTCTTATACCAGAAGCGCTCCGGCTCTGAATACATATGTGTTTCAGAGAACGACTCATTCGGATCATAAAGCTGTGTGACGGCACCTGTTTCAAAATCAATTGTCGCTATCGCGCTCGGAATAGTTAATGTCGAATAAGAGACAACGGCTTGGTTTTTATCTTCTAATAAATCCAAACCAGTAATATGGATCTTTTCATCAAATACTTTTTCAATGTCTCCAGCTAAATTCCCTTTATATAGGGTAATTTTTCCATGTTCCGTTGCTTTAAATAAGAAAGATTCCTCATCATCAAGCCACCATAAATCGGGACCACCCGTATTTTGTTGGAAATCACCAACCAGTGAATCACCAATACTAAAGTCTAAGTCTGGCGTTAAGTTGGTTAGTTTTTCACTCGCAACATTATAGCTGTAAATACGGTTATGCGTCACAAATTTGTAGGCAAAATCATTTCCAGCAAATATAAGCGTATCTTCTTTTTCGTTCGCTAAGGCAAACGAGAACATACCGCCTGGAACATCATTCGTTAAGAACGATCTTTCATGAGACACCAGATCGTATTTATATAAACTTCCTCCGTACACCCACTCATCTTCAGGGTCTAAACGGTCATAGTATAGTAAATAAGATTCGTCATTCGCTACGTATTGTAATGACAATCCACGATCCTCTTCTAAAACAACTTCAGGTTCAGCACCAGATAAAGTTGCTTTTTTAATTTGATACAAACGATCTTCAGGAAGAACGCCACGACCATCCATTTTATACGTTAATTTTGTAGCCACTTTTTTCTTCGGCCAATCATTCGTAGGTGCGTCATCTTCATTTTCTTCTTCATCGATTTCATCTTTAACCGACGTTTGATAATAAACTGTTTCATTGTCTTTCAACCAGTGGTAGTTGCTAATGCCATTTTCTTCATATGTAATCTGTTCAGCCGAACCACCTGTAACTGGCATCACAAATAGTTGGAGCTTATTGTCTTTCGTATTATTTGAAAGATAAGACAATTTCTTTTCATCTGGAGTTAACTGAATTTGTGTATTCGCACTACCCGTATCACCAAACAGCGTACGTTCTTTCGTCTTTAAATCAAGCTGATAAATCGACGTATCGTACTTGTTCTCATCTTCAATGATCTTTGTCTCTACAAAATAAGCCTTCTCCCCTGCAACAACAGGTTGGCTAACACTCTTTAATTCAAATAGACTTTTATTCGTAATTTTATCCATATAATCGACCTTTCCTTTGTAAAATGTAAATGCGACTCGTAGAATAACGAGTTGGGTGTATCTTTGATGGAGCTTGTCTAAAAATGCGAGTAACAATGCCGGATAAGCATTCCTTCTAATCTCTTGTTCGCCCCATTTTAAGGCGATTCTAATCCAAAGAGATTAAAAAAATACTTGCGATTGATACAGCGTTCAACCGCAAGCTTTTTTATTTGTTATAAATAGACGAATTAATCGTCAAATTGGTATTCTTGTTTGTTTCTAAATTTGTTAAAGAATAACGGAGATACAGAACGTTCTTCGTAAATGCGCTCAATCGCTTGTCCGATTAATTCACTCACACTAATAAGTTCAATTTTATCAATTCGTTTTTCTTCTGGCAAGTAAATAGAGTCCGTAACAATCATTTTTTCAATCACTGAATTTTCAATGCGTTCAATTGCAGGAGGTGAGAATACACCGTGCGTTGCACAAGCGTAAACAGAAATTGCGCCACGATCTAAAATCGCTTGAGCAGCATTCATAATTGTACCAGCCGTATCAATCATATCATCGATAATAATTGCTTTTTTCCCTTCAACTTCACCAATAATATTCATAACTTCTGATACGTTTGGTTTTGGTCGACGTTTATCAACAATCGCAATCGGAGCTTCTAAGAATTCTGCTAACTTACGAGCACGTGTAGCGCCACCATGGTCTGGTGAAACAACAACAACATCATCACCTTTAAGGTCATTATCAATAAACCAGCTTGCTAATAATGGTGCACCTAATAAGTGATCCATTGGAATATCAAAGAATCCTTGGATTTGTGCTGCGTGTAAGTCTAGTGCAACAATACGGTCTGCACCAGCTTCTGTAATAATATTTGCAACTAATTTCGCTGTGATTGGCTCACGTGGTTTTGCTTTACGGTCTTGGCGTGCATAACCGTAGTAAGGAATAACTGCTGTGATTGTTTTTGCACTCGCACGTCTTAGCGCGTCAATCATAATTAGTAATTCCATAATGTTGTCACTTGTCGGATAGGATGTCGATTGAACGATAAAGACATGGTCTCCACGTATACTTTCTTCAATACTAATCGCAATTTCTCCGTCAGCAAATTTATCAACCGTTAACTTTCCTAACTCGATGCCTAAATAGCCCGCTATTTTTTCTGCTAGTGGCTCGTTTGAACTCAATGAATAAATTTTTAGTTGTGACTCTTCTATCCCCATTGTATGCCTCCATATTTTTGTACTCGCATTTTTAACTTACTCTAAATCTGTTTACTCTTCGTCTTTAAAAAATCTTGTGTAAAACTCAGGCTTATTTTCTTGTCTAGCACGTGCGATACCTAATGCATTTTCAGGTACCTCATCGGTGATTGTTGAACCCGCAGCTGTAAATGAATTCTTACCTAAGGTAATTGGTGCTACTAACGTCACGTTACTTCCGATAAACGAATGATCGCCAACAACAGATTCAAATTTATTTTTGCCATTGTAATTTGCGAAGATAACCCCACAACCAACATTTACATCTTTACCAATCTCAGCATCACCAATATAAGCATGGTGGCCTGCTTTTGTGTCATCGCCAAGGGTTGATTTTTTCACTTCAACATAGTTTCCGATATGAACATTTTTACCTAATACTGTTTCAGCGCGTAAGTGACCATATGGGCCAATATCCGAATTCTTACCAACAACAGACTCTTCAATAACCGATTGACGAATGACCACTCCATCCGCAATTTGGCTATCTGTAATTACTGAACCTAAGCCAACAAATACATCTTCACCAATTGTTGTACGGCCTTTGATGTATGTGTTTGGCTCAATGACTGTATCGCGAGCAATTTCAACATCCGCTTCAATATAAGTTGATGTTGGATCCACTAACGTTACACCATTTATCATATGCATTTCATTAATTCGATTACGCATGATGTCTGTTGCTTGCGCAAGTGCGACACGGTTATTGACACCTAACGCTTCATTCATGTCGTTTAACTGGAAAGCACCAACTTTTTCATTTTCACTCTTTAAAATTTCTAACACATCTGGTAAATAATATTCACCTTGAACGTTATCATTATCTACTTTGTTTAAGGCTTCAAATAATGCTTTGTTATCAAAGCAATATGTACCCGTATTGATTTCTTGAACAGCACGTTCGTCTGCAGAAGCATCTTTCTCTTCTACAACTTTACTAACTGATCCATCTTCATCGCGAATAACGCGACCATAACCAAATGGGTCTTCTGCAAAAGCTGTTAATATCGTTGCTTTCGCACCTTCATTTTCATGAAATGCCATTAATTCATTTAACGTTTCGCTTTGAAGTAATGGTGTATCTCCCGAAAGAACCAATGTCGTTCCTTCTTTATTTTCAAGAATATCTTTTGCTTGCATGACTGCGTGAGCTGTTCCTAATTGTTCTTCTTGAAAGACATACTCACTACGTTCGCCAAGGTAATCTTTAATAGTATCTGCACCATGTCCAGTTATTGTAATAACCTCTGTCGCATCCGCATCTAAAGCTGCTTTTACAACGTGTCCTACCATAGGTCGGCCCATTACAGGGTGCATTACTTTAAATAATTTAGACTTCATACGTGTACCTTGCCCTGCAGCTAAGACAACAACATAACGATTCTTCATGATTCCTCTCCTAACATCTATCATTCATTTTATTTTGTAAATTTATTTTACTTTCAAATTTATGCCTTTATCTTAAGGTATTTGAAAGCTTTTTTCAATAGACTTTATAAGGAAAGGAAGTTCCCTACTTCTACCTCAATTGTATTCGTCTCTCTATCGACAGAAGTGATTTTCAACAATGAATGATAACTGTCATCTGATCGTGTACTGTTATGCTCTAAGAACACGACTGAATCAACTACTTCACTGTTAAACTCTTCAACCATTCGCTCCAGTCCTAACATTGTTCCTCCACCACGCAAGAAGTCATCAATAATTAAAACCTTTGAACCTTCTTTCAAACTATTCTTCGAAAGTTCCATTTTCTCAACTTGCTCAGAGGATGAGCGTGGTAAATAGTTAATACTGACTGTCGAACCTTCCGTTACCTTCGATGATTTACGAACAATCACAAATGGCACGTTAAGATTATAGGCAGTCGCTTGTGCAAGTGGTACACCTTTAGTCGCGATCGTCATAATCGCATCCACTTCACCCGGTTGATATTTAGACGCAATAATTTTCCCAATGCGCTTCAACCAATTCGGATCACCCAATAAATCAGACGTATAAATATATCCACCCGGTAAAAGACGGCGTGACCCATCAATTTCTTCTTTCAATAACGTAACTTCTTCCTCTAATTGCTCATCTTCGTAATGCGGTTGGTATTGAACTCCACCTCTAGCACCCGCATAAGTAATTAAACTCCCTAAGTTATTTTCTTCGAAAGACTGTTTAATAATCGCTAAGTCCTCACTGATACTTGATTTCGCAGCTTTGAACTTATCTGTAAAATAATTTAACGGCGTCGTTGTATTCGGATTTTGTAAAAAGTAAATCACCATATCTGCTAAACGCTCACTTCTTTTAACTTTCACAGGCTACCTCCTATAATATTTCTTCTATCTATTTTAACGAATAAATCCCATTTTGTACATTGTTATCGTACGATTTGTTCGCTTTTAAAGCCCTTACATTTCATTTCTTTTTTAAAAACGCGAAGAAACCTCCTTTTTTTTGTGAAATGACTTGTTCTACAAGAAAGATGACGTCTGAGTTGCCCGATTCCTTTAATCCATAAAAAATAAAAACCTCCCAATCATTTATAATAAATTGGAAGGTTTTGCCTATTTCATTTATTTACTTTTGACTTTTTCAACCACTAATACGAGAACGAATAAAGCTAATAGCAATAAAGTAATCGTCGCTCCTGGTGGTGTACCGTATTGATAGGAAAACACAAGTCCACTAAACATACCAAACATCGCCATCGCAATTCCGATTAAGATCACGCCCGTAAAGCTTTTACTCAGACGCATGGATATAGCTGCCGGTAAAATTAAAATCGCTGAAACCAATAAGGCACCAACAATCGGCATAATAATCGCAATGGTCATTCCTGTAATCACGTTAAAAGCAATCGACATAAAACGAACAGGTAAACCAGCTGTATAGGCCGTCTCTTCATCAAACGTCAACACATACATCGGACGTCGGAATAAGAAATACAGGATTAATATAGTAATTGTGAGAAGCAATAAAAAGAAAACTTGTTCTTGCGAGATTGTTACAATCGAACCAAATAAGAACGTATTTAAACTCATCGAAGTACTATCATTAAAGCTCATTAATACAAGAGCTAACGCCATTCCACCTGACATCATCATCGCAATGGATATTTCAGAGTACGATTTATAAATCGTACGAACGTATTCCATAATAACGGACGCAATCACGACCACAAATAAATTAACCACAGTTGGTGAATAGCCTAATAGTAAACCTAGGGCAACACCCACTAAAGAGACGTGAGAGAGCGTATCCGCCAGTAAGGTCTGTCTTCTTAAGATTAAAAACAAACCAAGCACAGGTGCAATAAGGGATATTAGAAAGGAAGCCTGAAAGGCTTGTCTCATGAATCCATAGAGAAACATCTCCAAGGTGAATTCTCCTTTCTCAACAATTCAATATGTTTATCCACATAAGGTCTTAGTTCTAAGTGGTCATGTGTCACCATTAAAATTCCCTTATCGTGAAATTCCGTATTGTGTTTTAATAATTTATAAAATTCTTCACGAGAAGCAGTATCCATTCCCGTTGTTGGTTCATCGAGGACGAACAAGTCGGGATCCATCGCAAAGACGCGTGCGAGTGAAATTCTTTGTTTTTGACCCCCACTTAATTCGCCGACTTTTTTGTGGCGCATGTCCCACATACCAACAGAAACTAAAGCTCTTTTAACATGCTCTTTGTCTTTTTTATCTAAGCGCTTGAACCAGCGATTTTGTGGATAACGACCGGACTCAACCAGTTCAAGTACCGTGCTCGGGAAGCCAATATTGAATGAGGCCACAGTTTGTGGCACGTAGCCAACAGTTAGCTCTTTTCCTTTAATGTTCTCTTGGGCAATTTGGACGGTACCTGTTGTTGGTTTCAATAAACCTAACACATTTCGTAACAGTGTTGTTTTTGCTGCCCCATTTTCACCCGTAAGCATCACAAATTCACCCGCATTAACAGTGAAATTAATACCCGTTAAAACCGGCTCGCCATCAAAATTAAAAGATAAATCATTTACCTTAATATATTGTTCATTTGGCAAGACCACACCTTCTTTCTACTTTTAATCCTTTCATCGAATGGATTTTTTTAATTGTTCTAAATTGTAATACATCGCATCCATATACGTTAAGTCGTCCTCGCTAATTGGGGCACCTTCTAAATCATATAGTATGGCCACTTCTGTATTGGTTTCATTCGCAATCGTTTCAGCAATTGCCGAATTCTCACCACTTTGATAGTAAATAACGGGTACATTTTGGTCCTTGACGAAATTCACTATTTCAACCAGTTGCTTCGGATTCGGTTCAACTTCAGTCGCTAATCCACCAACTGCTACTTGTTCGATGTGAAATTCATGCGCGAGATGGCCGAACGCTTGATGTTGAACGACAAAAATCTTGTTATCAGCATCGGCGAAAGCTTCTTCATATGCCGTATGTAACTCTAATAATTCCTGCGCATATCTTTCTGCATTTTCGGTATAAATCGCTGCTCCTTCAGGGTCCGTTGCGATTAACGCTTCAACCACGCGATCTAATTGGCTAGCCATCGCTTGCGGGCTTAGCCAAAAATGAGGATCCATGCCTCCATGGTCGTGCTCTTCATCATGGTCATCCTGTTCGTTTTCTTCATGATCATGGGCGTCTGCACCGATTTCAAAATCAATGCCCTCCCCTACTTCAACCACTTGAAGCTCGTCATTTTCAACAACGGCCAGCAAACTCTGGACCCAAAATTCCATTTCATCACTGCTATATAAAAATATATCGGCATCATTAACAGAAGCCACAGCTTGTGCGCTCGGCTCGTAATGATGGGCATCTTCATTGGAACCGACCATTAACGAAACAGTCGCTCGGTCCCCAACGATTTCTCGGGCCATTTCATACATCGGAAAGATCGAGGCAACGACCTTCACTTTTCCGTCTTCCTCTGTCACCGGCTTTTGACTTCCACACGCGACCAAAAGAGCTAGCATGGTTAGGACCAAACTAACTTTAAGTAATTTATTTTTCATAAGTTCTCCTTAATCTTCGTTACAAAGCAATCTCTGTTCAAATCGTAACGATTACGATTTAGATAATAACTGGAATAGACACAACTGTCAATGCTTTTAAAACATGAAATTTCGCTCATATCTCTAGGGTTATATAATGTAGCAAGCATCTTCCAACTTATTGGCGCCGCTTTCACCCCTATCTCAGGTATAATAGAATGAGATTAGATCAGAGGAGTGCTTATGTTGGATGTTGGTTGGCTATTCATCTCAGTTGCAGTTGCAGTCATAACAGGATTATTGTTGAAAAAGCTCAAAGTTCCGGGTGGAATGTTGGTGGGTGCGCTTTTGGGTGTCGCCATTTTACAAATTATCACGAATAATGTCGTGATTCTGCCTGGGATTAAGGATATGTCCCAAATTATTTCTGGTGTCTTTGTTGGATCGGCTTTAAACGTGAACGACTTGAAACGACTCCCACGACTGTGGAAAGGATTCGTTGTAATTATTATCGGTTTACTGCTTTTAAATATCATCAATGGGTATTTATTGAGCCTTTTAACCGATTTAACACCGATTACGGCGCTCTTTTCTTCGATTCCTGGAGGTATGAGTTCCATTCCTATCATTAGTGGCGATTATGGTGCAGACCCGATTACGGTTTCTGTTATCCAATTTTCACGTATGATTATGGGCGTTGGCCTCTTTCCGACAATCGCCGATCGCTTAAGTACGCGTTTAGAGGGCGAAACGTATACGGTAGCAGACGGAAAACCAAAGATACTCGAGCCAACAATTCAACAAAATCGTCAAATTCCGAAATATATCGCGTTAGCCATTGTCACAATCGCCTCGCTAATTATTAGACAGTTTGTAACAGGGATTACATTGTTAGCTTTAGCTATATTAGTGACACTTGCTTTAAAGCTAACCTTTGGTGTGGAGAAATTACCAACGTGGACTCGTCAAGTGGCTCAAGTCTTTTCTGGTTGGTATATCGGTTCCTTATTTGGCATCGACCAGTTTTTACATCTCGTTGATTTGATTTTACCGATTATTATAGTCATCTTGGTTTATCTAGTGGGTTGTTTAACAATTGGTTTGGTGGTTCACAAAGTACAAAAGCTGTCACTGAAAGATTCGATGTTAGCCAGTTTGCCAGCAGGTGCTTCGGATATGGTACTGATTATGGATGATTTAAACGTCACGAACTATGACATTGTTATTTACCAAGTCTTCCGACTCGTCGTCGTGACAACCTTCTTCCCTGAAATCGCCATCTTTATTGCGAACGTATTAGCATAATTAATATATAGTCTAAAAACACAGAAAAGTGGGTAGGATATTAAACATCCTTACCCACTTTTTTAAATTATACTTCTTCTGTTTCTAATTCTGGTTCCGGCTCTTTAAGAGCATCTTCTACATCAGGAAAATCCACCTGAATCGTGTCTGTCAATACATCAATGTAGTTGAATGAAACACGTTCGAAAGAATCGTCATTCTTCTCCTGATTCAACTCGACTACAAATATGGACTGATATGTTTCTGTCAATTTTCCTTCGTGCGTCTTCGTTCTGCGTCGTCCTGCCTCAACTGTGATCACAATATCTTCGCCTACAAGTTCATGAAACTTTGTCTTAATATTATCTATGGTTGCTGTCATTATCGACACTCCTTATTCTCTCTTTATTATAGCACAAACGAGATTAAAAATAAATGAAAGTGACACATGTATATTCAGCAAAGTCAGCGACACTAATACTATAGGGACCTTTCGGATTAAAAATCAGTGAGTTCGTGAGCAACAAAACTGTCTGCTAACTTTCCAAATTCTGCAATCGCTAAACTTTCCCCTCGTCTTGAAGGGTCAATTCCTGCATCTTCAAAAGCTTCTCTTAAAGTTGGCTCTTTTTCTTTATCATTCACCATTTTTTTCAAGTTGTTCCAAATCGTTTTTCGTCTTTGTGTAAAGGAAGCACGGACAATCGTTTGGAAGAGCTTTTCGTCTTTGACCGCAACAGCTGGTTCTTCACGCACATCTAAGCGAACAACGGCAGACTCAACGTTTGGTTGTGGATTAAAGACCGTTCTCGGTACCATAAAGGCTACCTCAACTTCTGTATAATATTGAAGCGCAATCGATAATGAACCATACGCTTTTGTACTCGGCTCAGCGCCTAAACGATTAGCCACTTCTTTTTGCATCATTAATAACATTCGCTCAATTGGGAGCGAACTTTCTAATAAATGCATAATAATCGGTGTTGTAATGTAATAAGGTAAGTTGGCGATCACCAGCAAACGTGTCGTATCTTGTAAATATTCTTCTTTAAATGCTTCAAAGTCTACTTTTAATATATCTTGATGAATAACCGTTACATTCGAATAAGCTGAAAGCGTATCGTCAAGAACCGTTAAAAAGCGGTCATCAATCTCAAAGGCATACACATCTTTCGCTGCTTTTGCAATTTGTTCTGTTAACGCACCAATACCTGGGCCAATTTCAATAACCGTCGTATCTTTATCCACGTCACCGGCATCAACCATGTTGCGTAAAATGTTTGAATCCACAATAAAGTTCTGACCTAAACTTTTCTTGGCACTTAAGTTATACTTCTCTAAAATTTCTTTCGTACGGGTTGGTGTTGCTATATCTATTTGATTAGTCATTAAGTCCCTCCTCTTCTATTTCTTTTAAAGCGTTTGTGACATCTGTTTCCGTCAGTCCAAACATGCTCAGTCGTTTTTGTAGTTGCTTGCCATTTGTGTACCCAATGCGTAATTTTTCACCTAGTTTGATCCGCAATTGTTTGGCGCCTGCCCCACTGCTTAAACCAACATCTCTTAGAAACTGAGTCGAGACGGTTTCAAGCTCTGTTTCAGAAACAGAATACAAACCATCTAGGGCTTCACGGATGGCTTCATTGGAAGCATGCTCAATTCCTAAAGTGCCCTTAAACTTCGGTTCGCCTTCTTTGGGAATAATAAAAGCATGTTTGACCCCTGGTACTTTTTGCGTAATCCATTTACGAATCGTTTCACCTGGGTAATCGGGATCGGTAAATACAATCACGCCTCGTGTTTTTTGGGCATGAGCAATTTGTTCTAAGACGGTCTCTTCCAAAGCTAAGCCTTGGGTTTCAATTGTATCTGCATCCACAGCTTGTTTAATTTTCTTCGTATCACTTTTACCTTCTACAACAATGATTTCTTTTATTTTTTTAGTCATTTTTACTCTTTCGTTAAACGGAATAAAGCTTCCGCATTATCGGTTGTTATTTTAGCGATTTCTTCAACAGTCATGCCTCGTAATTGCGCAAGTTCTTCAGCCACAAAGCGAACGTAGCTCGGTTCATTGCGACGGCCACGATAAGGTTCCGGGCTCAAGTAAGGTGCATCTGTCTCAATAAGGACACGATCTAAGGGCACGAGTTTAGCACTCTCCTTTACTTCTAACGCTTTTTTAAACGTTAAGACGCCACTAAAGGAGATGTGCATATTTAAATCCAAGAACTTCTCTTGCCACTCTGGGTCTAGGTTGAAACTATGCATGATTCCACCAACATCTTCAATGTGCTCTTCTTTTAATACTTTGTAGACATCTTCTGTACTGTCGCGGTTATGGACTGTAATCGGGATATTCAGCTCTTTCGCGATGCGAATCTGGCGACGGAATACCTCCATCTGGATTTCTTTCGGATCCTCCATCCAATGGTAATCTAAGCCCATTTCACCAAAAGCGACAATCTCTTCGGTTTGCAGGAGATGGATTAGTTTCTCCTCGACTTGGTCGTCGTAGCTGCCTGCTTCTGTTGGGTGCCAGCCGATGATTGGGTAAATCTCTTTGTGCTTTTTGCTGAGCTCTAATGCGCGTTCGATGGTTTGATGATCAAAGCCGACGACTGCCATTTTCGACACCTGATGCTCTTTAGCGCGGGCGATGACTTCTTCGACATCTTCATTAAATTGTTTGACGTTTAAGTGTGTGTGCGTATCAAATAACATGTTGTCCGTCCTTTTTTATGATTAAATAGCAAAAGAGCAAGAATCTCTTGCTCTTTTTTGTTGGATAAATTAGCCGACGACTGAACCGTTTGGCATGCCTGCTGGTGCTTCGAGTAAAGCTAAGTTTCCATCTGCGTCTTCTGCAGATAAAATCATGCCTTGACTGATTTCACCGCGCATTTTTCTTGCCTTTAGGTTTGCGACGACGATGACTTGCTTACCGATTAGTTCTTCTGGGTTTGGATAGTATTCCGCGACTCCTGAAAGAATTTGACGGTGTCCACCTTCGTCTCCTGCGTCTAAACGGAATTGCAATAGTTTGTCTGCTTTTTCAACTTTTTGACAGTCGATGACTTCAGCAACTAATAATTCCACTGCATCAAATTGTTCGAAGTTGATTTCAGAATCCTTTACCGAAGATAATTTCGTCTCTTCTGGAATCCATTCTGCTTCTTCTTCGTCCGTTTGTGGTGTCATTTCGTTTTGAATGTTTGCCGTTTCTTCCTCAACATCTAAGCGTGGGAAGATTGGCTCACCTTTTTCAATCACCGTTAAGTTTTCTGGTAGATTTCCAAAAGCAATATGCTCAAAACTCATATCTTTTTCGAAATCCATCCCTAACTGGGCTGCAATTTTTTCAGGTGTTTCCACTAAGAATGGGCGTAATAGTGTACCAACGATACGTAAACTCTCAACTAAATGAGCCATCACGTTCGCTAATTCTTCTGTGCGTTCTTCTTTTGCGAGTGTCCATGGTGTTGTTTCGTCAATATACTTATTTGTCCGTGAAATTAATTTCCATACATTTTGTAAAACAACGTTAAATTGTAAGTGGTCAAGCATTTCATCGTATTTTCCAATGGTTTCTTCTGCTTGTGCTGCTAATTCTTTATCAAAGTCTGTTTGTGCACCTGCGAAAGCTGGTACTTTCCCATCAAAATACTTGTTAATCATCGCAACTGTACGGTTTAATAGGTTTCCTAAATCATTTGATAAATCAGAGTTTGTACGAATAACGTAATCTTCTGGTGTAAAGACGCCGTCTGAACCGAAAGGAATTTCACGCATTAAGTAGTAACGTAAGCTGTCTAAGCCGTAATTGTCGACTAAGAAATCTGGATACACAACGTTTCCTTTTGATTTTGACATTTTACCGTCTTTCATTAATAACCAACCGTGACCATAAACTTGCTTTGGTAATGGTAAGTCTAGTGCCATTAAAATAATTGGCCAGTAAATCGTGTGGAAACGAACAATTTCTTTTCCGACCATGTGTACGTTAGCTGGCCAAAACTTCTGGAATAATTCCGGTTGGTTCTCAAAGCCACCTAAGTCTGGGTCGTAACCTAAAGCCGTAATGTAGTTTACAAGCGCATCAATCCATACGTAAACAACGTGCTTAGGATCCGAAGGCACTTTAATGCCCCAGTCAAATGTTGTTCTTGATACCGCTAAGTCCTCTAGACCTGGCTTAATAAAGTTATTAATCATTTCATTTTTACGGGATTCCGGTTGGATAAAATGCTCGTGCTCATTGTAGTACGTAAGTAGACGGTCGGCATACTTGCTCATTTTGAAGAAATACGATTCTTCACTGACCCATTCCACTTCATGCCCACTTGGCGCAATTCCACCCGTTACTTTTCCGTTTTCATCACGGAAAACTTCTTCTAATTGAGATTCTGTAAAGAATTCTTCATCCGATACCGAATACCAACCTGAATAAACATCAAGGTAAATGTCCCCTTGCGCTAATAGTTTTTCGAAAATTTTACCAACGACATCTTTATGACGATTTTCTGTTGTACGAATAAAGTCGTTGTTTGAAATCTTTAATTTTCTCCAAAGTGCTTTGATATCAATGGCATGATCATCCACAAATTGTTGAGGTGTTTTGCCTTCTTCTGCTGCTTTATCTTGAATCTTTTGTCCATGTTCATCTGTCCCTGTTAAATAAAAGACATCATAACCTTGTAATCTTTTATAACGCGCAAGAATATCACAAGCGATTGTAGTATAAGCACTACCGATATGTAGTTTGCCGCTTGGATAATAAATTGGCGTAGTAATATAATAATTCTTCTTCTCAGACACGATACCAATCCTTTTCTTTTGTTCAGAATATGATTCCGATTATAGCACAAAAAACCTTAGCTTAATAGCTAAGATTCTTGTGTTTTCCCTCTTTAAACTTATATTAACTCTAATCTTTTTAGCCCATTTGCAATCCCATTACTAAAAACAGAGTCGGTCACGATGTCGGCTACGATTTTTAATTCGTCAAAACTGTTGTCCATCGCCACACCTGTTCCCACGTATTGCAGCATTTCCATATCGTTTAAGCCATCCCCAAATGCATACGTATCATCAAGTGTTGCATCGAGTTCTTTAATTAAACGAGCGATACCTGTCGCTTTAGAAACCCCTTTGTTAATAATATCCATCGACATTTCGTTTGCACGCGTGAAATTCAGGACATCCCCAAAAATAGCTTCGTAATCTTTTTGCTCTTCTTGGTCTGCATTAATGTTTATCATATAAATTTCTTTGTTCTCATAGGCTTCTTTTTCTGGCGCTTTGCTCATCATACGATTCCACATGCGTACTTTTACACGTTCTGGAATAATACCTAACAAACCTTTTAAAAACATATAAAGCGAGCCACGATTCACTAAGGAAATCGCTGAGTTGGCTATAATTTCGGTTGCCGTCGACAGCAAAACACCATCCTTACGATCAACAGCTAATTCAATCATCCCATCGATTAAATCCATCTCTATCGGATTTGCATAAATCACTTCATTTTTATGAACAATGTATTGTCCATTCATCGCAATATACGTATCAATATCTAAGACTTCTGCTATTTCACGAATCAATAACGGTGCCCTTCCAGTAGCAATTACTGGCAACACGCCATTTTTCTTTAACTCTTTTATTGCGTTCTTGGTTGATTTCGGGATGTGGTTGTTACGAGTGACTAATGTGCCATCCACATCAAAAAACACTATTTTTTTCATTTAAAAAACCTCGTCTCTAAACCATTTCATGTATAAATCATACCATAATCACCGATGTTTTCCTTGTCAATTTTATGTTATATTTCTATTATACACCGAAGAAGGTTGAGGTAAAATAATTTCGGGTTAAATGGTGTGGTTTCCAGTATCGTCATTGACTTTTAATTTTCACTTACCTATAATAATAGTGTTCAATCAAATTGCAATGAAGAGACGCAGTAGACGTTGTTGTCCCTATTTCAGAGAGCTAACGGTGGTGCAAGTTAGTATATACAACAAAGACGAAGTACATCTTGGAGCAAACTACGATAGCGTAGCGTTTTAACCTTGCGTTAAAAGGAAGAGTGGAATAATGGATCTCGTTATTCAATTAGGGTGGTAACACGGAATATTCGTCCCGGCAGAACAGTTTATGTTTTGTCGGGATTTTTGTTTTATTTGGCTTAAAATTGTAGAAACAACAAATCATTTTGGAGGGTACAAAAGTGAATATTATTGAAGAATTAACGTGGCGCGATGCCATTAACCAACAAACAGATGAAGAAGGTTTACAAAAATTAGTTGAAGAGAAAAGCATTGCTTTATATTGTGGAATTGACCCAACTGGCGACAGTATGCATATCGGGCATTTGATTCCGTTTATGATTTTAAAAAGATTCCAATTAGCTGGGCACCAACCCGTTGTTTTAATCGGTGGCGGAACAGGTTCAATTGGAGACCCAAGTGGGCGTACGTCTGAACGTCAATTGCAAACAATGGTTCAAATCCAAGCGAACGCGGATAAATTAAGTGCACAAATGCGTAAGCTGTTTGACGCTGGTGAAAAAGGTTCAGGTATTCGCTTAATCAACAACATCGAATGGTTAGGTGACTTGAAGTTTCTAGATTTCCTACGTGAGTACGGAAAAGAGTTCAATATCAACACCATGCTGGCAAAAGATGTTGTCGCAAGTCGTTTAGATACAGGGATTTCATTCACGGAATTCAGTTACCAAATTATCCAGTCAATCGACTTCCTACATTTACACCGCGAACATGGTGTACAGCTGCAAGTTGGTGGCTCAGATCAATGGGGGAACATCACGGCTGGACTTGATTTAATCCGTAAAAAAGAAGGGGCTGAAGCGAAAGCATATGGCTTAACGATTCCTCTTTTATTAAAAGCAGACGGAACAAAATTTGGAAAAACAGCAGATGGCGCTGTTTGGCTTGACCCTGAAAAAACAACGCCTTACGAATTTTACCAGTTCTGGTACAACCAGGACGACCGCGATATCGATAAATACCTAAAATACTTTACGTTCTTATCTCAGGATGAAATTTCTGAGTTGCGTGAACTGACAGAGAAAGAGCCTCATAAACGTGCGGCACAAAAGGCTTTAGCTGAAGAGATGACTCGCTTTGTACACGATCAAGACGCTTTAGATGAAGCTATTCAGATCTCAGAAGCCTTATTCTCAGGCAATGTCCAAAACTTAACGGCTGACCAAATTGAGATGTCGTTTAAAGATGTACCTGCTTCAAAAGCAGCGCGAGTTGAAACAGATATTGTTAGCTTCTTAGTAGACGTTACAGGCATTTCACCATCAAGACGACAAGCTCGTGAAGATGTGAAGAATGGTGCGGTTTACTTGAAAGGTGAGCGTATTACAGACTTAGACCACACAGTAACTGAAGCAGATAGTTACGAAGGTCGTTTCGTTTTAGTTCGTCGTGGGAAGAAACGCTACTTCATGGTTCATTTAGAAGATTAATTTAATCTATTGGAGGTTATCAATATTTATACAAAAGAAGATTTGCTTAACCAATTAAACAAGATGAACATTGACCAAACAGGTACGATTATTGTCCACTCTTCTATGAAGAGCATTGGGAATGTGAAAGACGGTGCCGATACGGTACTTGATGCGTTTACGGAATTTATGGAGGAAGGGTTACTCGTCTTCCCGACACATACTTGGAGTACAGTCGGTGCTGACAATCCAAAATTTTATGTCGATGAAACACCTTCACATATCGGGATTTTAACGGAGTTATTCCGTAACCGTCCAGGCGTTATTCGTTCGTTACATCCAACTCACTCTGTTGGAGCTTTAGGTGTCGACGCGGAAGAGTTCACAGCTGGCAACGAACAATTTGATACCCCTGCAGCAAGAGGCTCTTCTTGGGGGAAATTGTTAGACCGTCATGCGAAAATTTTATTAGTCGGTGTCGATTTAAGAAGAAATACGTATATCCATGGTATTGAAGAGTGGAGTGACATTCCAGGGCGCTTGCACGATGAGCCTCAAGCTCTTGTCACGGTTCTACCAGATGGGTCGGAAATTGAAGTCCCTTCCCTTCGCCATACTTCAGGTATCTCAGAACGCTATTGGAAAGTTGAAGACTTGCTAGCTGAAAAAGGCGCGATTGAGTACGCTGAATTTGGTGATGCCAAAGTTTATGTGTGTGACGCCGTTTTACTCGATAAATACATTACACAAATGTTGGAAATTGATCCTACGATCTTCTCTGATAACGAACCTTTGACAGAAGAGTTTGTCGAAGCCTTTAGAAAGCTATAAAGAATCGAAATGAAACGTCCCCTCAGCGCGAGGTGGACGTTTTTTTTTGTGGGGTTTGAAACTTATTCGGCTATGTTATTCGACTTTTCATCCTTCCTTCAAAACAAAAAACTCCCCACATAGGAGGAGTTCTACTTGTTCTTTATTTTAGTTAAATAAGTTAGCGATCGATTGGATAATTTCACGGAAGAAGTTGGCGATACGGTCAATTAAGCCACTTTCTTCAGCTTCTTGCCATGCTTCGCCAATACGGTCTCCTAAGTTGTTCGCAAATTTGTTTAATTGCTCACGGACTTGCTCCGAGTCAATGGCACTTGTTTGCTGGTAGTTTTCAAAGTAGTTGATTAAGATGTTGATGTTATCAACTGAAATAATG
This sequence comes from uncultured Carnobacteriaceae bacterium, assembly GCA_964624875.1. Classification (GTDB taxonomy): domain Bacteria; phylum Bacillota; class Bacilli; order Lactobacillales; family Carnobacteriaceae_A; genus Atopostipes. The sequence continues at coordinate 5,673 of CAZUZA010000017.1, read as the reverse complement.
TTGCGTAAGTCGTATTTGTCTAACGCATCATTAATGATTTGTTCAATTTCTTCACGCGTTGCCAATTGGTCTGTACGATCTTTAATGTCGCTTAATTGTTGTTTAACTTCAACAATGGCGCCATCTAAACGACCCGATTGCTCTTCATCTAAGTTTTCTTCTTCAGCGATATCACTCGTTGCTTCTAATTCTTGTTGGGCAACTTCCATACGCTCTTGGTCAAGTTCTTCACCGTTTACTTCTAAGGCTTTATAAACACCTGTCAGTGCACTCTCACCTGTTACCGGTGTAATCGCTGCAACCTCAATGTTCACATCTTCTACTCCAGCTGTAATTGCCGCATTTGTATATTGTTGTGCTGTAATCATTGTGATGTTTTCTGGTGTTAAAATATCGACGTTAACCCCACTGTTGTTGTCTTTTTGGACTAACACAGATGAAATCATGCTCGAAGTGCTTCCAGAACCGTAGCCTAAATATTTCACTAAGTCATCCCCTAATGCTGGTGTAGAAGCGACATTGTCCATATCCTCGATGCCAAATAGGTCAGCTGTTTCTTGTAGGTTTGCTTCACTCAAGCCACCACCGTAGACAAAAGTTGGTTTCCCCCACGCTTCATCAACAACACTTGTGTCGATTGCTTTTACCGTTGAGAGTCCTGCTGTTGCAAATAAAGTGGCTGCAGTTGCGCCAATAACCATTTTCGTTAATTTATTCATAATTTTTTTCATATGCTTTGCTCCTTTTTTCTTTTAGGATTCATCTAAATTATAGCATAACCAAGTAAAATGCTAAAACAGACTTTAGGCTGATATTGTTAATAAATAGACCTATCGCAAAATGTAGTCTATAATTTAATTAAAATATGAAATATAGATAGGTGATAGCATGTTTGACCAAGAAGTATTTGCAGCAATCGAAAAAGAAAAGAATCGCCAAACGAATGGTATTGAATTAATCGCCTCTGAAAACTTCGTATCTGAAGACGTTATGAAGGCACAAGGTAGTATTTTAACGAATAAATATGCTGAAGGATATCCAGGTCGCCGTTATTATGGTGGCTGCGAATTTGTGGATATCATTGAAAATTTAGCGATTGATCGTGCAAAAGAACTGTTCCAAGCAGAATACGCAAACGTCCAGCCACACTCGGGAAGTCAAGCGAATATGGCGGCTTACCACGTATTAGTTAAGCCAGGTGACAAGATCTTAGGGATGAACTTAAACCACGGGGGCCACTTAACACATGGCGCTTCTGTTAACTTTAGTGGAAAAGATTATAACTTTGTTGCTTATGGCGTTACTGAAGATGAAGGTGCGATTGACTACGAAGCAGTCCGTGAGATTGCTTTAAAAGAAAAGCCGGTCTTAATCGTAGCAGGTGCCAGTGCGTATTCCCGTCACATTGACTTTGCTAAATTCCGTGAAATTGCGGATGAAGTTGGTGCGAAATTAATGGTCGACATGGCACATATTGCTGGTTTGGTCGCTACAGGTCATCACCAAAACCCTGTACCTTATGCAGACGTGGTCACTTCTACGACACACAAAACATTACGTGGTCCACGAGGCGGGTTAATTCTAGCGAAAAAAGAGTACGCGAGAAAACTAAACAGTGCGGTCTTCCCGGGCATTCAAGGTGGTCCACTAGAGCACGTTATCGCAGCAAAAGCTGTGTCATTTTACGAGGCGGCGCAGCCTGAATTTATGACTTATATCGCTCAGGTGATTAAAAATGCGCAAGCAATGGTTGAGGTTTTCCAGGCTTCGAACTTTGGGGTTGTCAGTCAGGGTACGGATAATCATCTCTTTTTATTGGATGTTTCTCCTTATGAAATGAATGGTCAGCAGTTGGAGACGGTGTTGGATTCTGTAGGAATTACGGTGAATAAAAACGCGATTCCATTTGATCAGTTGCCTCCTTCAAAAACGAGTGGGATTCGTATTGGGACGCCAGCGATTACAACGCGTGGCTTTAAAGAAGACGATGCGAAGAAAGTGGCTGAATTTATTATTCGTGTGGCCAAGAATCCAGAAGACGAAGCGGTTTTAGAGGACGTTCGTGCAGAGGTTTTAGCGTTAACGGCACAGTTCCCGCTTTATCCAAATCTTTAATTAAAATAAAAAGCGACGCAACTCTTTGGAATAAGAGTTGCATCGCTTTTTTGTTTTGTTATTTATTTGTAGCCTAAATGTTTTTTCACTTTCGGGATGATTTCTGTTCCGAATACTTCAATATTGTTCATGATCTTGTCGTGCGGTATACCGCCAAAGTCTAATTGTGCGATATAGCGTTGCTGGCCAAATAATTCATGTTGATACAGAATTTTCTCGACAATTTGGTCTACAGAACCAATGTTCATAACATTACGGACATCCATGCCTTGAGCGAAACTTTGTTTTGGAAAGCCTTGACCGTTTGTGCGCTTCATCCCCTCATTCACGTGTGGGTAGACTTCTCTAAAAGCTTGTTGCGTTGTTTCCGCAACATAGAAGAATCCTGCGTTTGCTACCGGGAAGTCATTCGGATGGTGTCCACCACGACTTAACGCTTCGCGATATACATCCAGTGAATACTTAAAGGATTCAGCCGGTCCACCAAGCATTGCCAGAAACATAGGAACACCCTTCAAGCCTGCACGAACAGCACTTCCAGGCCCTCCACCAACGGCTCGCCAAATTGGCAACGATCCCTCTTTTGGTCGTGGCAGAATTTGCGCATCTTTTAATGGTGCACGGAATTCCCCTTCCCAATTGACGATTTCATTCTCGTTAATGAGTCGTAATAAATCGAATTTTTCTTCAAATAATTCTTCATAATTATGGAGTTCGTACCCTAATAGCTCGAATACACCTACTCGTGAGGCACGTCCAGCAATGATTTCCATTCGGCCGTCTGAAATTAAATCAAGTGTGGCAAAGTCTTCATAAACACGCACGGGATCAAGCGTACTAATGATTGTCGAAGAACTTCCAATTTTTATCTTCGATGTTGCTTGCGCGATTGCGGCTAACACAACCGAGTGTGCTTGTGTTGTGAAGTATTCTTGATGACTCTCGCCTACACTGAAAAAGTCTAAGCCCACTTCTTCGGCCTTCGTAGCCATTTCAATAATTTGTTGGATACGTTCTTGGGCTGAAATGCTTTTGCCCGTATGTGGGTCCGGCAAGTGATCCCCCAATGTGTAGACACCAAATTCCAAGCCTTTATCAGGCTGAATTCTAAATTTTTCCATGAATAAACTCCTTTATGTACGTAATTGTTACTAATTCAAGATATTTACAGTATCTCATATTCTTACTGAAATGTGAAAATTCTGGATTGCGATTTGAATTTTGCGTTATTCGGTTAAAAACATTTAAATCACAGTCGATTATCATCACACATCACTCTTTGGGAGGAAACATTCGATCAAGTAAGCAAAAAAAGAAGCTCGGATGAGCTTCTTTTAGTCTAGTGCGACAGTTAGTAAAATGATTAGAACAGTGAACAAGATGAGGCCACCTATGAATAGCCAAGCTTTCTTGTTCCCCATATTTAATGCGGTTCCGACGCCAAATCGTTTTTCGACAAAAACGGATGGGTCCTCTTTATTATAGTAAATCATACCAAGTAACCATTTTTCGTCTTCTTCTGGATCTGAGTAATACTGTCCTTCTTCTGCCAACAACTTTTCTCCGGCTTGTCCATATCTCATGGTTAAGTAAAACGCGCCACCCATTGTGACTAGGAGATAAACAATGAGCACCACAATTAAAAGCCACGATGGTAAATTCTCGCCAAACATTGAAACAAAGGCAATGATAGTAAAGAGTAATTGAGTGGCGATTGTTATGACAAATAAAAAGTTTGACCAAGCCTCACGAAAACGACGGCTATTCTCACTTGCTTGCTTCGGATCGAAAGGGGATAATTTTTGTTTCGATTTAATAATTGAGTGGTAACTAGCATTAAATACGGGAATCATCAACAACTGCATACCCGGCAAAGCCAAGGCACCCCATACACTCTTATCAATCGAACGCGAGACTTCAAAGCTGCTATCCCAGTGGATCGGTATTTCAGCCGGAATGCGATCGTAAAAGACTAAAATAATAACGGTTGTCACCAACACGATTAAAAATTGCCAGATGAAAAAGGATGCATGTCCTCTTGTAGACAGTTTTTCGTGATAAGCCATATCGACGACTATTTTCTTTTTAGGAGAAGGTTGTGCTTCAGGCACGGTCGTTCGCCATTCTCGAACTTCTTTACGATACTTGATATACAACATGAAATTAAAGAGCATTAAACCAATGATCGCAATCAAGACAAAGATACCCAACCATAATTCCATTTCCTGTGTATCTTCTAATAGAGGGAAGACGAACAAAGGCAAGCTGATTATAATGCTGAATAAAATATTTAAAAATGCGTATCGTTTCTTTTTTGCCTCCACAAAGTCATGTTTCCCATTTACGGCGACACCAAATGGCGTTGCTTTACGACTAAAATACGGGGTCAGTCCCGTCATGCCACCTGTTGTAACGATAATTGTAAACATTAAGAATGTAAATAACCACATCTTTTACCACTCCTTCTTTAGTTTATTTGCAGCTGACTGGAGCCACTCTTGGGCTTTTTCAACTGGAATATCATGAATAAAAAGATCAACTAATAATTCTTCCATACGCAATTGCATGTCTTCTTCAAACTCTTGTGGGAGTTCAGCCGCTCGTTCAATTGTATACCCACGCTGGCTTTTCACTAAAATGCCTTCTTCTGTTAAAAAATTATAGGCTTTATTTACGGTATGCATATTCACGCCTAAGTCACCTGCTAATGAGCGCACACTTGGTAACATTTCGCCATTTAGTAATTCACCGATAACGATGGCTTTCTTTATTTGGTTAATCAATTGTGTGTAAATTGGAATTGGACTATTTTGTTCAATTTCGATAAACATACGCAACCTCCTTCGTTCTATTTGTTATACATCAAGTATAACACTATGCTTCTACAATTTCAATCCATATTTCACCAAGGAAAAGAAAAAACCGTCGAAAAGCGACGGTTTGTGGTTCTTATTTTGTTTTCAGCTTATATTTTCGTTTAGCCCTGAATTCTTTTTCAGTCACCGATAACCCTAGAGTGGCGATCGATAAACTCAGCCAAGCGAATCCTAGTGAGAAGCCCCCGATGACGTCACTTGGGTAGTGAACCCCTAAGTAAATCCGACTCAGACCGATGAATAAAATAAGCAGCCCGATTAGGAAGCCAATCGCCCCTTTTGCGGCTTGCGATTGCACGCGACGTGCTGTCATAAGGCGAATGATTATAAACAAGATGCCTCCAAAGACAATCATCGAGCCCATTGCGTGCCCACTTGGAAAGGCGTAACCACCTTGTTCGATTAAGTGGTCAATTTGATCGGGACGAATTCGTTGGAATAGATTTTTTACGGCCCCATTTATAAAGGCAGCACCTATTAGGACGGTCAAGCCGTACCACAAGGCTGTACGCCATTTGCGAAATAGGAATAACAGGATGACAACGACGATGGTGATGAGCACCTGCCCTTCAAGGTCGGCTATTCGTGTAATCCCTGTAGCAATCATTGTTCGGAGTGGTTCTCTTAATTCGTAAAAAAAGGAACCGACTTCATAGTCCATCGTGGTGATTGCTTCCCCATA
>CAZUZA010000016.1:0-28358 GCA_964624875.1 uncultured Carnobacteriaceae bacterium | reverse complement strand
CTCGATTACACACTCCTAATCAAGCACGCAAAAAAACCGTCGCGAGCGACGGTTTCATTACAAATCTATTTTATTACTCTTCTGTATATTCAAGCAAGTCGACGTTTAATTGCTCCCATTTCTCAAGGGTAGCATCCAGTGCATCATTCTTCTGATCAAAAGTGTTGGACAATTCGTTCAAAGCTAGTGCTTGGTCGGCTGAGAAACCGTTGGCATTACTGCTGTCCATGGTAGAAAGCTGGTTCATTTCATCCGTAAGGTTTTCGAGTTCAGCTTCGAGTTGTTCGATGGTTTGTTCGACTTCGGCGATCTCTCGTTCGATGCGACGGACTTCGCGTTTAAATTCTTTGCGGTCAGCCCAATTGGACATGTTCGCAGATGTGTCTGTCGCTTCATCTGGATTTTCGCCACCGTTTGCTTCGAGTTCACGCGCTTTTTGCTGCTCGTAGAGTTCTTCTTTTTTATGGAGGTAATAGTCATAGTCTCCTAAATAAAGTGTCACGCCATCATCGGCAATTTCGAGCACTTTGTTGGCTAGGCGATTGATAAAGTAACGGTCATGCGAAACGAAAAGTAGGGTACCTTCATAATCGATTAATGAGTTTTCCAGCACTTCTTTGGAATCGATGTCCAAGTGGTTCGTTGGCTCGTCAAGCACTAAAAAGTTGTCGTGATTTAAGGCAAGTTTTGCGATTGAGACACGCGCACGTTCCCCACCACTTAAAGAAGATATCGACTTCTCAACATCTTCGCCTGTAAATAAGAAACTACCTAAAAACGTTCGAATACTTTCTTCGGTCATTAGCGGATGGTCGTCCCAGACTTCATTCAGGACCGTTTTCCGCGCAGTCAAGTTCTGCTGCTCCTGCTCGTAGTAACCAATATCGACTTTTGTCCCATAGCTCACTTCGCCTTTTAGGGGCTTGATATGCTTCACGATTGTTTTCAGCAAGGTCGATTTTCCGACACCGTTTGGTCCGATTAATGCAATCGTGTCGCCTTTTCGAATATCCAAGCTCACATTTTCGCTCAGGACGGTATCTGGTTGGTAGCCGATGGTAAGCTCATTTGCTTGAACAACCACATTTCCTGATTCTCTTTCTGGTGAAAAGGAGAAGAATGCTGATCGTTCGTCACCTTTTGGTTTATTGATCCGCTCCAATTTTTCCAGTTGCTTACGGCGTGATTGTGCTCGACGAGTGGTCGAAGCGCGAGCTAAGTTGCGCGCAATAAAATCTTCCATGTCTGCTATTTCTTTTTGTTGCTTTTCATAATCTTTTTGTTGTTTTTCATAACGTGATGCTTTCTCAGCTAAGTAGCTGGAATAATTGCCTTTGAAATAATAAATACGACCATAACCCACTTCGTATGTTTCAGTCGTTAGCTTATCCAAGAAGTAACGGTCATGGGAAACGATCACAAGAGCTCCACGATAATTCATTAAATAAGACTCTAACCAAGATAACGTATCGATATCCAAGTGGTTTGTGGGCTCATCTAATATTAATAAGTCGCGTTTCTCAAGCAGTAGCTTCGCTAAAGAAAGACGTGTCTTTTGACCTCCAGATAAGTGGGCAATTGGTTTGTCATAATCTTCATCAAAAAACTTGAACCCATGGAGTACCATTTTCATTTCACTACGATAGCCGTACCCATTGCTGCGTTCAAATGTTTCCTGTAGGCGATTGTATTCTTTTAGTAAGTCTGCAAATTGTTCCGCGCTTAATAAAGTAGGGTCAGCCATTTCCTGTTCTACTTGACGCATTTTTGCTTCCATATTTAAAACCGGTCGAAAAATTTCAAGCATTTCTTCCCAAATCGTACGTGTAGATTCTAAACCACCGTGCTGATCGAGAAAACCAATGGTTAAATCTTTTCGTTTAATGACTTGTCCTTCATCGGGTGCTTCGATGCCTGCGATTATTTTTAATAGGGTGGATTTACCTGCACCGTTTCGACCGACTAAGCCTATTCGGGCATTGTCGTTTATTTCAAAAGTAATTCCACTGAATAATTCGTCCCCGCCAAATCGTCGGGTGACATTTTGTGTTTGTAGGAGCATAATTTAACCTCTCATTTCTAGAATCCCACCTATTCTATCATATTTTTATGGCAATGCGAATATTGTGATGTAAAACGCATACAATATTGTGAAAATGGGACAAATACGTTACTAAAGGCAATCTATTTGTGAAATAATAACAATTATCTCTTTATTAAGTAAAAACATCTTGTTATAATGTGAATTAGGAATATATACAATCGATATGTTTGAAATTTCACAAAAACATGATTAACTCGATAATATGCTATAAAAGAATGGGGAATTAAGATGCCAGATAGAAAAATACCAAAAGCCACAGCTAAACGCTTGCCTTTATATTACCGTTATCTAAGATACTTATTTAGTTCTGGTAAGAAAAAAATCTCGTCTGCTGATTTAAGTGAAGCCGTTAAAATTGATAGTGCGACAATTCGTCGTGACTTCTCGTATTTTGGTGCACTTGGAAAACGGGGATATGGTTATGACGTAGAAGATTTAATGAACTTTTTCAGTAAACAATTAAATCAAGAGCAATTGACAAACGTTGTTTTAATTGGAGTGGGCCATTTAGGGCGCGCACTATTAAACTATAACTTCCAAGGTCAAAACAGTATCCGAATTAGTGCTGGTTTTGATATCAATGAAGATATTGCAAACACGATTTTAGAAGGTGTGCCAATTTATCACATTAACGATTTAGTGGATCAAATTGAAGCACAAAAATTTGAAGTAGCAATATTAGCTGTCCCTGGAGATCATGGTCAATCGTTAGCGGATGACTTAGTGGAAGCTGGGATTAAAGGAATTATGAACTTTACGCCAATTCGTTTATCTGTACCAGAAACGGTCCGTGTATTAAACGTTGACTTAAGTAACGAATTACAATCATTGATTTACTTTGTACAATATAGTGATTCTATTGAAAATGATGACTCTGAATAAGAACGACCGAATAATAAACTAAAAAATAACTCCTATCTCTGAATTGAGAAAGGAGTTGTTTTGTTTTAATGCTTTATTTTTTTGTGTTTTCATCATTTTTCTTTGCATTCTTTTTGCGCATTTCCAGGTAGAATTTTCCCATTCGCACAGCTTGCACAAAATCTCGTGCTGCAAAAGCGGCTAATAGGATCGAAATGAAATTCAAACCTTCGGCGACAACGACGTTAATCGTCATCATAAAGTAAATAACAAAAAAGATGACACGAAATGTTAAGTTTTTACGGATTATATCTTCAGTCAAAAAAATACCCCTTACTTCTAATCAACCATAGTGATTGCTTTCAATCATCATAACATAATTATCTGTTTTTGAAAAAAGGATTGTAGGTATCAGAAAAATAGCTGTTTTATTCAAAGATTCGTCATAATTTCTTCCTTTATTTTTCAGCAGCTGGTACTTGCATCTAGGCATCATTTTTCATATACTAGTTAATGTGATTAGCACTTGAGTGTGTCGAGTGCTAATTTTATCGAAGAATATAACTTTGGAGGGATTTATTCATGTTAAAACCATTAGGAAATCGCGTTCTACTAGAGATTATTGAAGAAGAATCAACAGTAGGTGGCATTATATTGCCAGATTCAGCGAAAGAAAAACCAAATTACGCAACAGTTATTGCAGTTGGCGAAGGCAAGTTACTAGATAGTGGCGAACGTCTACCATTAGAAGTTAACGTCGGCGACAAAGTCGTATTCGAACAATATGCAGGAACAGAATTAAAACATGATGGCGTTGAGTATCTAGTTGTAAAAGATACAGATATCATCGCAGTTTCTGAATAATTACTTAATGAAATTTTTATTGAAATAAGAATGAAGAGAAGGAGTTTTTAGAAAATGGCTAAAAAGATTAAACATTCTGCAGACGCTCGTCAATCTTTACTAGACGGTGTGAATAAATTAGCAGATACAGTTAAAGTAACAATTGGGCCTAAAGGTCGTAATGTTTTATTAGATAAAGCTTATGGGGCACCACAAATTACAAATGATGGTGTAACAATTGCCCAAGAAATTGAATTTGAAGACGAATTTGAAAATATGGGTGCTCAACTAGTTGTTGAAGTTGCAAGCAAGACAAATGACATTGCTGGTGACGGTACAACAACAGCTACTGTATTAACGCAAGCAATCGTTCAAGAAGGAATGAAAAACGTTGTTGCTGGTGCAAACCCAGTCGGTATTCGTCGTGGAATTGAAAAAGCGACGGCAGCAGCAGTTGTTGCATTAAAAGAAAGCTCAACTAAAATCGATAGTAGCGAAGCTATTGAGCAAATTGCATCCATTTCATCAGGAGATCCTGCAGTCGGTAAAATTATCGCTGAAGCGATGGAACGTGTGGGTAGCGATGGTGTGATTTCGATTGAAGAGTCGCAAAGTATTGAAACAACTTTAGATGTAGTTGAAGGTATGCAGTTCGATCGTGGTTACTTATCACAATACATGGTAACGGATAACGAGAAAATGGTTGCTGAATTAGAGAACCCATATATTTTAATTACAGACCAAAAGATTTCAAGCATCCAAGATATTCTTGAGTTATTACAAAAAGTTATGGAATCGGGCAAATCGTTATTAATTATCGCGGATGATGTAGATGGCGAAGCATTACCTACATTAGTTTTAAACACAATCCGTGGAAGCATCAATGTAACAGCTGTTAAAGCTCCTGGTTTTGGTGACCGTCGTAAAGGTATGTTAGAAGATATTGCAATTTTAACAGGTGGTACAGTTATTACAGAAGATTTAGGCTTGAAATTAAGCGATGCGACAATGGATCATTTAGGTTCTGCAAGAAACATCACTGTATCGAAAGATGAAACAGTCATTGTTGAAGGTGCTGGCGAGACAAAAGCAATCAAACAACGTGTTGATTTATTGCGTTCGCAAGCAGAAGAAACAGACTCAAGCTTCGATAAGGAGAAATTACACGAGCGTATTGCGAAATTAGCTGGTGGTGTTGCAGTTGTTTCGGTCGGTGCACCAACTGAAACAGAAATTAAAGAACGCAAACTTCGTATCGAAGATGCACTAAACGCTTCTCGTGCAGCGGTTGAAGAAGGAATCGTTTCTGGTGGTGGAACAGCTTACATCAACATTCTTTCAAAACTAAGTGAAATCGATGCAGAAGGCGATGAGAAGACAGGTGTAAACATTATTTTACGTGCACTTGAAGAACCTGTTCGTCAAATCGCTAAAAATGCTGGAGTAGACGGTAGTGTCATTATCGAACGTCTACGCAATAGCGAACCAGGAATTGGCTTTAACGCTGAAACAGGCGAGCTAGTAAACATGATTGAAGCTGGAATTATCGATCCAACGAAAGTAACGCGTTCAGCATTACAAAACGCTTCATCCGTATCTGCTTTACTATTAACGACAGAAGCAGCGATTGCAACAATTGCTGAGCCACAAGCACCTATGGCAGATCCATCAGGTGGAATGGGCGGCATGGGTGGCATGTATTAAGCTTCCCAATAAATAAAAATACGTTACAAAGACTCAAGACGGGAATCGTCTTGGGTCTTTTTCGCACTTAAATCCTGAAATGTTGTTTAGAAGCAAATAAAAAAATGTGGTCCAGACGCAAAGAAACAGCTGTCCCCACATGGCATGACAGCTGTTTCCTTTTAAGCAACTCATTCAATTTTGGTCATTTCACGTTTTAAATAAGCATACATTTGGCGTTCAGCATTTTCTTCAGTAATCGTTGGTGCGAGTGCAATCATCGGCTCACCTTCGGCCAATAACGCGCGCGCTTTTTCAACGTCATTTTCTAAGAAGACCGCTTCTGCAGCACGAACTTTTAAGCCATCCGCTGTTTTAATTTGTTCATAATTTTTATATACCTTGGTCGCACGAACTTTTTCGACATCTTCATGATCTGGTTCAGTCAATAACAGCGTATATAAGTAATTGTGGTAAACCTCAGGCTTATGCAACTCAAGCAACGTCTCGCGGTTATCCCATAAGAGGGCATAACGTTCGCGCGCGCCTTCATAATTTTCCTGCTCATAATAAGCGGCAGCTTGCGCCGAAATAAAGGTGACCGTATTTGGGTTTTCAAAGTCATCTAGCTGCTCGGTATCGATATATTTTTGCAAATCGACAAAAGGCACACCTTTGACCATCCCACTATATAAATACAAAATGTTCGTAAACTCTTTTAACGTTTCTGGTCGCTTATAATGCTCGATAATGTTGTAGCCATCGTTTCCTTTCGTTGGTACGCTATTCATCACAAACAGCAGCAAAGCCACAAAAGCAGAAACATATAGTAAAATGGAGACACTTGAGCTATCTGATACAATGCCTAGAAAAATCAATAAGCCTGCGGTCAGTAAGTTCATTATTAAACCACTCGAGTGATACAACAAGAAGGGTGGTTCTTCCACATTTTCTGGTGGTGCCATGAGTGCTTGGCCTAAGATACCTTGAATCACTTGTTTACGTTTTGATAAACCAGCATCTGTTTTAATCCAGACTGTATTGAATAAGCGAAACATAATAAACTGGTAACCCGATAATAAGCCACCAATTAAGTGACCCACTTCATGCAAAATAATATGCAGTGGGAAACTGACGATAAAAATGGCAAAAGCAAGAATATAATCCCAAAACGTTAAGTCCGACATATACTCCATCAGGAAGTAAGCTCCAAAAAAGCCGATAAAGGCTGAAAAGCTAAGCAGGGCGACCCAAGATAAGACACTTTTCCATTTCTTTTTCTTTTTATCCAATACTAATCCCACTCTCTATTCGTAGATTCGTTTGACACGCGTTCCCATACGGCACAACAAATCATATTGCGAAGCATTGGCATATTTCGCCACTTCGGTGACTAACATGTTGCCATCCGCTGGTTTTCCAAAGTAAACAACTTGGTCACCAGTTTTTAAATCTGGTAAATTCGTACTATCTAACATAATTTGATCCATACAAACTTCACCCAGAATCGGTAAACGTTCCCCCTGATACGAGAAGTATCCTTTATTCGATAACGACTTCGCCACACCATCAGCATAACCAATCGCCACGGTTGCGATTTTTATCGGCTTCTCTGCGACATACGAACGACCGTACCCCACACTTTCACCAGCTGGGAAATCTTTAATGTGTGTAATAGTTGTTTGCACCGTTTGAATCGGGGTTAACTGAATCGCGTCTTGATTATTTGCGGCTGGGTTTAAACCATATAACCCTAAACCGACACGTACCATATCTAAGTGGTAATCCGGGAAGTTGATCGTTCCTGCCGTGTTACAACAATGGCGTAAGTCAAACGTGACACCGTCTGCCTCAAAGGCATCGATGATTGCTTTGAAACGCGCAAACTGTTCATGGGTGAAATTATCCGGCTGGTTTTCTTTCGCATCCGCAAAGTGAGTATAAATCCCTTCGATATGCACATTCGGCGATTGTAACGCATCATAAACACTTTTCGCTTCAGCATAAGTTGTGACGCCTAAACGCGCCATCCCACTATCAATCTTCAGATGCACTTTGGCTTTCTTATTTAAGGCTTCGGCGACCTGTACAATTGCCTGCGCTAGTTCCATTGTAAACACGGTCATCGTAATGTTTTCTTTAATCGCATATTCAATTTCATGTTCACGCACCACGTTAAAAATGAGAAGAGGGGTTTCAATCCCATTGGCTCTTAATTCTAAGGCTTCACTTAATTGGGCAACACCAAAAAAGTCAACAGAGCGAGCGGCTTCCATTTCACGAGCGAGAGGCACGGCACCGTGGCTGTAGGCGTCTGCTTTGACGACAGCCATAAGTTTTGTTTCGGGCTGTAGTTGTTCTTTAAAAGCTTGGATATTTTGTAGTAAAGCGGTTGTTTGGATGGTTGCTTTTGATAAAGCGACTTCTTTGTAATTCATGGAAACGACACCTTTCAATAAATATAAATGATTAATGGAATTATAACACAATCTTTTTCAAGGGGGTCAAGAGAAAGGCGTATTTTTATTTCCGGTTTCATTATCTTTGCAAGTTGGACGAATACGCCTTAAAATTAACAAGAAGAAAACCAGAAGAAACGAGGTGGCTAGAATGAAAGCAGAGATTATTTCGATTAGTGAGGATTTTTTAAATGGGCAACAACCGGATGAAAACGTGGTGTTTTTAGCACGCGAGTTCTTAAAGTTAGGTATTCCCGTCAACGGAAGTGTGTTTGTGCGCAGTTCGCGTGAAACCTTAAAACGAGCCCTCAAGCAAGCAGAAGAAGTAGCCGATGTAATCGTGTTAGTCGGAGGTTTAGGGCCAGTGAAGGACAACATTACCAAGCTCGCCGTGTCTGAATATTTCGATGTACCGCTCGCACTCGATCAGCCGACGGAAGATAAAATTATAACCTATCATAAAAATTCTGATTTTGTGATGCCGGAACACAACCAACTGCAGGCACTCATTTTGCATGACTCCACGCCGATTCGAAATGTGACAGGCTTAGCTGTCGGCATGTTTTACACATCGAATAACAAAACCTATATTTTATTACCAGGACCAGCAGATGAATTACAGCCCACTTTTAGTGAAAACGCTCGGCCGCTTATTGTTGAGAAGTTACTCAATGAGACGTACGTCGAAACTCGTGTCGTGCGTGCCTTTGGCTTAAGTGAAACGCAGTTAAAAATGAAGTTAGAAGAAGTCATTCATTATGAGAATCCTGTTGTGACGGTGTTTGAATATGGTGAGGAATTAGAAGTGCTGATTGTCGTCACAGCGAGTGATGAAGAAAAAGCCAATAAACAAGTGGATGAGCTCCAAGAAGAAGTCAAACGTCGCATCAAAGAATTTGTCTATAGTGAAGAAAGCAACACCTTGCTTGAGACTGTTCGAGATTTACTGTTAAAAGAAGAGTTGAAAATTACTGCCGCCGAAAGCTTAACAGGTGGGGATTTGCTAAGTACGTTTGCGAGTTTAGATGGGGCTAGCGATATATTTGATGGTGGCATGGTGACTTATAGTAATGAAGTGAAAAATAAAAACTTAGGTGTGCCGAAAAAAGTGATTGAACAATTTGGGGTAGTTAGCGGCCAATGCGCCATTGAAATGGCCGAACGGGTGCAAGAAAAATTTGCAGCCGATATCGGTGTGTCTTTAACGGGTGTCGCTGGCCCTTCATCGTTAGAAGGGGAGATTCCTGGAACGGTTTGGATTGGGATTGCCAAAGAAGGCATGACTTCCTTTGCGAAAAAATACCACTTTGCCTATAAACGTAACCGGAACCGCAAACTATCGGTTATGTCAGCTTTGGATTTAGTTCGTAGAGTTATTTTGCAGGAAGATGTGGCTGATACCGTGACAATGGCTGAAGCGGATGACAATGTAAATAAATAACCATACGAAAGACCAACTTTTCTCGGAGACAAGTTGGTCTTTGTTTTTATTTTTGTGAATTTTGTTCCTTCGTTACTCGCTTAATTGCGCATCATAATCCCTTAACTGCACGAATTGATACCCCTGTTCTTGTAAAAGACGCACACCTTCTTGGACACCACTGGCTATGGCACTTTGTGGCTGGTTCATGTGGAATAAGTAAATCGCACCTGGTGTAGCTTGTTCTAATGTAGAAACAATCTGTTCGTGGTTGAAGGTGCCACCTGCATCGCCAAGAGAGTTATAGTTCACGACTTTCACACCCAGTTCATTTGCCATTTCGACAGCGACTTCATCATAATAAGCCGTTCCTGCTCGGAAATATCGAGGCATTTCACCAATAAGCTCTTCGATCTTGACTTGGTTAAAATAGATTTCGTCAAAAGCAGCAGCAATATCTTCTGTCCCTGGAATCCCATAAGCAGACTGGCCGTTGACGGATAAGGGTTGGTGCAGATAGCCGTGATTCGCGATTTCGAAGAGGTCATTGTCAGCGAGCGCCATAAAATCGTCTTCATACGCTTCAATCCATTGGCCCCCGACAAAGAGGGTCGCTGGAATTTGCGCGTCGATTAAAAATTCCATTAAGGCGTGGTCGTACGAATCGAGACTGCCGTCACACGCATCAAACGTAAGGGCGACGACTTTATCCTCCGTGTCGATATGGGTGAGAACGCCGGGAACTTGTTCGCCCCAACTGACTGGGATACGTTCGCTATAGGTCTGGATCATGTCTTGCTTTAAAGCTGCGTAGATTTCTTCAGGAGTTGGTTCAGGCTCTGCTTCCACGACCTGTTCGGGTTTGACTGGTTGTGTCGGTTGGGCTTCGGGGCTTATTTCAACTGGTGCTGGTTCGACTTCATTTGCGCAACTTGCTAAAAGAAATAACAGCAGGAATGGGATGATAAATGTCATGGCTTCTTCTCCTTTAATTTGATCTCCCTTAAAGTATAAGTGAAAAACGAACTATTTCGGTACATTTTTTGATGTTATTGGCATTCGAATATACATTTGTTCAGAAATTCTCTATAATTAAGAAGGTAAAATATAGAGTAAGGGTGATAGTTTGAAACCAAAAATATATGAAACAAAGATTAAGCTCCCTCATTTTTTGGGTGACCGTTATCAAGTCGTAACACTGCCTCATTTAATGAGTACGTTAATTGAAGTCTCCGGTGCTCAGACAGAACAAGTGTCGAGTCAAGCCGTGGAAGAGTTGGGCTTGAACTGGATTATTATTCAATACGACGTGCAGATTAATCGCATGCCGAAAGTGTATGAGGAGATCCGCGTAAAAACCTACGCAAAAGAATTCAACCGTATTTTCTCTTACCGTGAATTCGAAGTCTATGATGAAAACGGCGAGTTGATAGTTTACGTCATGACTGTCTTTGCACTGATGGATAACGAGCGTAAACTGTCACGCATCCCAGAATTTGTGGGGAAAGATTACGGTTCGACGGAAAGTCGCCGTATCAAGCGTATTCCAAAACCAACGCCACCGGAAAACTTAGAAACGGCGAAAATGCAACAATATCCGGTACGCTACTTTGATATCGACGGAAATTTCCATGCAAACAACGCAACTTATTTCGAATGGTTGCTGGATGCTTTAGGTGATGAATTCCTGGCTACACATGAGCCAATGACTGGAAACATCACCTTTGAAAAAGAAGTACATATTGATGAAGTCGTCGATTCTTACGTCGATTTTACTGTAGACGAAGACAATCAAATCATCTCTCGCCACCAAATCAAAGTCGGGGACACAACAAAATGCGTCGCTACCTTCAAATGGCGCGATAAAGACGTTACTTATAAAACCAAAGAAACTCCTGGTGAAATCTAAGAAATTCGCCAGAAAATAGTCTAAAAAAAAGAGCATGTATCTGTTAGGAAGGAACATTCCTTCTATAAACAGAGCATGCTTTTTAATTTAATATGATTGGATTAGAAAAAAGGGTTGGTCTGGATTTCCGTACCAATTGTCGATGCGCCACCATGACCCGGATAGATTGTATAATCCTCAGGTAAAGTGAATAATTCTGCACGAATACTATCGAATAGTTTCTTAGGTTCGCTTCCGGGCAAGTCTGTTCGTCCCACGCTTCCCGCGAATAAAGCATCCCCCGTAATAACTAGGGCATCTTCAGCGAAGATGAAAGAAACGCCACCAGGTGAGTGCCCAGGTGTTGGGACGACTTTAAACGTAAAGTCCTCAATCGTGACATCTTCAGACCCTTCAAAAACAAATTCCGCTTCACGACAGTGGATAGGCTCACCTGTTAAAGCCGATAAGTTTAAATTCGGATCGGTTAGCCAAGCTTGTTCAGCTGCAGCGACATAAACAGGGATCTCATATTCTGTACGGATACTTTCTAAAGCACCGATATGGTCATAATGGGTATGCGTTAATAAAATCGCAACAGGTGTCACGTTTAATTGTTCGATGTGATGTGTAATTACAGAAGCTTGTTGGCCAGGATCAATAATCAAAGCATTTTTTCCATTCGAAAGGATGTAACAATTTGATTGGGCCATGCCAACAGGTATTTGGGTAATCTTTAACATTGCTCGCGTCTCCTTTTAGTTCGTCTTTCATCCAGTATAATGGTAATGGTGGAAAAATGAAATGGTACTCATTTCACCAAAAGCTTGGTATACTAGTGCTAGAAAAAACATTATAAAAGTCGAGGAGATTAGAATGGCGACATTTATTACAGAAAACCAAGAACAAACAATCCGCTTAGCTAAAAAACTAGCGGAACACTTAAAACCAAGGATGACGATTTTACTGGAAGGCCAATTAGGTGCCGGGAAAACAACCTTCTCAAAAGGAATTGGTGCAGGACTAGGTGTAAAACGAGTTATTAAAAGCCCGTCTTATACCATTATTCGCGAATATCAAGAAGGACGTCTACCTTTTTACCATATTGACTTGTATCGATTAGAAGAAGGCGAAGCAGGGGATTTAGGCTTAGAAGAGTACTTTGATGGCGATGGCGTCACGGTTGTCGAATGGGCATCGGTTGCTCCAGAAGAATTGCCGAGTGATCGTCTAGAAATTAAAATCACGACCTTTCTAGATGATTTAGATAAGAGATCCATTGAAATGCAGGCTATCGGTCAACAATATAAGGACATCGTCGAACAATTAGCGACAGAACAGTCAAAGACTTTCAAAAAATAAGCATATCAGCTTGCAATTGAAAAAATCTTAATCTATAATATCTGTAATTGAATATTACATAAGGGAGTAACTGGAGGGGCCTATCCCTCGTCAGTATCAACAACGTTAAGTGACTATTTTTTTAATAGTTTACTGGTACTGTACTTAAATAGTGAGACTTATGCCCCAGTTTTTTTATGAACTGGTTGTGCATAAGTCTCTTTTCTTTTCTAGTGAACACTTTATGGATATGACATTTTGAAATTATTTTAAGGGGGAAATATAGGATGAAAGAAGTTGAATCGTACCGTTTATCAACTGAAGAAGTTCTTTCTAAATTAGATACAAGTAAAGAATCTGGATTAAGTTCAGATGTTGCAGCACAACGTATCGAAGAATATGGTGCAAACGAAATTACGCAAGGTGAACACACGTCAATGCTCGAAAAGTTCATCAACCAATTTAAAGACTTTATGATTATTGTCTTAATGGTTGCGGCAGTCGTTTCATGGTTAGTAAGTGGTGATTTATCAGACGCTATTGTTATTATGCTAGTTGTTGTTATTAACGCAGTATTAGGTGTTTACCAAGAAAACAAAGCAGAAGAAGCAATCGATGCTTTAGCAAAGATGGCTTCACCAGAAGCAAAAGTTCGCCGTAACGGTAAAATTGAAGCAATCAAGAGTACACAATTAGTACCTGGAGATATTGTTTTACTAGAAGCAGGAGACGTTGTTCCAGCTGATGTCCGTTTAATTGAAGCAAACTCTTTACAAATTGAAGAAGCAGCTTTAACAGGTGAATCTGTTCCGTCAGAAAAAGATACAAACGACATTAATGAAGAAGCGGGTGTTGGTGACCGTTCAAACATGGCATTCTCAAGTACAAACGTTACTTACGGCCGTGGTTTAGGTGTTGTAACAGACACAGGTATGGATACAGAAGTTGGTCATATTGCAGCGATGTTAGATGCAACAGAACAACAATTAACACCATTACAAAAAGACCAAGAGAGTCTTGGTAAGACATTAACATACATGATTATTATTATTGCTATTTTAACATTCGTTGTAGGAGTATTCTTAAGAGGAATCGCATGGGATCAAATGTTATTAATCGCAGTTTCATTAGCGGTTGCTGCAATTCCAGAAGGTTTACCAGCAATTACAACAATTATTCTTTCAATTGGTACACAAGATATGGCTGACCGTAACGCTTTAGTTCGTTCGTTACCAGCTGTTGAAACGTTAGGTTCTACTCAAATTATCGGTTCAGATAAGACGGGTACATTAACATTAAACCAAATGACAATTGAAAAAGTTTACTACAATGGTGAAATTCATGATGCATCAGAAGCTATGGATACAGATCACCCATTAGTTCGTTCAACGACATTCGCAAACGATACAGACCTAGATAACAATGGCGAATTAACTGGTGATCCAACAGAGATGGCTATGATTAAATACGCTCTAGACAAAGATTTTGATTTAGAAGCAGCATTAGCTCAAACACCACGTGTTGCAGAAGTTCCTTTTGAATCAGATCGTAAATTAATGTCAACAATCCATAAATTAGAAGATGGTCGTTTCTTAGTCGCTGTAAAAGGTGCACCAGACCAATTAATTAAACGTGTCACACATGTTTATAACAATGGAAATGTTTCAGAATTTACACAAGCAGACGAAGATCATATCTTAGAAGCGAACGAATCACTAGCGCGTCAAGCCCTACGTGTATTAGCCGCAGCTTACAAGATTGTTGATGAAATCCCTGCAGAATTAAACACAGACACAGTGGAGACAGATTTAATCTTTGCTGGTTTAGTAGCGATGATTGACCCTGAGCGCCCAGAAGCTCGTGGATCAATTGAAAAAGCTCGTAACGCTGGTATCCGTACAATTATGATTACAGGAGACCACGAAATTACAGCGCAAGCAATTGCAGAACGTTTAACAATCTTAGATGAAAATGATGCAAACAACGCAGAACACGTTATTAACGGTGCTTCATTAAACGAAATGTCAGATGAAGACTTAACAGCAAATATTGAGAAATACTCAGTATACGCTCGAGTTTCTCCTGAACATAAAGTACGTATTATCCGTGCATGGCAAGCAAAAGACAAAGTTATCTCAATGACAGGTGACGGAGTTAACGATGCGCCAGCATTGAAACAAGCAAACATTGGTGTTGGTATGGGTATTACAGGTACAGAAGTATCTAAAGGTGCTTCAGATATGGTACTTGCAGATGATAACTTCGCAACGATCGTTTACGCGGTTGAGGCAGGACGTAAAGTATTTGCAAACATCCAAAAAGCTGTTCAGTTCTTACTATCAGCTAACCTAGGTGAGGTAATTACATTATTCGTAGCGACTTTATTAGGCTGGCAAATTCTTGAGCCAATTCATATTCTATGGATTAACTTAGTAACAGACGTATTCCCAGCAATCGCACTAGGTATGGAAGCAGCTGAACCAGATTCAATGGACCAAGAGCCACGTACAAGTGACCAAAGCTTCCTTTCATTTGGTGTATTACCAAGTATTGGATACCAAGGTATACTTGAAGGTGCTACAACATTATTTGTATATTGGTTCGCAAGATTCCAATACGCACCTACAACATTAGGTATGGACCCAGAAGCAGCATTAACAATTAACATGGCTGAAACAATGGCATTTGCGACATTAGGTACAATCCAATTATTCCACGCATTTAACGTGAAATCAGTATTTGGATCATTATTTAGCAGAAATCCATTCGATAACAAATACCTAAACATTGCTTCACTAGTATCTGGATTATTATTATACGCGGTTATTTTAACACCAGGAATCAACGATTTCTTCGACGTAACGTTACCAGATGCAACAGGTTGGGTAATTGTAGGATTAGCATCATTTAGTATTATTATCTTTGTAGAGATCGCTAAATTTATCTTTAGAAAAACAGGTCTTGCAGAGAAATATAAGAAAAAAGGTACTGACTTATAAAATAGTCAAAATAAAGTCATAGTAAAAGGCTATCCTTTTACTATCATTTACCCTATAATAGTAGTAATATCAAAAAGTGGTTTAGTTGTAAAACTAAACCATTTTTATATATATTAGACAATTTTTTATAAAACATAAGGAGAGAGTTGAGATATGGATCCATCCGGGAGTTCCCTCATAACAGAATTATTCATTATTATCATTTTAACGTTGATTAACGCATTTTTTGCTGCAGCAGAAATCGCATTCGTTTCTATAAACAATTCAAAAATTGAACGGTTAGCAGAAGACGGAGATAAAAAAGCTCGCAGAGTATTAAAGTTGCTAGAACAAAGTGATGACTTTTTAGCAACTATACAAGTAGCAATCACATTTGCTGGATTCTTATCCAGTGCGCAAGCTGCAACAAGTTTTGCAGTCGCATTTGCTGATTACTTACCGAACTTTGCTGGCGCACCAACAGTCGCAACACTCGTCGTAACGCTAATTCTATCGTACTTCACACTTGTTTTTGGTGAGTTATTTCCGAAACAAATTGCTCTACAGATGCCAGAATCCATTGCGATGGGCACAAGTGGTGCGATCGAAGTTACACAGAAATTATTCCGTCCATTTATTTGGTTGCTTTCTGCATCAACAGGCTTACTACAAAGAATTACACCAATCGACTTTTCAAAAACAGAAGAGAAATTCACTCGTGAAGAGATGCGTGTCATTATTGAAGAAAGTCGCAAGAGTGATAGTTTTGATACAGACGAGTTAGACATGATGGAGGGTGTTCTTTCACTAGATACAAAAATTGCTCGAGAAGTAATGGTACCTAGAACGGATACAATCATGTTAGATATTGACGCTCTATACGAAGTAAATCTAGCTAAAATTATTGAAAGCCCGTATTCAAGAATACCGATTTATAAAGATGAAAAAGATAATGTTATCGCCGTTTTACACGTGAAGAACTTGTTAAAAGCAGCAAGCGAATTTGGTTTTGAAAATATCGATATTTTAGAAATTTCAAACAAACCAATGCTTGTTCCGTCAACGATTTATACCGATGACCTGCTAATCGAGTTCCAAAGAGAGCAACAACATATGGCCATCTTAATTGATGAGTATGGTGGAGTCGAAGGTATTGTTACAATGGAAGACCTTCTAGAAGAAATTGTTGGTGATATCGATGACGAGTCCGATATTACATCATTAGGCGATATACGAGTCATAGACGACTTTAACTACTATATAAATGGTGGGATTTTACTAGACGAGTTCAATCACTACTTTGACGAAGATATTGCTTCAGATGAAGTAGATACCATTGCCGGCTACATTATTCACCATATTGGTTACGTGCCAGATGAAGATGAACGCGTATCGGTCCGTGTCAACGACTATGTGTTAACAACAAGTGAAATTCAAAATGGTCGAATCTACGGCGTCTTATTAAATATAGATGATGAACGCATGATTGAAGTGGACTACGTTGTCACAGACGAAGTCTCTCACGATGTTGATTCTGAATCGATGGAAACAGAAAACGACAAATAATACACACTATATAAAATGAAATCGAAACACCTATTTGAGAATATTCAAGTGGGTGTTTTTCCTTTGAGGAAAATGATGAAATCGTCGATAAAAATAGAATACTCGACAATTTATGCAAAAGTGACTAAAAATGCTGAATCCTTCTTGCATACCACTGGAATACATCAATGTCTATTTTGCTTTTCTTTAAATTATGTTATTATAAGAAGGCAAAAATGTTATTATAGATGAGCATTTTAATGCTGAAAGGAAAGGATCAAGTGAACTATACTGAAATCTTAGAAAAATATCCTTCAATTACTGTAAAAGAAAACGAACCTCTATCGAATTACACGTATACTAAAACGGGCGGACCAGCTGATTTATTATTCTTCCCATCATCTATTGAGGAAGTTTCAGCAGTTGTCAATTGGGTCCATAGTGAAAACCTACCATTAACCATTCTTGGAAACGCGAGTAACTTAATTGTTCGCGATGGTGGTATCCGTGGCGTGACTGTTATCTTAACTGAATTAAATCATATTAAAGTTAAAAAGAACCGTTTAATTGTTGAATCTGGAGCACCGATTATCGAGGTGAGTCAAAAAGCGCTTGAGCTTGAGTTGACCGGCCTTGAGTTTGCATGTGGTATTCCTGGAAGCACGGGTGGTGCAGTTTATATGAACGCTGGTGCTTACGAAGGAGAGGTTAAGGATGTTATCGAAACGGTAACGATCTTAACTCGTGAAGGTGAAATCATCGAAGTCGATAACGAAGATATGGCATTTGCATATCGTGCAAGTAAACTACAAGATACGCAAGATATCGTTTTAGATGTAACGTTTAAACTAAAATCTGGCGATGCTGAAAAAATTAAAGAACGTATGGATGAGTTAACGTTTTTAAGAACGTCGAAACAACCTTTAGAATACCCATCTTGTGGCTCAGTTTTCAAACGCCCAACGGGTCATTTCACAGGGAAGTTAATTCAAGACGCTGGTCTTCAAGGCTTAATTTGGGGCGGCGCACAAATTTCAACGAAACATGCTGGGTTCATCGTCAACATTGATGGCGCAACAGCAACTGACTATATCGAACTTATTGAACACATCAAAGAAGTTATTCTAGATAAATATGATGTGCCTTTAGAAACCGAAGTCCGTATTATTGGTGAAAGCATCACCCAATAAACAACTCAGAAAAAAGCTGATCTCTTATTCTAATAAGAAGGTCAGCTTTTTTATTTTAGTTTCATTCAGTCTATTCCACTAATAAAACCCAATTCATAACCGAAACCCCATGATTTATCTTCCTACACAAAAACATTTCACCAAGGCCTTGACCTTAACGTTACGTAAAGGTTTATAATAAGAAGTGAGGTGAGGAGATGGAATATACCGTTAGTCAATTGGCGCGATTGTCGGGTGTCAGCGCGCGAACGTTAAGATATTATGATGAAATTGCGTTATTGAAACCAAAGCGAACGAGCTCGAGTGGGTATCGTATCTACGGGCAAGTAGAAGTTGACTTGTTACAGCAAATTTTGTTTTACCGGGAATTAGAAATGAAGCTTGAGGAGATAAAGGAAATTATTGTAGCCGAAGATTTTGAAATCGAAGTGGCACTAGCGAATCATCTTGTTGCTCTCAGCGAGGAACGATCGCGCTTGAACCGCTTAATCGAAACGGTTGAAAAATCATTAGTGGAAAAACGAGGAGGAGAACGTATGGCGGATAAAGAAAAGTTTGAAGCCTTTAAAAAAGAGGCGATTGCAAAAAACGAAGAGAAGTATGGCGAAGAAATTCGTGAAAAATATGGCGATAAAACGATTAATGACTCAAATAAAAAAATCGAGGGCATGACCCAAGAAGAATATGATGCATATGTATTGTTGACGGAAAAGTTGAACACGAAGTTAGGTGAAGCGACAAAACAAGGGGACCCAGCTAGTGAATTGGCACAAGAAGTAGCGGCTTTACACAAAGATTGGTTAGTCGGTGTATGGCCAGCTGGTTTGTATGACGCGGAAAAACATTACTACCTCAGTTTGATGTATGTCGAAGATCCACGCTTCAAAGCGTACTATGAGCAAATCGCACCCGGAGCAGCGGAGTTTTTATACGAAGCGCTCAAAATATATTTAGGAAAATAGCATACATTGAAAGGATCAAATCCACGTTTAAAGGACGTAGGTTTGAGCCTTTTTCTTTTTGAAATGGAAGGGGAAAGGACACGGTGACCATGTCGTTTAAAGCACTTCCAAATGGATGGAAAAACTTTGCATTTTACGAGTTGAAAAGGTATTGTGTTTTTAAGGTGTTTGCATATAATTAGGGGAGTTCAAAATACATAAGAAAAACTGAGGTGAAGAAATTGACAGAAACCATTGTGACCTTTAAAAATGTCGTGAAAGAATATGATGAAGCAACTGTACTGAAGGAAGTATCCTTCCAATTGGAAAAGGGAAAGTTTTATACCCTGTTGGGCCCTTCTGGATGTGGTAAAACAACGATTCTAAACTTGATTGCTGGTTTTACCGAAGCAACTTCTGGAACGGTGACGATTGATGGGCAAAAAGTAAACGAAATTCCGGCGCATAAACGTAAAGTAAATACAGTCTTTCAGGACTATGCCTTATTCCCACACATGAACGTCTTTGATAACGTGGCGTTTGGCTTACGTATGAAAAAGACACCTAAGGATGAAATCAATGCGAAAGTAATGGAAGCATTAGGCATGGTGCGCTTAAAAGACTTTGCACAACGTTCGATCGTTGGCATGTCTGGTGGGCAAAAACAACGTGTGGCGATTGCACGCGCATTAGTGAATGAACCGGAAGTCTTACTATTAGATGAGCCGCTTTCAGCCCTAGACTTAAAACTACGTACCGATATGCAGTATGAGTTAAGTGAACTGCAAAAACGTTTAGGTATCACCTTCTTATTTGTCACGCATGATCAAGAAGAAGCCTTAGCGATGAGTGATGAAATCTTTGTCATGCAAGAAGGTTTAATCGTTCAAAAAGGGACACCAATCGATATTTATGACGAGCCGTTAAACCGCTATGTTGCAGATTTTATTGGAGAGAGTAATATTGTTGAAGGCCGTATGTTAGGCGATTATCGTGTCACGTTTGCTGGTTATGAATTTGACTGTGTGGACGGCGGCATTCCACAAGATGAAGTGGTTGATGTTATTATTCGCCCGGAAGATTTAGAAATTACCTCCGTTGAAAACGGGAAATTTGTCGCTAAAGTTGATACGCAATTATTCCGTGGGGTTCATTATGAAATTATTTTATATGACCAAGAAGGTAACGAGTGGATGGTGCATTCAACGAAAAAAGCAAAAGAAGGTTCAACTGTTGGTCTTGATTTTGCGCGCGAAAGTATTCATGTGATGCGTTTAAATGAAGCCGAAGAAGATTTCTACAACCGTCTTGAGCAGTACAATGGAGAGGTGGAAGTGGAATCATGAATAGAAAATCAACCCAATCCATCTTAATGGTCCCATATAGCTTATGGCTAGGGTTATTCGTACTCGCGCCACTCGTCTTATTAGTTTATCAATCTTTATTAAACTTAAATGGTGATTTTACGTTTGGAAATATTCTAACGTATTTCACTTCCGCAACCTATTTAAAAATGACGGTGCAATCCTTTATTTATGCTGGTCTGGTTACGCTCGTCACATTACTCATCAGCTATCCAGCTGCGTACATTTTAACGCGTACGAAGCATAAAGAGTTATGGCGGATGATGTTAATTTTACCAACGTGGATTAATATTTTATTAAAAGCGTATGCCTTTATTGGGATTCTGAGCCAGTCTGGTCCAGTTAATGCTTTCCTGGAGGGTATCGGTATTGGCAGTCAACAAATTTTATTTACGAACTTTAGTTTCTTACTCGTAGCGACTTATGTGGAGCTACCTTTTATGATGTTACCGGTGATGAATGCGATTGATGAAATCGATGGCTCCTTAATTAAAGCGAGCCATGACTTAGGGGCGAATGCTTGGGAAACACTGAAAAATGTCATTTTACCACTTTCGATGAATGGGGTTCGCAGTGGGATTCAAGCAGTCTTTATTCCATCGCTATCTTTATTTATGCTGACACGTTTAATCGGTGGAAACCGTGTCATCACGCTCGGGACAGCCATTGAACAGCATTTCTTAGTCACACAAAACTGGGGCATGGGTTCAACGATTGGAATTGTTCTCGTCGTCTTAATGTTTTTCGTTATGGCGTTAACCAACAATTCGCGTGCCAGAAAGAGAGGGAAACGCTAATGGGTGAAAAGATGAAATGGTCCAAATTATATTTAGTTTTTGTTTTCATGTTGCTCTACATTCCAATTGCTTACCTGATCTTTTTCTCTTTTAACGAAGGGGGAACGATGAATAGCTTTACTGGCTTTACGTTCGAACACTATACGAATGTTCTGCAGGATCAACGTCTGATTCAAATTGTCGTCCAAACCTTACTCTTAGCGCTACTATCGTCATTCATTTCGACGATAATCGGAACTTTAGGTGCGATTGGGATTTACTATGTTAAAAATGACAAAATGCAAAATATGCTGCTGAATGCGAATAATATTTTACTCGTTTCGCCGGATGTTATTATCGGTTCGAGCTTCTTGCTGCTGTTTACGATTGTCGGCTATCAGCTTGGGTTTACCTCTGTTTTGCTGGCGCATATTGCGTTTAGTATTCCAATCGTTGTTTTGATGGTGTTGCCGAGTCTAGAAGAGATGAACGATTCGATGATTAAAGCGGCTCAGGACTTAGGAGCAGAATGGCTGCAGATTTTATGGCATGTTATTTTACCGAATATTATTCCAGGAATTTTAGCGGGCTTCTTTATGGCTTTCACGTATTCGCTGGATGATTTTGCCGTGACTTTTTTCGTGACGGGGAATGGTTTTACGACTTTATCTGTCGAGATTTATTCACGTGCGCGCCAAGGGGTCAGTTTGGAGATTAATGCTTTGAGCACGCTTCTCTTTATCGCAGCGTTTATTCTGGTTTTAGGTTACTACTACATCTCGCTTTACAATAAACGAACACGTCGCGTGAAGAAAGTGGTGGCTGAATAATGAAAAAATTGCTGCAATTTACCAGCTTTGTTTTAGGGCTCATTTTAATTTTGTTCGGGGTCAACGCCTACATGAACCACTCCAGTGGGGCAGCGAGTTCGGATACGTTAACCATTTACAACTGGGGCGACTATATCGACCCGGCCTTACTCGACGAATTTAGGGAAGAGTCCGGCTATCAAATCGTCTACGAAACATTCGACTCCAACGAAGCCATGTACACCAAAGTCCAACAAGGCGGAACCAGCTACGACATCGCGATTCCAAGCGAGTACATGATTGAACGCCTCATCGAAGAAGACTTGGTTTACGAGCTCGACTATTCCAAAATCGATGGCCTGGAGCACATCGTTCCCGAATTTTTGGACTTATCCTTCGATCCGGGCAACCGCTATTCCATTCCGTATTTCTGGGGCACACTGGGCATTATTTATAACAGTTCAGTCATCGCAGAAGATTCTATTTCTTCGTGGAATGACTTATGGAAACCTGAATACGAAGAAAGTATTATGTTAATTGATGGTGCCCGTGAGATTGTAGGGCTGACCTTGCAGAGTTTAGGGTACTCATTGAACTCTCGTGATTTAGATGAACTAGCGGAAGCGAAAAGAAAACTAAGTGACTTAGCGCCGAATATAAAAGCCATAGTCGCGGATGAAATAAAAATGTACATGATCCAAGAAGAAGCACCGATTGCTGTGACGTTTTCAGGTGAAGCAGCGGATATGATGTGGGAAAATGAAGATTTACGTTATGTCTTACCGGAAGAAGGTTCCAACGTCTGGTTTGATAATATGGTCATTCCAAAAACAGCTCGCAATATTGATGGTGCGCACGCCTTTATTTCCTTTATGTTGCGACCAGAAAATGCCGCAATCAATGCGGAATACATTGGCTACAGCTCACCGAATCAAACAGCCATTGAGGAAGTATTAGATGCTGAAATCGTTGAAGACGAACAGTTTTATCCAGACTTAGCTGATATTGATGAGTTAGAAGTTTATGAAAACTTAGGCTTAGAATTTATTGGGATTTACAATGATATTTTTTTAGAATTTAAAATGAAATAATTACGAGACGTCATTTCCAAAGCATAGGAATCAAGGCTTGTCCATGGTATAATAGAGCCCTAGATTATGATTGAAAGGAGTTTTCGAATGAAAGCTCGAACGATGTTAGCAACTTTTGCTGGACGTTTTGCACAATGGGGATTAAAAACATTTAGTGGTGGTGGCTCAAGTTACCCAGGCCAGTTAGCGACTAAAATTGATCCAAACATTTTAAGTGAATTAGGAAAAGAATATAAAGTGATTGTTGTGACAGGCACCAATGGTAAGACCGTTACGACATCTTTAATTGTAAATATATTAAGAGAAAAATTTGAACATGTGATGACGAATGATACCGGCTCGAATATGGTCCAAGGCTTAATTACGTCATTCATTTTAGACGCTGGAAAAGGGCGCAAGCAAACCAATAAGATTGCGGTACTTGAAGTAGACGAAGCCAGTCTACGGAATGTCACGAACCATATTAAGCCAGAGCTGATTGTGGTCACGAACGTTTTCCCAGACCAAGTGGAGCGTTACAGTTCAATTGAAAAAACGTATGAAATTATATTAGAAGGTGTGAATAAAACACCTGAATCAATCCTCTTGTTAAATGGGGATGCACCAACTTTAAATAGTGTGGACACTGTGAATCCAAGACAATATTTTGGGTTCTCAAACAAAGGTGTAGAAGCGGCATTGCAAGCGGATGAAGGTACTGAAGGCATCCATTGCCCAACATGTGGCGAGACGCTTCATTATAACTTTATCTCTTATAGTAATTTAGGGGACTATTATTGTCGAAACTGTGGCTTTAAACGCCCTGAATTAAATTATCAAGTAGATGAAGTAACTGATTTATCGGCAGATTCGGTTTCATTTACGATTGCAGACTATGACTTTACGCTTCCACTAGCCGGCTTATACAATGTGTATAATGCACTATCGGCCTACAGTGTTGCGCGTCATATTGGTATCAATGAAGAAACGATTGCTGCTGGTTTTGCGAAACAAAATCGCTTATTCGGTCGCCAAGAGGTGCTTGAAATAGGAGACAAAGAAGTTGAGCTGAACTTGATCAAAAATCCAGTTGGCTTAAATCAAGTGATTGAGTTAATTTTAGGGGAAACAGAACCTTATACATTAATCACAGTCTTAAACGACAATCCTGCTGACGGAAAAGACATTAGTTGGATTGAGGCAGGTGACTTTGAGAAGTTAGTCGAGATGCCGATTGTCAAAAACTATTACGCAGGAATTCGTAAAGAAGACTTAAATAAGCGACTGGTTCAAGCTGGCTTCAAAGCGGATGAACTGATTGCGCTTGAAGATGACAAAGAAATCTTAGAAGCGATCAAAACAGCACCAACTGAAAAAGTCTATTTGCTAACGACGTATACAGCGCTCTTAAGCGTACGTGAAATATTCGTCGAGCAAGGCTTTATCAAGGATCGCATGCAAGCTTAATGGAATAGTTTAAATGAAAGCATCAGCGCGAGCTGATGCTTTTTCGTTATTGTAAGGTGGTCGATTTTCGGCGCAGCGAAAATCCACAAAACCATTGGAGAGTGAAAGAGAAACACAGACGGAGCTGTGTTTCTCTTCAGGTGAGTTGGATGAATTGTGTGAATTGCTAGATATTTGGACTTAAAATCATTTAAACCCAAATATTTATTAAAAAATGGGTTTAAATTAAAATAGAACCATACAAAATAAAATGTGATGTGCCAGAAAATTTTTAAGTCCAAATATTTCTATTTATTTGGACTTAAATCAAAATAAAGCCAAATAAAGTAACAATTAGCCTATTCGTCATTATAAGTAGCGTTTTTTGGGTAACTTAAATTGAAAATTCGTACTAATATGTGGGAAATCTCGACTTGAATTTATATAAGTGACAACTTTCGAGTCTTCGACTATATCAAAGTGCGTGCTTAAAACTTTTTTAATGTATTTTATAGAAGATTGGCTCCCTAAAAATTTCTCGATGTCACCAGCAGTAAAATTCCTCCCATGTGTCAACACACCATATTCACATGCACTCCTTACAATCGCTTCTTCCTTAGGTTCATGCAGTCCACATTCACATTTTACATAATCACTACGCGTTATCTCTACCTTCTCCTGACAATTTGCGCAAAACACACCTGATTTTGCTTTCTTCATTTCAGCAGGTGTAAAAGGCAAGGATAAATAAGGGTTCGGTATTTGTCGTGTTCGAAAATCGCCAGCGAGTGCATCAAGCTGCCTTCTACTTCCTCGGTATGCTTCCTCCTTAAGCTTGATTTCATGCATAAATTGATACACTTCATTGGTTTGCACGATATCAATAAAGGTGATGTCATCGCGGATCTCAACATGGTTGTGCTCACCGATAAAGACGAGCGCACCATGTACTTCAAGCTGGCCTGGAAATCCACGTGTGATATTTCGCAAGTGCAGTGTCGCATTTCGCGCTTGGTCGACGGGGTTATAAGTGATCGGCACGCCTCGAGAGGAACATGCGCCATTTTCATAGACAAACTTGCCATAATAATTTTTCACCTCAAATAGATAAATGCCGTGCCAGGTGAGTAAAATAAAGTCACACTCAAAGTCGCTATCATCATTAAACCAAACGTTTCGTAAAATGACCCAATGACGCATACCAAATGCCTTTAAGTAGCGATAAAATTTTTCTTCACCTTCAAAGCCGGCTTCCAGTCGCTTAAATTTTTCACCCAAAATTAAGCCTCTCATCAATGCAATACGTTGGAACTCATATTCTGTTGGTACCAAAATGCCACTCCTTTTTAAAATATATGGAATTTAAAATAGCCCTTATATATATATCTGCATTTAAACGCCAATTTCGCGTATCGATTTTAAATTTATTTCACTTACAAAATTAAAGGGAAAAGTTTGAAGAAATGACAAGTGTTCAGTTAAGATAGATACGAAATATGATATAATAGTAAAGTAAAATAAAGCGTTTACGAGGAGAGGAATTTAGGCAATGAATCAAAAACAATTAGTTGGTGAAAAGGCAGCTACATTAATCGAAAATGGTATGGTAGTTGGCTTGGGAACAGGTTCTACCGCAACATTTCTAGTTAAAGCTTTAGCAAGAAGGGTAAAAGAAGAAGATTTAAACGTTATTTGTGTAGCGACTTCGAGAATTACAAGAGAGCTAGCTTCAAGTTTAGATTTAGATGTAAGAGATTTGGCTGAGGTTGGAACAATTGACTTAACAATTGACGGTGCAGATGAAGTCTCACCTGATTTCCAAGGAATTAAAGGTGGTGGAGGCTCCTTACTATACGAAAAAATAGTTGCCATTAATTCAGAAAAAGTTGTTTGGATTGTAGATGATTCAAAACTAGTTGATCACCTAGGCGACTTCCCATTACCGGTCGAAGTTATTCCATTTGGTAGCGAGCATTTATTTGAAAAGTTCAAAGAAAAAGGCTACAAACCTGAATATCGTCTCGATGGACCGATTGATAAATTCGTGACGGATGCCGGCAATATCATTATAGATTTACACTTAAGTGACATTCAAAATCCTAAAGAATTAGCGACAGAGTTAAGCAATGAAGTGGGCGTTGTCGAACACGGCTTGTTCCTAGACATGGTGAAACAAGTCATCGTCGGAACGGAAGACGGACAAGTCAACATCTTAGATGCTTAACAAAGTTGAATAAAAGGGGAATATTCAAATGGTACGTATGGTAGATATAATTGAGAAAAAACAAGAAAACAAAGAATTAACGGCTGAAGAAGTACGTTGGATGATCGATGGTTTCACGAGTGGGGAAGTCCCAGATTATCAAATGAGCGCGATGTTAATGTCGATTTTCTTCAACGGAATGAACGAACAAGAATTAAGTGAAATGACAATGGCGATGGTCGAGTCCGGTGACCAAATCGATTTAGTAGGTATTGAAGGCATCAAGGTCGATAAGCATTCAACGGGTGGCGTGGGCGATACAACAACACTAGTTCTAGCACCACTCGTCGCAAGCGTGGGCGTGCCGGTCGCTAAAATGAGTGGTCGAGGACTAGGGCATACTGGTGGAACAATCGATAAGCTAGAAGCCATTGAAGGCTTTCATGTTGAAATTTCTGAAGATGAATTTATTGACTTAGTGAATGAAAACAAACTAGCCGTGATTGGTCAGACAGGGAACTTAACCCCAGCAGATAAAAAGATTTATGCGTTACGTGATGTAACGAGTACAGTCGGATCGATTCCACTAATCGCAAGCTCAATCATGAGTAAAAAAATTGCTTCAGGAGCCAATGCGATTGTATTAGACGTAAAAGTCGGTACAGGTGCATTTATGAAGAGTATCGCAGAAGCAGAAGATTTAGCACAAACAATGGTAAATATTGGAAATAACGTGGGTCGTAATACGATGGCTGTTATTTCAGATATGAGTCAACCTTTAGGTATAGCGATTGGGAATGCCTTAGAGGTAAAAGAAGCGATTGATACCTTAAAAGGTGAAGGGCCAGAAGACTTAACGGAGTTATCCTTAGTCTTAGGTAGTCAAATGGCTTACCTAGGTGGCGTCGGTGAAGATTTAGAGGATGCACGTCGTCAGTTAGAAGAAAACATTAAAAACGGCAAAGCATTAGAAAAATTCAAACTATTTATTAAAGCGCAAGGTGGAAATCCTGACGTGGTTGATCATCCAGAAATGTTGCCACAAGCAGAATTCCAAATCGAGGTAACAGCAGATCAAGCAGGCATTATCACGGCAATTGATGCCGAAGAATTAGGTGTGGCAGCAATGCTTCTTGGTGCTGGTCGAGCAACAAAAGACAGCGTGCTAGATTTAGCAGCTGGGTTAATGTTGCGTAAGAAAATAGGCGACACCGTTGAAGTGGGCGATACACTGGTTACGATTCACTCAAACAGTGAAGACGTTGATGCATCTATTGCTAAGATCAAAGAAAACATTACAATCGGTGAGCACGCAGAACCCGTTACGCTCATTCACGAGATTATTCGTTAATCCAATAAATAAGAAACCCCTCATACAATCGGTTTATGCCGATACGTATGAGGGGTAATTTTTGTCTAATTATTTTGTAGAACGTT
>CAZUZA010000015.1:26999-29039 GCA_964624875.1 uncultured Carnobacteriaceae bacterium | reverse complement strand
GAAGAGTACAACAACGATATTTGGCACTTAACAGATGACTCATCGAAACAAGATTCAGACATCATTCTTAAATAAGTTGCTTAAAGTGTAATAATATCTCTCTAAATAAAGAAGCTCCTAACGGATCGAGTAAACTCGGCCGTAGGAGCTTTTTGTGTTTTTTAAAAGAAAAAGCTTAAAGATAGGCGAAAGCATCCTATCTTTAAGCTTCTAAATATTGTAATTATTCGTGTGCAATATATTTAGGGTCAACGATTGTAAAGCCTTGTTCAAGCAGGCCGTCGACGATAGCAGGAGCAGCTGCTGCTGTCCATGTTCTATCGTGCATTAAGATATTTGCACCATTACCTAAAAGTTCTGTGTTTAACGTGATATCTGTTAGTGCTGCAGCATCTTGATACTCAAGGTTCCAGTCATAACCAAATGACCAGTTCATCCAAGTCATACCGTCATCCCAAACAACTTGTTCAGCGTAATCCGTCATAACCCCATGAGGTGCACGGAAAAAGCGTGGACGAACACCGATTGCTTCTTCGATAATGTCATTTGTCGTCATAATCTCTTCGTATTGATCTTCTTGCGTGTAGTCATCTAATTTCGCATGTGTGTGCGTGTGGTTTGCGATTTCAAAGCCCATTTCATGAACTTCTTGAATCGTCTCATAACCCTCTGTATCGTCCATATACATCGTGTTTACGAAAAAGATGGCGCTAACGCCACGTTCGTCTAAAGCTTCTGCGATTTCCATCGTATTTCCGTATGGTGCATCATCATACGTGAGTAAAACAAGTTTTTCATCGCCGGCTTCTTCTGGATTAATATGTTCTACAGAGAATGTATTTGGATTGATTTGGTATTTATATGTAACTTCTTTCGCTTCTTCTGGCTCATCCTCACCATTTTCAGCATCTTCGTCTGTTTCGTCTACCTCTTGTTCGTCGTTCTCCGTCCCGTTGTCTGTTTCAACTTGCTCGGTTTGGTCTGCATCCGCATCATCTTCTATATCGTCAACAGGAGCATTCTGGCAGGCAGCTAAAACTAGAGTAGATAATAATAATGTTGAATAAATTTTACTTTTCATCTTTAATCGAACACCTTTTTATTTTATATTTTTAAGCCATTTCACAGAGTGAATTGTATCATAAATCAAGCGTTTTTAAAATGGATATCCCATGTGAAAAAATAGGATGAGTCTAGGGAGTTATTTTTCTTCGATTTTATTTACTTTAATTTCACTTACTGCTTTTTCGCTAATGGTAAATGTGTCGTTTGTTTGGATGTTTCGTATGGAAATCGTGCCATCATACGCATCTGTACCGACCATTTCATATTCATTATTTAATGAAAAACCTTTATTTGTCAGGTAATTGAGTAACTCATCGTCCTCATCAGATACTTCACGAACGATAAAATATTGGTTCACTTCTATCTCTTTTAATGAAATGAGGGGCGTGTCGTCTGCCGACACTGAACCATCGGCGTTTGGAATCAAGCCACCATGTGGATCATATTTCGGGTGATTTAAAAAAGCATTTAGTCTTTCAATGAGTTTGTTTGAAGAGGCATGTTCTAAACGATCGGCTTCATGATGTACCTCATCCCAATCAAAACCGAGTTTTTCATGTAAAAAGACTTCCCAAATGCGATGTTTACGAATTAATTGATTAGCAACTTGCGCACCTAAATCGGTTAATTGAACACCTTTGTAGGGAAAATAAGAAATTAAGTTTTCTTTTACTAAGCGATTATTCATGTCTGTAACGGATGCCGCTGAAACTTTTAGAGAATTCGCTAAGGATTTATTACTAACGATTTCCTCTGATCCATTTAAGTTGAATATTGTTTTAATGTAATCTTCTTTACTTGGAGAAATTTTCATATGAATTTCCCTTTCTGTACAATCATTATTCCTGTTGCTACCTTATTTTAGGCTACCCTAAAAATAAATGCAAGGCAATAGCCAACTCGAGCTTCGAACATTTTCTAGATATAATTGTTTTATCCTTTCATTTGTTTCAAAATTTCATTATTCTAGTAGTA
>CAZUZA010000015.1:12888-26899 GCA_964624875.1 uncultured Carnobacteriaceae bacterium | reverse complement strand
ATACGTCGCTTTTTTTAATTGAAAAGATGTTTACTCGAAATTTATTAGTCGGGCGTAGTCAATATATTATCTTACTGTCTGAAAAAGAAACGATTGAACACTGGGACGATTTAAAAGGGATCATTACCCCATGGGATTTACCCGAAGTTCTATCACTTATCCATTACGAATATTAAAAAATGCTCCTTGTCTATAACGGCAAGGGGCATTTATTGTTTTTATGAAGTCATTATATAAGCATAAATAAAATCAGCGAAGAGAGTATACCGATGATAAAAGCTTTACTCCTACTGTCTTTCTCATTTGGTAACTCATGTTTAAATACGTTTAACATCATAGCGCCTGTAAGTAAGGATTCGTTGACAGATAAAACTAATGGATTGATATCAAAAAAGAGTGCAATGAAATAACCTATAAATAATCCTAATATAATGGGGTAACGAGCTTGATTTTCGTATCGTTTTGGAAATACATGATAAATTCCCCATTTAATCGTAATAAAGTGAACAATATAAGCGAGCATATAAACAATTCTAAATGAAATATTTCCTTGTGTATATGAACCAACCACATAACCAATTAATAGGTTATATAAACAAATGAATAAGACGTTCGTCCAATAAAAAGCTAATTCATCTGGTGTTCTATATTCATCTGTTGGTAATCGTCTTGTATGTGTTAAAAAGCTATCGAACATATAAAAGAAAATAAAACCGACAAGTGCGATAACATAGTTACTATACTGGCTACCCGTAAAGTGGATATTCGGGAAAAATTCTTCTAAGAGATGTTGACCATGTGAAATCTGAGGTAGCATATGAATAAAGATATAGACCGTACCTACACCTGCAGCAAACGATGTAAAGTCAGCTGCTTTAAAACGACGAAGAAATTCGATATCGTGGTAATATACAATACTAAAAACAATTATTGAGAAAAATCCTAATGCATTTGATAGCATGTAATGACACCTTCTAATTTATATATTTTTGAATGATAAAACGAATAATAAAATAAACGATTGTAGAGGACACATAACCATAAACAGCATTGACATCAATTAGAAAGTATAAGGCAACGATCATAACTCCTGTAATGAGTGCTAATAGTCCTAAACCTTCTTTAGAGTTCAAACGAATCTGTTCTTTGGATATTAATGCCCCAAGAATAAAGCCCCATCCAAAATTTGTTGAAATATTAAACGTTAAAATACCTAAAATAGCTATAATTGCACGTAGAATACTTTCTGTTTTGAATGTTTGATTAATTTTACTCATGACAACACCCTTCCTAAATCTTATTTTGATCAAAAATTCACACCACACAATTTTAACATGAATTTAGAGGACTTTAAAGAGGATCCCCATTTAAAAAGCCTATAAATCAATCTCAATACTGATTTGTGAGGAAATGTTTCGAAAACCAAATTTCTCATACATATTTTTGGGAGTATCCTCAGCATCTACAACAAGTATTATATCAGATTTTTTAGCATAGTTTGCTAGATATCTCACAATAGATGAAGCAACGCCCATATTTCTTGAATCAGCCGTCGTAAGGACATGATCGATTTCAAGATAACTATTTTTATGAATGACAATCGTTGACCCGAGAGCCCGTCCATCTAATGATACTAGTAAGAATTGAATATGCGGCTGTTTATATAAGTAGCGATAAACTTTTTGCTTAAGTTCAGCAAAATCTTCTCCATGTAGCACATCTTCTTTATAGTTTATAGCCAAAAACGTCTTTATAGTTGTTTCATCGACAAATGAGAATGTCCATAAAGGTGAAGCTAAAGGTATCGTTAAATGATCGGGCTCGAGATGCATTAATTCTTTTTTACCTATTTTATATTCTTTTTGCCCCAAATAGTTGAATACATCCAGATGAATACCGATATCCTCGGGCCATTTTATATGGATGTGACGCAATTCAATCGTATCTAAGTATTCCATATAAATTTGTTCGATGATTAAAAACTCTTCTATAGTAGGGGAGTATTTGAGTTGTAAATAATTTGCTTCATTATATTGGATTAGTTCGCTATTTTCATAAATAGTAAAGAAGTCATTTTCTTCTATTATAAAATGGTGGTTTTCTATGTTCGTAAAATCAAATTTTTTCTCCATTGAGCACACACTCCTTCTGTAATGTATTTCTTAAAAACACGTAAATGTATGACGAAGTACGTAAAATCAATATAAGTATATTACAAACCATTACAAAATTCAGGTATTAAAATACGTTAATTAATATTTCACAAACACAGTTTTGCATTAATTAGTTCGTGTATGGAACAAAAAGCTTCAAACCAATCTTTTGTCCAAGTGAGCAGATGACTTTATGAAAATAATGTGAAAAGTCATTTCACTTGCAATAATTACAGGTATATAACATTGCACAAAAAGGGTAGTAAAATGAAATTTTCACTGTTATCATACTTGTAGATTTTCTGAAGGCCGTAATAACTTCATAATGTGCCTTCTTACAGAAATATAATTAAATTAAAATACATCATATGTTTAAAAGGAGAAAAGATGAACAAGAAAAAATTATTCACGATTCTCTCTTCAACAGCTATATTTCTTTCTTTACATTCAGCAACACCTTCAGTAAGTGCAAACTCACAAAAATTAAATGACTTACAACAACAACAGCAAGAATTAAACCAACAATCGAATCAATTACAAGATAACATTACGGATACTGAAAATCAGATGAATTCTTTAGAAGCAGAGCGTAATCAGCTACAAGAAGACATCACACGTATTCAAGGGAATATTGATCGCGTTATTGGTGAGATTGCTGAACAAGAAGAAGAAATAGCACGTTTAGAAGAAGAAATTAACCAACTAAATATTGAAATTGAAATTTTACAAGAGAATATCGAAAAAAGAAACGAAGCTTTAGCGCAACAAGCAAGAGGTGTCCAAACAACTGGTTCACCAAATAGTATCATTGATATTATTTTATCAGCTGAAAGTTTATCGGAACTAGTCGGTAAAATGGAAGTTATCAATGTACTCGTTAAAAATAACAACAGTATTATGAAAGATCAAATTCGAGATAAAGAATTAGTCGAAGCAGCAAAAGCTGAAATTGATGAAAAGAAAGCAGCAGCTGATCAAGTTAAGCTAGACTTAGAAGTTAGCCGTAACAATTTACTCGCACAACGTATGGAATTAGATAGTAAGATTCAACTCGTTACAGAAAAATTTGATTTAACAACAGCAGAAAGAGATTCGCTTTTAAACCAAAAAGCTGAAATTGCTGCTAAGACAGATCAAATTGCTAAAGATATGCAAGCAGAAAAAGATCGTCTTGCTGCCGAGGAAGCTAGAAGAATTGCCGAAGAGAAAAGACGTGCAGAAGAAGCGGCTCGTCAACGTGCAGCAGCTGAACAAGCAGCACAAGCAGCAGCAGCACGACAAAGACAAGTTCAAACAGCTAGTACATCAGTAGCAGCTCCGGCACCTGCACCTTCAGCAAACCCTGGTGGTTGGGTACGCCCAGCAAGTGGTTACGTATCTTCAAGATTTGGTTACCGAATTCACCCGATATCAGGAGCAAGTCATTTGCATTCAGGTATTGATATTGCTGGTGGTGGACCAATCCGTGCAGCAAAAGGCGGAACAGTAACTACAGCTTCATACCATTACTCATATGGTTACTATGTAGTAGTCAATCATGGTGGTGGCTTATCAACGTTATATGCTCATATGACTCCAGGTCTAATGGTTGCACCAGGACAAAGCGTTTCAGCTGGTCAACAAGTTGGAACAATGGGTACAACTGGAAGCTCTACAGGCGTTCACTTACACTTTGAAATCCGTTCAAACGGAAGTCCAGTGAACCCAGAAAGTTACATGGGCTTTTAATTCAATAAGTATAAATTTTACACTGAGTGAGTTTCTTTTATTCACTCAGTGTATTTTTTTGCTGTATTTCATCCAAAAAGAATGTAAGATAGATAAGGAATAAGAGAGAGGAGCATTTAAATGGCTGATATCACATCAAATCAAAATGCGAAAGTTAAAGATTGGAAAAAATTGCATACTCGAAAAGAACGTAAAAAAACTCAAACTTATATGGTAGAAGGTTTTCATCTAGTCGAAGAAGCAATAAAATTTAAAAAAGATGATATTTTACATATAATTATGCGAGAAGACCTCGTAAATCATGAGGATGTTAAAAAACTTGAGATTGCTCGAGAGACAATCACTACAATTACGGATAATGTAGCAAATGAATTAAGTGAAACAGAAACAAATCAAGGAATCTTTATCATTTTAAAGATGTCAAAAACAGCAACACCATCCAAAATAGAAGCACCATACCTACTATTAGATGCTGTTCAAGATCCTGGTAACGTCGGAACAATGATTCGAACAGCGGATGCTGCAGGTTTTCAAGGGGTTATTTTAGGGACAGGAACAGTCGATTTATACAATGCGAAAACGATTCGTTCAGCTCAAGGGAGTCATTTCCATCTAGAGGTATTAGAGGGCTCACTGGCAGAATTTATCACAAACTTTAAAGAGAAAAATGTAACGATTTTAGGGACAGCTCTAAATGAAAAGGCAGAATCTTATAAAGACCTCCATTTAGAGGGGCCATTCGGTCTGATTGTTGGAAACGAAGGTGCAGGAATAAGCGATGAAATCTTAACGACTGTTGACCATAACATCTATATTCCAATGAAAGGTCAAGCTGAGTCGCTAAATGTGGCAATCGCAGCAAGTATTATGATGTTCCATTTATATTAAAAAATATGGAGGAATGAAATGATGAAAAAACAAATCTTAGTCTTATTTGATTTACTTCTAGAACAGTTCGATGAAATGAAAGAACTGGCATTTGAGCACGAATTTATTTATTCAATAGAAGAGATCGACGTAGAACGACTAGAAGTCATTATCGGATGGACAAATGAACTAACTGCAATCATTGAAGAAGATGCCAGTATTGTAAAATGGATACAATATCCATATGCCGGCGTTAACACACTG
Source organism: uncultured Carnobacteriaceae bacterium (assembly GCA_964624875.1). Lineage (GTDB taxonomy): Bacteria > Bacillota > Bacilli > Lactobacillales > Carnobacteriaceae_A > Atopostipes. The sequence continues at coordinate 21,887 of CAZUZA010000015.1, read as the reverse complement.
CCATTAGCATTATTTGAAGAAAAGGGTATTTCACTAACAAATGGAAGTGGCGTTCACACCTATGCGGTTTCAGAATCAGCGATCGGACTCTTACTATCAATGACAAGAAATATCGTCACCTCTGCAAAATATCAAGCACAGGGTAAATGGCAAAAAACATCCAACTTTTACGAGCTTTTTGGTAAAACAATGATGATTGTAGGAACAGGGAAGATTGGTATTCATCTTGGACAAATTGCTAAAGGATTCGGGATGCAAACAATTGGTATTAATAGAAGTGGGCGTACCGTCAAAAATATGGATAAACAATATGTGCAAAAGGACTTATTAGAAGTTATTCATGAAGCCGATATTATTGTAAATATATTACCTGCTACAAAAGAAACAAAACAGCTATTTAATACAGAAATGTTTTCAAAAATGAAAGAGGATACCATGTTTATCAATGTGGGCCGAGGAGAGACAGTTGACACAGATGCATTACTTGCTGCACTAGATAATGATACATTATTATTTGCAGGCTTAGATGTTTTTGAAGAAGAACCCTTAGTAGAAGGGCATCCTTTGTGGAAACATGAAAAAGTTATCCTGACACCACATATTGCTGGTAATGTTGAAAGCTATCCGAAGCATTTTTATCCAATAATTAAAAAGAATCTTGAGGCGTTTTTATCCAATAAAGAATTACCGGAAAATCTTGTGGAGCTTGAAAACGGTTACTGAATACCAAATGTTTCACAAATGTTAAGAAACCTTTAAGAATCGCGCTATTATGCGTAATATTTAAACTTTCCCTTTTACTTTCTTGTGACTTTCTGTATAATAATAAACAGTTACTAGAAAATGTTAACTATACATTCGTAACGAATATTCGATTTAACAACCCACAAGGGAAAAGGAGAATGTTAATGGAGTTCGTCCGTGCCACTTGGGAAAACGATCATGAATACATGAGTATTGTTGAAGATTTACTTAAAAACAAAGAACTTTTAAAATTAGATAAAATTACACATCATCATTTTACAACTCGCTTAGTGCATAGTATTTTCGTTTCATATGTAAGTTATAAAATTGCTAAATCAAGAGGTTTAGACTATGTATCAACTGCACGAGCTGGTTTATTGCATGACTTTTTCTTAGAAGAGCGTCATGAAGTAGAATTGTTAGGTATAGGATCACATAATTGTGCTCATCCAAAAATTGCATTAAAAAATGCAAGAAAAATAACAGAAATTAATGACTTAGAAAAAGACATTATATTAAAGCACATGTTTTTATGTACCATTAAAATAGGTATGCCAAAATATAAAGAGAGCATGATTGTATCAATGGTTGATAAATATTGTGCAATGGTTGAAGTTTCAAAACCAACTCGCGATTGGATGAAAGAATTATACGTAAGACTACAAGCAAAAGTTTCTTACGGTGTGAATTAAATAGGGAACATAAAGACCTTGTGCTGAGATGCGTAAGGTCTTTTAATTTGTTTGAAAGGATTAATATAGTTATATCTGGTACAATTAAAAAATATAATGTTTATTAAATGTACAGTTAGGGGCTTAAATATATGGTTGATAAATCTATGACAAAAGAAGAGTATTATGAAGAATTGTTTACATTCGTTAAAAATGGCGAGCGCGATCTATTTCGTGAACGTTTTTTAACATTACATGAAAGAGATCAACAAGAGTTATTTCATTTGTTATATCCTGAGAATAAACGAAAAATTGCTGATTTCTTATCACCACAAGAATTTGCTGAAATATTTGAATGGATGCAATTAGAGGATCAAGAAGATTCCATAGCTTATTTACCACAGGGCTTCATGGTCGATGTGTTTAACTATTTGCCAACGGATATCTTAGCGAGTTTTGTACCTTTGACAACGGAAGAAAACATTAATCAAATACTACAAAAAATGGAAGATGTAGAATATCGTCGTCTACAAGAAGTACTTTCATATAAACATGAATCTGCAGGTTCAATCATGACAAAGGAATATTTCTATATTTCCGAAGATGAAACGACCCAAGAAGTTATCGAGCATATTCGAGCGCATGGAGAACGTGCGGAAACGATTTATTACTTATACGTCGTTAGTAAAAATCATGAGTTAGTTGGTGTGTTGTCTTTACGTGATTTACTTTTAGCACCTGAACATACTAAGGTTCGCGAAGCTATGAACCCACAAGCGGTTAATGTTCGCGTAGATGAAGATCAGGAAGAAGTCGCTAGAATTATTCAAGACTATGACTTATTAGCAGTCCCTGTCGTTACGCATGATCAACGTTTAGTTGGAATTATTACTGTTGATGACATTATGGATATTATAGAAATTGAACAAGATGAAGATTTTCATGAATTTGCGGGTATCTCAGCAGCACGAGAAGATGACCTTGGAAAACCAAGTCCATATACGGCTGCGAAACAGAGAGTACCTTGGATTATTATCTTACTATTCTTAAGTATGCTTTCTGGTGGCTTGATTAGCGTATTTGAGTCAACGTTGGCTTCTGTGGTATCTTTAGCAGCATTTATTCCATTAATTATGGCTGCTGCTGGTAACGTTGGAACGCAATCCTTAGCCGTCTCTCTTCGTAATATGGATGATGAAGAAGATAAGAATATGAAAGATCTTCTGTTAAACGAAGGTAAGACAGGGCTATTACTGGGTGCTGTTGCAGGTATTGTCGTTTTTGGAATCGTCATGGTTTTATATCGTGATGTTATCTTATCGACTATTGTTGGCGCATCAATATTCTTTTCGATTACGATTTCAGCAGTAATCGGCACATTAATTCCAGATGTGATTAGTAAATTAAACTTTGACCCTGCCGTAGCCAGTGGACCTTTTATTACGACAATAAATGATACGCTTGGCTTACTTATCTATTTCATTATCGCGACATCTTTAGTAAACTTGATGTAAATAAGATGAAAGAGCTGAAAACAGCTACCAATTGTTTTAAAAATTTGCTATAATATGTATTGATAAAATTAAATAAATGAATCAAGACAAAAAAGAGTACCTTATTGGAGCTTACAGGGAATAAATACAAAATTGAGAGTATTTATAGGGAGAATAAGCGAAGTTCACTTTTGTCGCTCGAAATAGACGAAACTTAAAAATTAATTTCGAAAAAGATGGTGTTTCACCCGGTTTGCGCCGTTATGCAATCACAAGTGCAAGAGGATGAATAGGTCCTTTTTGAACTAGGGTGGTACCGCGTTTAACCTCGTCCCTTATTTTAGGGGTGGGGTTTTTTATTATGTTTTGGGAGGAAAGAAAATGGATTTAAAGACAAAATTAGAAGCATTGGCACAATCTTCAACGGCTCAAATTGATGAGGCACAAACAGTTGAGGCAGTAGAACAACTACGAGTGTCTCTTTTAGGTAAAAAAGGTAAGCTAACAGATTTACTTAAAATGATGAGAGACTTAACGAAGGAAGAACGTCCAGTCATTGGTAAACTAGCGAATGAGATTCGTGATGATTTAACAACAAAACTTTCAACTAAAAAAATTGATTTAGAAGAAGAAGCTTTAAATAAGCAATTACAAGAAGAAACAATAGACGTAACATTACCAGGTCGTCGTGTGAAAAAAGGACAAACACACGTGATTCATCATGTAATGGAAGAAATGGAAGATCTGTTTTTAGGAATGGGATACAATATTATTGCAGGTTCAGAAATTGTATCGGATTACTTAAACTTCGAGCGTGTGAACGTACCTCAAGATCATCCAGCACGCGATATGCAGGATTCATTTTATATTAACGAGCACTATTTATTAAGAACACAAACTTCAGCGGTTCAGCCACTTGTCATTGAAGCCCATGATTTCACCAAAGGGCCTTTAAAAGTGATTAGTCCTGGAAAAGTATACCGTCGTGATTCTGATGACGCGACGCATTCGCATCAGTTCCACCAAATTGAAGGTGTGGTAGTGGATGAAGGGATTACGATGTCTGATTTAATGGGAACGTTAGAGGTTATGTCTAAAAAGATTTTTGGTCCGGATCGTAATGTACGTTTCCGTCCTAGTTACTTCCCGTTTACGGAGCCTTCAGTTGAGGTTGATGTGAGTTGCTTTAAGTGTGATGGGCATGGATGTAATGTTTGTAAGCAATCAGGTTGGATTGAGATTTTAGGAGCAGGGATGATTCATCCAAACGTTCTTGAAATGAGTAATGTGGATTCAACGAAATATACTGGATTTGCGTTTGGTGTTGGACCAGATCGTATGGCTATGTTGAAGTATGGTGTGGATGATATTCGTCACTTCTACTTGAACGACCAACGTTTCTTAAGTCAGTTTAGTAAGGAAGGGGCAGAATAGATGTTAGTTTCATATAACTGGATTAAAGAGTATGTCGATTTAACAAATATTTCACCAGATGAAATGGCTGAAAAATTCACGCTAGGTGGGCTAGAAGTAGATGGTATGAATCGCTTGGGGGACAATTTATCAAACCTTGTAGTAGGGGAAGTTTTAACGTGTGAACCATTAGAAGAGTCGGATCACCTAAATAAAACAACGGTTCATGTGGGAACTGAGACTTTACCAATTATCTGTGGTGCACCTAACGTAACGGCTGGGCAAAAAGTGATTGTTGCTAAAGTTGGCGCAATTTTACCAGGCGATTTTGAAATTAAAGAAGCTAAAATCATGGGGAATGCGTCTCATGGTATGATTACATCATTAGATGAATTAGGTTTTTCAGATTCTATTATTCCAAAATATGCAGAAGATGGTATTTTTGTTCTAGCAGATGATGCAGAAGTGGGCGCGGATGCTCGTAAATATTTAGGTCTAGATGACACAATATTTGAGTTTGACTTAACGCCAAACCGAGCGGATGCATTAAGTATGCGTGGTGTAGCTTATGAAGCAGCAGCTTTATTAAACCAGACACCTAAGTTTGAAGAAATTCATTTAGAAGAAGATTCAGACGCTATTGAAAACTATATGTCTATTGCAGTTGAAGATGCAGAAGATACACCTGTTTATAAAATGCGCTTAGTAAAAGGCGTGACCATTGGTGAGAGTCCTGTTTGGATGCAACACAAATTAATGCATGCAGGTATTCGTCCGATTGATTTAATTGTTGATATTACAAACTATGTGATGCTTGAATTTGGTCAACCATTACACGCGTTTGACTATGAAAAATTAGCTTCTAAAGAAATTTATGTTCGTCGCGCAAAAGAAGGCGAAGTTTTAACGACATTAGATGAACAAGAGCGTAAGTTAACACCTGAAAACTTAGTCATAACAAACGGTGATAAAGCAGTTGCTTTAGCTGGTGTAATGGGTGGAGCGAACTCACAAATTACAGAAGAGACAAAAACAATTGCGATTGAATCAGCTATTTTCAAACCAGTTTTAATTCGTCGTACTGCAAACCAATTAAACTTACGTAGTGAAGCAAGTAGTCGCTATGAAAAAGGCGTAAACTACGCAACAGCACAAGATGCTGCTGATTTAGCGGCACAATTAATGGCTGAATTAGGTGGAGGTACGATTGTTAAAGGAACGGCTGAAGCCGTTGCTAAGGATGCTGAAGATGTTGTTGTTGAGACAACCATTGCTAGAGTAAATGGTTTAATCGGAACAGATTTAAATGCAGAAGATATAACAAGCATTTTAGATCGTTTAGATTTCGAACATACGATTATCGATGGCACGATTACAGCGAACATCCCACCACGTCGTTGGGACATTAGAATTCCAGAAGATTTAATCGAAGAAATTGCTCGTATTTATGGCTACAACAACATCCCAGTTACATTACCTGTAACAGAATCAACTCCAGGTGAATTAACAGCAGATCAAAAAGCAACACGTCGAGTGCGTGAATTGCTTGAAGGTAGCGGACTACAAGAAGCGATTTCATATTCATTGACTAGTTCTGAAAAGGCAGCTCGCTATTCAATTACTAAAGGAGATCTTGTTTCATTACAAAATCCAATGAGTGAAGAGCGTGTGACGTTAGCACAAAACTTAGTAAGTGGGTTAGTTGAGAATGCTCGCTATAACCGTTCGCACCAAGTATCAGAAATTGGTTTATACGAAGTAGGTCATGTATTTTACAAAGCATCCGATGAGCAATTTGATGAATACACGCACGTTGCTGGTTTATTAACAGGCGAAAGTGGTAAAAACTGGTTAGGTCAAGGTGAGACATTAGATTTCTATACGATTAAAGGCTTAGTAGAAGCGTTACTTGCAAACTATGCATTCGCTGAAGAAATCTCGTATGTTCTTGCAGCAGACCGTGATGGTATGCATCCAGGTCGAACAGCAGATATTTATTTAGGAGATGTCTTAGTTGGTTATGTTGGCCAATTGCATCCATCAGAAGCAAAAGCAAATGATTTAGATGATACATTTGTATTTGAATTATCATTAGAACTGTTGGTTCAAGCAGACAAAGAGACAATCACTTATACAGCTCTAAATCGTTACCCAGGTTCATCAAGAGATATTGCATTACTGGTTAATGAAGAAGTTACGCATCAAGAATTAGCGAAAGTTATTTCTGAAAATAGTGGAGAATACTTACAGAATATTCACTTATTTGACTTATATGCTGGTGACAATATTGAAGCTGGTAAAAAATCTGTTGCTTATTCGTTATACTATGCGAATCCACAAGCAACGCTTAAAGAAGAAGAAATTAATACTGCTTTTGAAAAAGTAAAACAAGCTTTAATCGATATGTTTGATGTAGAAGTTCGTTAAATATTTAATCAATTGGTTCTTACTAGATGACAATTCGTCGTCTCGGTAAGAACCTTTTGCTTTAATTCAACTAAAAAGATGAAAAATTGTGATGTTTTTGTTAATATAGTAAAGTGATTTGAATAAAAGGAGTATGCGCAAATGGTCTATGATAGAAGACGTACAAAAGTAATGATAAATGATAGAGAATATACAATAGTTGGAGAGAAATCAACAACACATGTTAATCTTGTTGCAGAAACAGTTAATAAGCAATTAGACGATTTAAAAGCTATGTCATCAGCCCTCTCTAAAGAAGAGCAGGCAATCTTAATTGCTGTAAACGCAGTATCCGATCAAATTAAATTACATGAAAAAATGATTAAATTAGAAGAAAAACTAGAAAATATTCAGCAACAGTAACCTATCTGTTGTTTAGGAGTCAATAAAGATGTTGAATTTATTAATTTTAATGATATTTTTTATAGGTGCCTATGATGGCTACAAAAGAGGAATAATCTTAAAGCTTTTACAAGCAATTGGTTTTACGGTCATCATCATCTTTACAATGGACTATTATAAGTTATTAAGTGACTTTCTATATTTACTTGTGCCTTATCCAACGCCATTTGCACCAGAAGCCAATCCATATTTATTTTACGATGAGCGCTTTATTTTTAGTATGGATATGTCCTATTATAATATGTTAGCTTTCCTAATCATCTTTTTAGTTGGTTGGGTCCTAGTGAAATTTTTAATTCAGTTCATATCTTATACGTTAGAGAAGTTGCGTGCACCTGAACCACTAAGCGGAATTGGGGGAGCGATAATTGGAATAGCGACGAATTACATTGGCTTATTCTTCTTGTTTACTTTCTTATCGACAATCCCTTTAGATATCATCCAGACACAGCTGTTTGATAGTTCAATCGCGCATAAAATGGTGACATCGACTCCAGAATTATCTGAGAGAGTTTATCAAACCTTTATAGTTGAAGAAAATGAAAAAGCAGCACAAGAGCTGCCTACAATGGATATTGAACCGGTCGTACAAGAAGAACCTGTTGAAGAAAATCAGGAATAATTATAAAAAGGTGTTGCAGCAAATTGAATAACTTGCTACGCGACACCTTTTCTTAATGTTATTTATTGGAGTGAAAAGAATGAATGAAATTGAAATAAAATCGATGAATACGTTAGAGTTTCCTAAAATTATTAATCAATTAAGTGCCCATACGGTTTCAGATTTAGGAAATCAAAAAACAAAGAAAATTAAACCATCTAAAGTTTTAAAACAAGTCGAGTTACAACTTGAAGAGACTGATGATGCCGTTAAGATCCAGCGTCTAAAAGGTGGTATACCATTAGGCTCTTTCCAGGATATTCGTGGCCATATAAAACGAATGGAAATTGGTGCTGTTTTATCCGGTTTAGAAATTATCCAAGTTGGACAATTACTTAAAGGTGCCCATGAGATTAAAGACTTCTTCGTAGGCATGAAAGAAGAGGATATAGAGTTATTCCACCTTTATAATCTAACGGATCAAATTATCGAACTGCCGCATTTACAACGTAAAATCTATTCAGCTCTTTCAGAAGGTGGAAATGTATTAGATGATGCGAGTTCAAAATTAAAGTCTATTCGAAATGCTATCCGTTCAACGGAAAGTAATGTTCGTGAAAAGTTAAATAGTATCGTACGTGGCTCACAGGCCAAACACTTAACAGACAGTTTAATAACGATTCGAAATGATCGCTTTGTTATTCCAGTAAAAGCTGAGAGTAGAAGTGTTTTTGGAGGAGTAGTCCACGATCAAAGTTCTAGTGGACAGACTGTATTTATTGAACCTCAAAGTGTATTGGATTTAAATAACCGATTAAAACAGTTTGAAAGTGAAGAACGTTTTGAAATTGAACGGATTTTAAGTGAATTAAGTAGTGATATTTTACCGCACACCAGTGAAGTATTAATCAATTTAGACATACTAGTTGACTTAGATGTGATTCAAGCAAAAGCAAAATATGCAAAAGAATTAAGGGCTACAAGACCGAATGTCAGTGCTAAAAATTATGTCGAATTATATGATGCACGTCATCCATTGATACCAGAAGATGAAATTGTGGCGAATGACATTATTCTTGGTGAAAATTATAAAACCATCGTAGTAACGGGACCAAATACGGGTGGTAAAACGGTTATCCTAAAAACACTCGGATTGATTCAATTAATGGGACAAGCCGGTTTATATATTCCAACAGAAGAAGATAGTAC
>CAZUZA010000015.1:9307-12788 GCA_964624875.1 uncultured Carnobacteriaceae bacterium | reverse complement strand
TGATTCAATTAATGGGACAAGCCGGTTTATATATTCCAACAGAAGAAGATAGTACGATTGGTGTCTTCGAGCATGTCTTTGCGGATATTGGTGATGAACAATCAATTGAGCAAAGCTTATCTACGTTCTCCTCTCATATGACAAACATCATTTCGATACTTGAAGAAATTGATGAAAATAGTTTAATTTTATTTGATGAGTTAGGAGCAGGTACAGATCCACAAGAGGGAGCAGCGCTAGCGATTGCAATGCTAGACAAAATCGGTGCAGTAGGCAGTTATGCTGTCATTACATCACATTATCCTGAATTGAAATTATATGGCTACAATCGTCCGTTAACGATGAATGCGAGTATGGAGTTTAATATTGACTCTTTAGAACCAACCTATAAATTTAATATGGGTATACCTGGGCGTAGTAATGCATTTGAAATATCTAAACGTTTAGGAATGAAAGATGACATTATCGATGCTGCTCGATCTTTAATGAGTAGCGAAAGTCAAAGTGTTGATGAGATGATTCAAGACTTAAATGACAAACAACAAGAAGCCGCCAAACATGCAAAAGATCTCAGAGAGAAATTATTAGAAGCTCAGCGATTGCACAGTGATTTAAAAGCACAATTTGATGACTATCAAAACAATAAAGAAAAACTAATGGAAACAGCTAAAGCTGAATCCAATCAAATTGTTGAAGCAACGAAGAAAAAAGCGGATGACATCATTGAAGATCTACGTCAAAAACAATTAGATGGTCAACATGCAGGGAATATTAAAGAGCATGAATTTATCGAATCACAAACACAACTTTCAAACTTAAGGCAAGAAGAAAAAGAACTTAATAAGAATAAAGTGTTGCAACGTGAGAAGAAGAAAAAGGTTCTAAAAGTAGGGCAACCTGTGTTTGTACATTCGCTAGGCCAACAAGGATCATTAGTTGAAAAAATAGATGATGAATGGGTCGTACAAATGGGGATGCTGAAAATGCGTATCGCAGCAGAAGATATAACAGTCACTGAAGAAGAAAAAGAAAAGTCAACGACAAGTTATACCGGATCAACTAGCTCCGTCCGACCAGAATTGGATTTACGTGGTGAACGCGTTGAAGCAGCGATTCATAAATTAAACCACTATCTTGATCAAGCCTTGCTTGCAAATTATCAAAAAGTAACGATTATTCATGGCCATGGAACAGGTGCAGTTCGTAAAGGGGTTCATGATGCGCTGAAAAAACATTCACGTGTTAAAAAATATGAAACAGCGCCAGCAAACCAAGGTGGAACCGGAGCGACATTCGTTAGCTTTAAATAAAGCTTCGAGTCCGAACAGTTTTTTTGGAAAATTATCTTGAATTATGCTAAACTGTTTAGTGAATGAAAACAATATAAGGTATTTGAAAAACTAGGAGGATTAATAAAATGAAAGATTTAACAGATGCAACTTTCGAACAAGAAACAAGTACTGGTTTAACGCTAACTGACTTTTGGGCAGAGTGGTGTGGACCTTGTAAAATGCAAACACCTATTTTAGAGCAAATGGCTGAAGAATCAGATGGTTCCGTTTCATACTATAAAATGGACGTTGACGAAAACTCAGAAACGCCAAGAAAATTTGGCATTATGAGTATCCCAACATTATTAGTTAAAAAAGATGGAGAAGTTGTTGAATCATTAATCGGCTTCCACTCTCAAGAACAAATCGAAGAAGTATTAAACAAATACAAATAATAAATGAAATAGTAAGAACGCACAGCGCCTCGTTAATGATGAGGCGCTGTTTTTGTTTTGCTCTAGTTACAATAGTGTGCACTTTAGTCAAAGTGAAATTAATGAGCGAAATCAATAACTAATGAAGCCTAGTGGGACAGAGTATTTTTACGTATTAACAGACTATGGACCCTCTCTTTGAAGGTTGACTTAATTAAAAGTTTAGTGTACCCTAAAAGTATAATATTTTATCAAGTAGAGGAAGACAAGTATGAAAAATAGAGTCAAGTATTTGAAGATGTTGACAGTTCTTTTTATAGGAACAATTCTATTGTTGGGTTGTAGAAGTGATCAGAAAGAAAACAATGGAATTCCACAAATAGTCACGACGTCAACGATGATAACCGATTTAACTCGGACAATCGGTGGTGACCAGGTAAGTGTGATTGGCTTAATGGGGCCAGGTATTGATCCACACGGCTTTAATGCCTCGGCATCAGATGTTAATCATATTTATGAATCAGATATCGTTATTTATAATGGGATGCATCTTGAAGGGCAAATGGGCCGGGTATTTAGTGAATTAGAAAAGTTGAATAAAACGGTATTTGTTTTAGAGAATGTTATTCATTCTACGGAAATGTTAGATACTGACGAAGAAGATACACCAATAGATCCACATATATGGTTTAGCGTACCATTATGGGCTAGGGCAGCTCATTATGTTACCGAGTCATTAGCGTTATACAGACCGGAGCATGCTACGTATTTTGAAGCGAATAACGAGGCTTATCAAATTGAATTAGAGAGATTAGATCAATATATCCGGAATAGAATTTCTGAAATTCCAGAAGATCAGCGCTATTTAGTTACGGCTCACGATGCCTTTCAATACTTTGGGGAAGAATATGAATTTGAAGTTATTGGTTTACAAGGATTAAATACTCAAACAGAAGCAGGGACGCGAGATGTTAGTCGCTTAGCGGAATTTATTGCTGAACAGCAAATTAAAGCAGTCTTTGTTGAAAGTTCTGTACCAACCCGAACAATTGAGTCCTTACAAGAAGCTGTGCAACAACGAGGTTGGGACGTTGAAATCGGTGGAGAATTATTCTCAGACTCATTAGGCGATGTAGAACAACAAGCAGAAACATATATTAAAATGTATAAGAAGAACATTGATACTATCGTCGATGCGCTGAAATAAAAAAAGTGAATATGTATTTAGAAGAGGAAGAAAATTTATGTCAAAAGAATCCATTAAAATTAAAAATTTAACGGTTGCTTATCAAGCAACACCTGTTATTTGGAATATTCATGCGGAAGTTAAAAAAGGTCAGTTAACAGCTATTTTAGGTCCGAATGGTGCTGGAAAGTCTTCTTTATTAAATGCCACACTAGATTTAATTAAACCTGTTTCGGGTGAAATAATGTTTGAAATGCATAATGAGTGGCATCGTTTCAAAGACATCCAAAAGCATATTGCTTATGTCCCACAAAATAGTTCGGTTGATTGGGATTTTCCTGCGACTGTTTTAGATGTGGTTGTTATGGGAAGGTATGCTCACTTAGGTTGGTTGAAGCGACCTAGAAAAAACGATTATCAAATAGCTGAGGAGCAATTAGATAAAGTAGGGATGTTACCCTTTAAAAATCGTCAGATTAGTCAACTTTCTGGTGGACAACGCCAACGTGTTTTCTTAGCTAGAGCTTTAGCACAAGAGGCAGAAATCTATTTATTAGATGAACCACTAGCAGGAGTAGATATTAAAACAG
>CAZUZA010000015.1:0-9207 GCA_964624875.1 uncultured Carnobacteriaceae bacterium | reverse complement strand
GAGGCAGAAATCTATTTATTAGATGAACCACTAGCAGGAGTAGATATTAAAACAGAGAAAGTTATAATGTCATTACTTAAAGAACTCGTAGAGAATAATAAGACTGTGGTAGTCGTTCATCATGATTTACAGACTGTTGAAGAATATTTTAATGAGGTAATCTTTTTAAATCATGAAATAATTGCACATGGTCCTGTTGAAACAACTTTTATAGATAAAAATATTGAAGAAACATATCGTCGAGATCGTAACGCGGAAAGGGTTGAAGAATTGTGATAGAGACTATTCTTTCAATCTTTCAAGATTATACATTCCAGATTGTAGCATTAGGAACAGGCGTATTAGGTTTAATGGGTGGTGTAATTGGATCCTTTACGACATTACAAAAAGAAAGTTTGCTTGGAGATGCTTTAAGTCACGCAGCCTTACCAGGAATCCTTATTGGCTTCATGCTAGCTGGACGTAAAGAGTGGGCTTTCCTACTAGGTGGAGCGACCATTAGTGGCTTAATAGCAACAGCCCTTATTCAATGGATGAGTAAAAGGGGCAACGTAAAATTTGATAATACACTATCGTTAGTCTTATCTAGTTTTTTTGGCTTTGGTCTCGTATTAATGACGTACTTGCAAAAAACACCAGATGGCGATCAAGCTGGTATTAGTAATTTTATTTATGGACAAGCTTCGGCGATGTTACTGAGAGATGTACAAGTATTAGTATTTGCGACAATTATCAGCATAGCTCTTGTTCTTATTTTTTGGAAGGAATTAAAAGTATATACTTTTGACAGCCAATATGCGAAAACATTAGGTTTTAATACAACGTTCTTACAGCTGCTTCTTTCGCTAATCATGATTGTCACAATTATATTAGGATTGGAATCTGTCGGCGTGATTTTAATGAGTGCTCTTCTTGTAGGGCCGGCCGTGGCAGCTAGACAGTGGACGAATCATTTAAGTGTTATGGTCACATTAGCAGGAATATTTGGCTTTCTGTCAGGTGTTATCGGAACATTAATTAGTTCCCTTTATACACAAATACCAACAGGTCCTACCATTGTATTGGTCTTAAGTTTCTTCACTTTTTTCAGTCTGTTTCTTTCACCGAGTCGTGGGATAATCGCTAGAAGGCTCCTATATAAGAAACGTAAAAAAGAATATGCGATATTTATTCAAGAACAAAAAAAGAAGGGGGAGGACAAGAGCTATGTGGCTTGATATATATTTAGTTGCTTTAATTGTCTCTATTGCTTGTGCTCTACCAGGAGTATTTCTAGTTGTTCGAGGAATGACTATGTTAACTGATGCAATCACGCATTCTATTTTAGTCGGAATTGTCTTAGCGTTCTTTATCACGAACGATCTAAACTCCCCGTTATTAATGATCGGTGCTACTATAGTTGGTTTGCTAGTTGTTTGGATTATCGAAGCCTTACAACGGACTGAATTACTTAGTAGTGATTCAGCTATTGGGATCACTTTCCCATTATTTTTCAGTATCGGAATCATCTTAATTACTCGGTACGCAGGCAATGTTCATTTAGATACCGACGCTGTCTTAATGGGAGAGCTTGCTTTCGTTCCTTTTGATCGTTTATCTGTTTTAGGTTTTGATATTGGACCAAAATCCTTATGGGTTATGCTAGTTGTTCTACTGATAAATAGTTTATTCATTTTGTTATTCTTCAAAGAATTAAAAGTAACAACATTTGACCCGACTTTTGCAACTGTCATCGGTATTTCACCGGCCGTTATGCATTATGCTTTAATGGGAATTGTTTCACTAACAGCTGTAGGCGCCTATGATGCAGTAGGATCGATTTTAGTTGTCGGATTAATGGTGGGACCTGCCTTGAGTGGATATCTACTAACAGACGACCTAAAGAAAATGATTCTATTATCCATCCTGTTTGCGATTATAAACAGTTTTTTAGGCATTACTTTTGCTCGAGTTTTTGATGTCTCATTATCAGGGATGATTGCTAGTGTAACAGGTTTTACAGCATTTATGACGTTTTTGTTCTCACCGGAAAAAGGTTGGATGAAACAAAGATATCAGTACAAAAAACAAAAAGAAGCTTTTGACAAATGGTTAATGTCTAAAGCGAAATAAAATATTGGGTTCCTCTTATTCTATGTAAGAGGAATTTTTTTGTCGTTAGTAAAAGATAAATGAGAGCTTTCTCTAGCGATTATCATGGGTTCATAATTTTTAATTTGGTGTTTTTTTTGATAAGATAGATAAGGTGAAATGAAACAAATAAGAAAATAGCTGAGGTGTAAAATGAATAACCATCCAATAGGCTTTTTAGATTCTGGAGTGGGAGGATTGACAGTTGTTAAAGAAGTCATGAAAATCATGCCAGAGGAAACGATTTATTATATAGGTGACTCAGCACGTAATCCCTATGGGCCACGATCACAAGAAGAAGTTTTAATGTTTACTCGACAATTAGCAAACTTTTTAGTTTCTAAAGGCATTAAATTACTTGTTATTGCTTGTAATACAGCGACAGTGGCTGCTTTAGATATTTTAAAGAGAGAATTAGATATTCCAGTGATTGGCGTTATAGAATCAGGCAGTAAAGCTGCCGCTGAACAGAGTCAAAATAAAAAAATAGGTATTATCGCTACACAAGGAACCGTTCGATCAAATGAATATGAAAAACAAATTGCACATCTTTTAGGAGGTGCAGAATTACAAAGTGTTGCCTGTCCTCGTTTTGTTTCGATCGTTGAAAAAGATCGATATGAAGATGAAAGGGCTAAACAAATTGTTGCAGAAGAGCTAACACCATTTAAGGGTTCTGAAATGGATACATTAGTATTAGGTTGCACGCATTATCCACTCTTACAAGATATTATCCAAGATTATTTTGGAAGGGGTTTAACGCTGATTGATCCAGGTGTAGAGACAGCGAAGTATTTAAAAAGTGATTTACTAGAAAGAAACTTAAAAAATAAGACAGACGAGACTAAAAAGGACCATGTATTTTATACAACAGGTGCAGCAGAGACATTTACAGCTATTGCGAAAAATTGGCTGCAACTTGAGCAGTTTTGTGTAAAACATATACCAATTAAGGAGATAGAAACATATGCCAAATAAAACAATTATTATTGCGACTAATAATAAAGGGAAAGCAAAAGAATTTGAGAAGTTATTCCAAGCGTACAATTACTCTGTCAAAACGTTACTAGACTTCCCTGAAATAGAAGATATTCCTGAAACAGGGGTAACCTTTGAAGAAAATGCTTTGCAGAAAGCTGAAGCAGTTTCTAAACTGTTAAATGGCATTGTATTAGCAGATGATTCTGGTTTAGAAGTAGATGCATTAGATGGTGCACCAGGGATTTATTCAGCAAGATTTGCTGGAGAACATGGCAATGATTCGTTAAATAATAAAAAGTTAATAAAGGATTTAGAAGGAATAAAAGAAGAGGATAGAAAAGCAAATTTCCACTGCTCCTTAGCTCTAGTTGGACCAAATAGAGAACCATTAACCGTCGAAGGAAAAGTATATGGTTCTATTCTAGAAGAGCCCAAAGGTGAAAATGGATTTGGATATGATCCGTTATTTTATGTACCAGAATTCAATAAATCAATGGCAGAATTATCAGCAGATAAGAAAAATGAAATTAGTCATCGTTCAAAGGCAATAAAGGAACTAAGCAAGCATTTAACGGACTGGTTGTAAGTAGAAACTAATAGATGAGAGAAGGTTAGAGGAAATGAAGGTTCTAGTTGTAAGTGACAATCATAGGGATGAGTCGGTTTTAGAAGACTTAATCAATATACATACTGATGTAGATTTGTGGCTACATTGTGGGGATTCAGAATTAGGAAGCAATCATCCGATTTGGGAAACATTTAAAACGGTTCAAGGAAATATGGATTGGGACTCTAACCATCCTAAGATTATTGTTGAGTCGTTGGATGACACAACTTTCTTAGTTTTACATGGGCATCAACATCAAGTGAAGCGGACATTAAGTGAAATGGAAAGAGAAGCTATAAATAATGACGCAGACATTGTTTTTTATGGACATTCTCATGTTCCGAAAATCGATGAGATGAATGGTTTATATTTTATGAATCCTGGTAGTATTACCCAACCAAGAGGGGACTTAAGGGTTGGTTCATATTTAATTTATGAAAAAAATTCAGATGGAACTGCTGTAAATTTTTATGACTGGAATCACAATCATCTTCCAGAATTATCTCAAAAATTCATATAAGATAGATGCTTTAGAAGGGGAAAAAATGATAACGAAACGAATGGAAAAAATGTTATTAAATGGATTGGATACATTAGTGATACCAGCTGATGAAATAGCTGTTGTCGGTGCAAATAATACGTTGGATCATGCTTTATTATTAATGACTGCAAATAAATATTCAGTCGTACCTGTAATAGATAATAAATCTCGCATGAAAGGTCTCGTTTCTATGCCACTTATTATCGATGCTATTATGGGGATAAAGGATGTTGAGTTTGATAAGTTAGGCGATATCAAAGTAGAAGAAGTTATGGATAAGGAATATCCGGTAGTAAATGAGGATTTTGAATTAGAAGATGTTTTACGAATGCTTATTCATCACGCATTTATAACAGTAATTAATGAAGAAGGTGTCTTATCGGGTTTGATTACTCGCCAGGCAATTCTGACTGGAACAAACCGTATCGTTCATAATTTTGAAAATGAGTACGATGTGCAAGATAAAATTATAGAAAAAGTCTAAAAGATATAAGAAAAGGCGTCCGATACTCGTTCTGTCTGAACGAGCTCGGACGCCTTTTTAAATTCTATTTGTTTTCAAAGTCAATGTCACCAAATGGCAAATCAATCCCTGCATCAATTAATCCATTGACATAAGCTTCATAAAATTTATTTTGTACACCATATTGTCCACCTGGTTTTGTATACATAATCACGCGCATTGTAAGTTGGTTTTTCGCATTACTTACAAATAAGATATCTCTTGGTGGAATAGTAATATCTGGAAAATCCGGAACAAATGTATCGTTAATATCCAATACAATCTTTCTGACGATATCCGTATCTGTTTCAGGGAACAGGCGAACATCAATTAATGCTCGCATATCGCCCTTAGAACGGTTACTGATGATTAATATTTCTCGATTGGGTATATAGTGAATTGTCCCATCAAAATCTTTCACTTCTGTGACGCGTAAGCTTAAATTAACCACAGTGCCTAAAATTTCTTCGATTTTGACTTCATCACCAATACTTAACTGTTTCCCACTAAGAATCGTTAAACCGTTAACGACGTCGGATACAAAGCCTTGTGCTCCAAATGAAACGGCTAGTCCTACAATACCAGCACTTGCTAATAACGTTTCAACGGGGAAATTAAAAATCTCTAAAATCGTATAGATTAAAAAGAAGTAAAAAATCGTATGATAAATATTATTTGTGATTCGTTGTACTGTCTCGAAGCGGCTAGTGTCAGTCTTTTTAGACTTTAAAAATCGTTTGAAAAAGATCCCAAGTAACCATTTCGCAATAATATGTATAATAAGAAAGACAACAAGTGTAAATATTATTCGTATACTAGTTAATATCAATTGGTCTGATACGGTTTCCCAACTAAACCGTTTGATTAACTCCTCAATAACCGTTGGATTTTGAAGATTTTCTAAATCTTCCGTCAGTTCCTCAGCTGCAAAATATAACATATATGGGCCTCCTATGACAAAAAAATCTTTTTTAATTTAGATTAATTCTAACATGAATGATTTAATTCTTAATAGAAATCCCTTTATATAATTAATTTCATCAGACACGGCCTTTAATTTGCAAAAGTGAATATTGTAATGGTATCCTTTATATATAAATTAATAAGGAAAGAGTGATTTGAATGAACTTATCAGGTGGAGAAATTGCTGGTTTAATTGCTGCAATTGCTTTTGCAATACTTGCTATTTCTTTAGCAGTCGTTATATTCAGAACTGGGAAAGTTGTTAGCGAACTGAATACAACTGTAGAAGAAGTAAACAAAACAATTTCTGTAGTTACAAAAAATGCAGATCATTTACTTATTGAAGTAGAAGGACTTTTAAATAAGTCTAATACGACTTTAGATGATGTAAATGGGAAGTTAGGCTTAACAGATCCATTGTTCAAAGCTGTGGGTGACTTAGGAGCTTCTGTATCTGATTTAAATGGAGCGACTAGAAATTTAACAACACAATTAAGTGGTAAATCAAAAGTAGGTTCCACAGTTGGAATTTCAAGAAAAGTAGGGGAAAGAGTTTCGAAAATATAAAACGTTTTACAAAAATTAAAGGGGGATTTTAACAATGTATAATGACAGAGATAAATTTAGAGCAGAAGGTTTAGTACTAGGGTTACTACTAGGAGCTTTAGTTGCTGCGGTTACTTCGTTACTATTTGCACCAAAAGCAGGGAAAGACTTAAGAAAAGATATTACAAAAGGTACAAAAGAAGCTTGGGACCACGCAGATGATTATCTAGATACAGCGCGTGAAAAAGGTCAAGACGTTGTACACGATGTAAGTGAAACAGCATCGGAATATTTTGATGTAGCTACTGATAAAGCAAAAGACACTGCTTCAAAAACGAAAAAAATGTTCGATCGTAAATCTACGAAAGCTGAGAAAAAAGCTCAAGGTATCGCAAAAGATTTAGGTCAAAAAGTTGACCACATCACTAACTAAAATAAAACGAAAACAGGCTGAGTTTTTCAGCCTGTTTTCATTTATTATTTTATAATTGTCATTAATGCGTTATCTAAAAATGTAAATGACTCGGCACCTGTTTCGGTTACATACACACAGTCCTCGATACGTACCCCAACATCATCCGGAATATAAATACCAGGTTCAATTGAGAAACACATGCCAGGTTCCAGTATCGTTTCGCTTGAACCGTTAATACTTGGAAACTCATGAGCTGTTTTTCCAATTCCATGGCCTAAGCGATGGGTGAAATACTCACCGTATCCTGCATCTTCAATGACTTTTCGAGCGATTTGATCCAATTCACCAGCACGCATACCAGGTTTTACAGCATCTCTCGCAGTCGTGTAAGCTTCAAGAACCACTTCGTATATTTTCTGTTTGTTTGTTGAAACCTCGTCAAAGGCTACAGTACGAGTAACATCACTTGCATAACCATCATAAATAACCCCTAAGTCAAATAAGACAAATTCATTCTTTTTTAGCTTACGGCTTCCAGGATTTCCATGTGGACTCGCAGCATGATCACCAAACAAGACGAGTGTACCGAAACTCATTTCAGAAACGCCACGGTTTTTCATTTCCATTTCAATTTTTGCGACCACTTCTTGTTCACTTATGCCTTCTGATAAGAAATCAATCCCAATTTGTAACGCTTCATCAGCTAATTCGCCAGCACGTTTCATTTTTTCGATTTCATCTTGTTTCTTAACGACACGCATTTGTGAAATAAAACCTGAAATATCATTCCATTCCGTTTCACTATCGGAAGCGGGTAGTTCTTGTTGTAACTTGAACCATCTTTCAACCGTCAATGTTTCTTCGTCTACGCGAACAGAGTGAATATTACCAGCTATTTCTCTAGCATGTTCTCCAATAATCGCCCAAGGGTTTTCTTCATCACTATATGAATAGATTTTATCAACGTTTGATTGTTCAGTAGCTTCTTCTTTTTCTAAAGAAGGAACAAATAAGAAATGATCTTTTTGTGAAATAATATAAGCAACGATTCTTTCATGAGGATTGCTTTCGAAATTTGTAAAATACGCAACCGAAGTTGGATTATCTAAATAGACAATATCAATATTTTCAGCAACCATATATTCTTGCAATAATTTTAGTTTTGTATTCATTTATAACCGTCTCCTTTGCTCAGATAAAAATAGTATAACATTATTTTTAATAAATGCCGAGAATGTAAGCGAGAAGGGTGTTTTCAAACAAAGTTTAAAATAATAAGCTTGAAAGCGTTTAAAAAAGATTGAAAATATTTTCATAATCTGTTAAAGTCTAAAGTAGGAATGAAAAGATTCAATATTGAATATATAGAAATGAGGGAAATATAATGGCAAAAAAAACCATTACTATTTATGATGTCGCTCGTGAAGCGGGCGTATCGATGGCTACTGTTTCTCGAGTTGTTAATGGAAACCCAAACGTTAAACCTTCAACAAGAAAAAAAGTGTCAGATGTTATCGACCGTTTAAATTATCGACCAAACGCGGTGGCGCGTGGTCTAGCAAGTAAAAAGACAACTACTGTAGGTGTTATTATTCCAGATGTAACGAACCTATATTTCTCATCGCTAGCTCGTGGAATTGATGATATTGCTTCAATGTATAATTACAATATCATTTTAACGAACTCGGATGGGGACACAGAAAAAGAAAAACGTGTTTTAAACACTGTTTTAGCGCAACAAGTTGACGGTGTAATCTTTATGGGACACCAATTAAGTCCTGAAGTTCGTAAGGAAATTGGCCTTACTGATACGCCAGTTGTTTTAGCAGGGACAATTGATGAAGAAAATAAATTACCATCAATTGTGATCGACTATGAAGAAGCAATTAAAGAAGCAACGTCATTATTAATTAAAAACGGTAATGAGCATATTGCGTTACTAGGTTTAGACATTGTAGCGACTAAGCAAAACATCAGTAAAGAGGGTTATAAAATAGCGTTAGATGAAGCCAATATCGCTTACGATGAAGCGAAAGTTATCAGAGTTTCACCAGACCGCAACTTCTTCGAAGGTGTTAAAATTGCAGATAAAGTTTTAGAAACAGGTGTGACAGCAGCTGTTGTTGAAGATGATCGCTTAGCGATTGTATTAATGAATGAGTTAATCGAAAAAGGTGTTAAAGTACCAGAAGAATTTGAAATTATCTCATCAAATAATTCGCCGCTATTAGATATTGCAAGACCGAAAATTAGTAGTATTACTCAGCCACTTTATGACTTAGGTGCTGTTGCAATGCGTCTTTTAACAAAATTAATGAACGACGAAGAAGCAGATGAGTTAAATATTCTATTACCATTTAATATTGTGCCTAAAGGCACGACAAAAGAATAAACAATTAGCTTTCTAATCTTAGTATGTTTAATTTAGGGCGAAAAAATAAGAGGACACAGATTTCTGTGTCCTCTTATTTATTTAAAATCTATTTATAAGGAATCATTTGAATGCTAGAGTTATTCCTCTT
>CAZUZA010000014.1:11518-29813 GCA_964624875.1 uncultured Carnobacteriaceae bacterium | reverse complement strand
GAATGATGCAAGGACTTTAGCGGATGAAATGGGCGTGGAACTATTAACGGAAGAAGAGTATAAAGAGTTGCAAACCTATGGCGAGTTTGACTTGAAAACATCAAGTTGGATCCAAACCCCAGATAAGGTACGAACATTAGGTGGCGCTTTATATTGTGATCGTCGTTATGATACGGTGTTTACTTATCATAATGGTGCAGAATCATATTATGCAAGTCGAGGTTTTCGTGCAAAATTAAAAATATAATGCAATAGGAGGAATCTAAAATGCATGAGTATGGAACAACATCAAGAATTGAAAATGAAAGAGAACTAGTCCTGGAGAAAATATTTGACGCACCTAAAGCGCGTTTATTTGAAATGTTCACGGATAAGAGTCACTTACAGCACTTCTGGGCACCACGAGGCTGGGAATTATTCCACTGTGTGCTAGATTTTCAACCAGATGGCGAATGGTATTACGGACTTCGTGAAACCTATCCACATCCAGAATTAGACAGTCCTGTGTACTGGCGTAAAGTATTATACGAAGAAATAGATGAGCCGAATAAGATTGTTTATGCAGAGTTCTTCGCAGATAAAATGGGTGAGATCAATCGTGAATTACCAAAAAGTAAGACAACGATGGAATTTATCCCGATAGATGATAACCGAACGATTTTAGTAAGTCGAACCGTTTATGAAAGTTCAGAAGCTTTAAACGTCTTATTAAATCGAGGTATGCGCGAAGACTTAGCCGAATCATTCGAACAGCTAACCAATTATTTAACAGAGTTAGATGGACCAAAAGAGTAAGTAAAATAAAAAAACACTTCCACAAACACCTCGAAACAAGTGTTTGTGGATTTTTCTTTTAAAAAAGAAAGTTTGTCAGCTAGCAGTCGTTATTTGGCTGTCAAATCAAAATAAACTGCAGAGTCCACCCATCATCTACACAACAAAAAAAGCAATGCATAATCCGTTAAACAGATTACGCATTGCATCGTATAAATTAAATCCAGAATTTTCGTTTCTTTGTTGAAAACGTAAGGGCATAACCTTTTTGCCCGAAAACTTCGCCATCTTTTTGTCCATATTCTTCGACATCCGAATAAAAAGCAGCGTGCTTAGTTTTAAAGGTGTGTAACTTGGGATGATCTAAATGGCTACGGCCAGTTATTAATCGACCAATAATATTAAATAAGTCCTTAAAATCCACATCATTCCCAATTAAAATCTCAATATCATCATCCATATCGGAAGCGCCAGGCATAATTTCCATACCACCACCAAAATAAGGATTGTTTACAAATAAAATAAGTTGCACTTTATCAAAAGAATAAACCCCATCATCTACTTTTAAAGTGATCGGGAATTTGCGTTGCTTCTTAAACGCTAAAAAAACTGTTTTTAAATAAGGTAGAGCCCCTAGACCTTTATTTTGCTCTTGTTCTCTAACCATTTGATTCACTAGCCCATCAATCCCAACTCCAAGACTATTTACAGCATAATAAGTCTTTTCATCCTCCGTTGCCTGGATGATCGATAGTTCAGTCGCTTCCTTAACCTTAAAGAAGTGTTCAAGCGCTTCAGACAGCGTACGAGGAATCCCATGCGTACGCGCATAGTCATTGCCTGAACCAGTAGGGATGTAGCCAATCGGATTATCAATCTGATATTTCTCCAACATTGTAACCCCATGATTCAAACTGCCATCACCACCAACAATGACCACAATATCTTCTCCAGCAATGATTTCTTTCAATTCCACAATGTACTTTTCAAGCTGTTCCAGACTGTTCGTTACATGAATTTTATAATAGTTAGTATATTTAGGTAATTCTAAAAGTAAAGATTTAAATCGCTTCATACTATTTCTAGATTGTTGATTAATGATTATGTGTAAAACACGATTCAATATAAAACCTCCTAGCACGTTTCATATATTATAGACCATTTATGAGCTTTTTAAAAAGAGAAAAAAGATAATTGTTTAATTCTGATGGATTCACTATAATAGTAGAGGTGTTTTGAAATAATATTACAGAGGAGCTGTGGAGAAATGAATGAAATTATTAAACGTTATAAAATGGACTGGAAAGATATCTTAATGATTATTGTAGGCAGCTTTTTACTTTCCTTCGCCTTTCAAGTTTTCTTACTTCCCAATAACATTATTTCAGGAGGCGTATCCAGTTTATCGATTATTTTTAATGACATGTTTGGTTGGGAACCAGCCTACGTGCAATACGCCTTTAACGTCCCGTTACTTATTTTAAGCTACATATTACTAGGAAAAGACGTCCTTATAAAATCCATACTCGGAAGTTTATTATTCCCATTCTTCACAAGCCTTATCAGTCACTGGCCAGCGTGGACAGATAATCAACTACTCGCTGCAGTGTATGGCGGAGTGATTACAGGAATCGCCGTCGGAATGGTCTACCAAGCTAAAGGATCAACCGGTGGAACCAGTATCGTCGCACAAATTTTAGGGAAATACACCAATTTTACAATGGGCTTTGCCAGCTTCATTTCTGATGGGGTTATCATTATCGCAGGTCTATTCGTTTTCGAAATCGAAGCAATTTTATACGGAATCATCACACTCGTGCTCGTTTCATACTTTATCGACTTTGTGTTAATCGGAAGCAAATCACAAAAAACAGTGCTTATCATATCTGATCAAGCCAATGAAATCCGACAAGGTATATTTAAGTATCTTGACCGAGGCATTACTCAAATCGACGTACGTGGCGGCTATCAAAATGAGAAAAAAGACATGCTAATGGTTGTTATCCAAGATCGCGAAATCACAGCCCTACAAGAGCTCATCTTACAAATCGACGATGATGCTTTCGTAGTTGTCATGTCAGCCAGCGAAGTCATGGGTCGTGGTTTCTCACTCGAAAAATATTTACCAACAAACCAACAATAAAAAAATACATCCTGGTAAAATGAAGCCGTAAGAAATTCGAGTCAGATTGTGGTACTTAACAGGAAGAGAGTCCCTTAAGTAGTTGACATTTGTAGAGGAAAACATTAATATAAGCAAGTGAAGAATATGTCTATTAGTCCTTTTGTTTACAGAGACGCACGGAAAGTGAAAAGTGCGAGCAAAACTTAGTAGATGCTCTCTTCAGTATCCGTATGCGAAAGCATACCGCATGTATTGCGTTAACAAACAATTAAGAGGTAATGATCGAATAATGTCATTGCAAACGAGGTGGTACCGCGAATTATCGTCCTTGTAGCAATGAGATTATTCGATTTTTTTGCATTTTAAGCTAAAAATAAAATGTTCATCAAAGGAGATTATTATGAAAAATTTATCAAGTTCAGAAATACGTTCAATGTTCCTTGATTTTTTCAAAGAAAAAGGACACAAAATTGAACCAAGTGCATCGCTTGTTCCAGTAGAAGACCCAACATTACTATGGATCAACTCCGGAGTTGCGACGTTAAAGAAATATTTTGACGGTACAATTGTGCCAGACAACCCACGTTTAGCAAACTCGCAAAAGAGTATTCGTACAAACGATATCGAAAACGTTGGTGTCACAGCGCGTCACCATACAATGTTTGAAATGCTTGGAAACTTCTCAATTGGGGAGTACTTTAAAGAAGAAGCCATTGTATGGGCATGGGAATTCTTAACCGATGAAAAATGGCTTGCGCTAGATCCAAAGAACTTATACGTAACCGTTCATCCAGACGATGAAGAAGCGCGTAAAATTTGGGAAGAAGTTGTCGGTTTACCATCTGAGTATGTTTTAGATGAAGAAGATAACTTCTGGGATATTGGTGTCGGTCCTTCTGGTCCTAATACAGAAATCTTTTATGACCGTGGTCAAGAAAACAACGATTTACCAGAAGACCATCCTGAAAGTTATGTAGGTGGGGAAAATGAACGCTGGTTAGAAGTATGGAATCTTGTGTTCTCACAATTTAACCACCAACCAGACGGAACGTACGAACCACTACCAAACAAAAACATTGATACTGGTATGGGACTCGAACGAATTGTTTCAGTTATTCAAGAAACACCAACGAACTTTGAAACAGACCTATTCATGCCGATTATTGAGAAGATTGAAGAAGTTTCAGGGCTTGACTATGAAGCAACACCTGAGTTAAAACAAAGCTTTAAAGTAATTGCTGACCACGTACGTGCAGTAACATTTGCAATTGCGGATGGCGCGTTACCTTCAAACGAAGGAAGAGGTTACGTTTTACGTCGCTTAATCCGTCGTTCGGTTATGCATGGGCGCAAATTAGAGATCAACGAACCATTCTTAACGAAATTAGTGCCAGTTGTTGGTGAAATAATGGGTGGTTTCTATCCGAACGTTGTTGAACAACAAGACTTTGTCATCCGAGTGATTAAACAAGAAGAAGAGCGTTTCCACGAAACGTTATCAGAAGGTTTAGAGCACTTAGTCAAAGTATTTGAGCAATTGACGGAAGCAAAAGAAACAAAAGTATCTGGTAAAGATTCTTTCTTACTATATGATACATTTGGTTTCCCTGTTGAATTAACAGTAGAATACGCTGAAGAACAAGGCTACACAGTAGATACAGGTGGCTTTTCAGAAGAAATGGAAAAACAACGTGAGCGCGCACGTGCAGCTCGTGGGAATGAACAGTCAATGAATATTCAATCCGATGTTTTAGTGAACTTAGAAGCAGCTAGTGAGTTTGTAGGTTATGAAACACTAAAAGCAGAGAGTACATTAAATACCATTATTTCTGATGATGAACTAGTAGATGCTGTTGACGGGAAGCGTAAAGCCCAACTTGTTTTTGATGTAACACCTTTTTATGCAGAAAAAGGAGGGCAAGCAGGCGATCAAGGGTTTATCCAAGACGCTAAAGGCAATATTGTTGCGCGCGTAATCGACACGCAATCTGCACCAGCAGGTCAAACGCTACACCAAGTTGAAACGAAAGAAGCGTTAAAAGTAGGCGAAAATTATACACTAGTTGTTAGCGAAGTACGTCGCTTATTAATCGAAAGAAACCATACGGCAACACACTTATTGCATCAAGCACTAAAAGATGTCGTAGGCGATCACGTTAACCAAGCAGGTTCTCTAGTCGCATCAGACCACTTACGTTTCGATTTCACCCATTTAGAACAAGTAACAACACAACAGTTGGAAGAGATTGAGCGTATTATTAACGAGAAAATTTCAGAAGCACATCCCATTCAAACAACGGTAACATCAATCGATGAAGCACGAGAAATGGGCGCAATGGCACTATTTGGTGAGAAGTATGGCGATGTTGTTCGTGTTGTTTCAATTGATGATTATTCGATCGAGCTATGTGGTGGAACGCATGTTAACAATACGTCAGATGTCGGTTTGTTTAAAATTATAACGGAATCTGGAATTGGAGCAGGTGTTCGTCGAATTGTTGCTCGTACAAGTGAAGGAGCACTACAATGGATTGATAAGCAATTAGAAATTCTTGCAGAAACAGCTCAATTAACAAAAGCACAAACCATTGAAGTAGTAACAGAACGCGTGAAGAGCTTATTTGATGAAATTAAAACATTGCGTCGTGAAAATGAGTCGCTAAAAGCGAAGTTATCGAATGTTCAAGCTGGCGAGTTGTTTGGAAATGCAGAAACAATTGGTGACTTCACATTAATCGCACAACAAGTAGATGTTGGAGATATGAACCAATTACGTCAAATGGCCGATAAATGGAAAGAAAGTAACCCTTCAGACGTTTTAGTTTTAGCACTAGCAGCAGATAGCAAAGTTAATATGCTTGTTGCGATGAACGATAAAGCTCAAGGCGCTGGTCTAAAAGCAGGCGACTTAATTAAAGAAATCGCACCATTAGTAGGTGGTGGCGGTGGTGGCCGTCCAGATATGGCTCAAGCTGGTGGTAAAAATCCAGCTGGAATAGCGGATGCACTAAAAGCTGCTGAAGAATGGCTAACAAATAAGTAATTGTCAGTTAAAATACGGAAGAGTATATGGTATAATTGTCTATAAGGTTTTCAATAATATTTGAAGATTTATTCACTTTTCGTTAATATAAGGTTAAGAGAATTAAGAATAGAGACAAATGGAGGACAATCAATGAGTAATAATGAACGTACGGTCCGTTTTGACGGAAGTAAGCAAGATCCATCAGAAGTTTCTGACATGTTGAATACTGTATATGGTGCGTTAGATGAAAAAGGGTATAACCCAATTAACCAAATTGTCGGTTATTTATTATCTGGTGACCCAGCTTATATTCCGCGTCATAATGATGCTCGTAATTTAATTCGTCGATATGAACGAGATGAAGTGCTGGAAGAAATATTAAAAGCCTATTTAGAAAGTGTTGAAAATTGAACAGAACAGTAGGATTAGACGTTGGTACGAAAACAGTTGGAGTTGCATTAAGTGATCCATTTGGCTGGACAGCTCAAGGATTAGAAATTATTCCGATTAATGAAGCAAAGGAAAATTTTGGCTTAGAGCGTCTGGGTGAAATTATAAAAGATCACGATGTCAATAAAGTAGTGATTGGCCTTCCTAAAAATATGGATGGCACAATTGGTGAGCGCGCACTTGCATCTCAAAAATATGGGCAATTAGTGATTGATACATTTGATTTGCCTGTTGAGTATGAAGATGAGCGTTTAACAACTGTACAAGCCAATCGCATGATGATTGAAGAAGGCGACGTCTCTAGAAGAAAACGTAAGCAAGTCATTGATAAAGTGGCTGCGCAAATGATTTTACAAAATTATTTAGACCGACAATCATATTTGAAAGGAGACACTCAATTTGACTGAAAAACATAATCACGAACATCAACATGATGACAAAGAATATATTACATTAATTGATGATGAAGGTAATGAAGAACTTTATGAAATACTATTAACTTTTGAATCAGATGAATTTGAAAAAAGTTACGTTTTATTATATCCAGCAGGTGCTTCGGATGAAGATGAAGTAGATTTATTTGCATTTAGCTATGAAGATTCGGACGAGGGACTTGAAGGCCAATTAGGCGACATCGAAACGGATGAAGAATGGGATATGATTGAAGAAGTATTAGGTGCTTTCATGGCCGACGAAGAAGAGTAAAAATTAAATAAAGTAGAAAGGGTGGGTATCCACCCTTTTTGTTTGGCTAAATTTGCTTTCACATAGGTTAGGAATCGTGTATAATAACCTGTAGTTGAAATTAAAGGACTGAGTGATTTGAATGAAAGAAAAAAGAATAGAACCGTAAGGAATATATTATTAGGTATTGTTTTTGTATTTATTATATCTTTAGCATTTTTAACCTATTCGGGTTATAAATTTGTCACAGATAGTTTTGAACCAATGGATGAAAATAGTGAAGAAGTTATTGAAATTGAAATTCCATCAGGCTCTACAAGAAGAAATATCGGTGATATTTTAGAAGAAAACGAATTGATTAATAGTGCACTTGTATTTGAGTATTATGTGCGCTTCGTTGGCGAAAATAATTTCCAGGCAGGGACGTATTTAATGTCTCCTTCAATGTCAATGAAGGATATGATCAGTTACCTAAATGAAGGTGGAACACCGATCATGGAACAACCATTAAGTGTTGTTACGATTCCTGAAGGGATACATATGGAGCAAATTGCGGATGAAATCGAAAAGAACACCGATTTCTCAGGTGAAGAATTTATGAATTTAGTTGAAGACCCTGCATTTATCCAAACGATTTCAGAAGAATTTCCCAACTTATTAAATAGTGGGATTTCAGCTTCTGACGTGACGAGATATACTTTAGAAGGCTATCTGTTCCCTGCAACATATGAAGTATTTGAAACGACAACCTTAGAAGGTCTTGTTCGCCAAATGGTTTCAAGAATGGACCAAGCCCTGCAACCTCATTATTCAATGATTCAAACAAGTGGCTTTAATGTACATGAGTTTTTAACATTAGCGTCTTATATTGAGCGTGAAGGGGTTACAGACGAAGATCGAGGGTTAATCTCAGGTGTGTTCCATAATCGCCTAAAAGAAGGTATGCCACTGCAAACAGACCCAAGTGTGGCTTATGCATTAGGTCAGCATCTTGAAAGAACAAGTTTAGCCGACTTAGAAGTCGATTCACCATACAATACGTATCGCTATGCAGGTATTGGTGCGGGACCAATCAATAGTCCTTCAGAATCAGCCATTCATGCAAGTGTGAATCCAACAAGCACAACGTATATGTACTTCTTGGCAGATATAACAACTGGAGAAGTCTATTATTCAGAAACATTTGAACAACATCTCGAGTATCAAGAACAATACTTAGGTGATAATTAGATTATTTATAGCATTGAAAGAGCGATCTTTCAGTGCTTTTTCTAGAAATTATATGTAAAGGAAGTGTAAGGATAATGAGTCCACAAGATAGGCCCGTAATCATAGGGGTAGCCGGAGGTTCTGGTAGTGGAAAGACAACTGTTTGTAATAAAATTTATGAGTATTTTACAGGAAAATCAATTGTATTAATCGAACATGACTCTTATTATAAAGACCAAAGCGACATTTCTTTTGAAGAACGTTTAGAAACAAACTACGACCACCCATTTGCGTTTGATACGGAATTATTAGTCGAACATCTTCAAAAGCTACAGAACAACGAAAGTATTCAAGTACCGATATATGATTATACAAGACATACGCGTAGTGAGAAAACGATTCATGTTGATCCGAAAGATGTCATTATGGTTGAAGGTATTTTGATTTTAGAAGATAAACGATTACGTGAATTAATGGACATTAAACTTTACGTGGATACTGCAGCTGACTTAAGAATTATTCGTCGTATTGAAAGAGATATAAAAGAACGTGGACGCTCACTAGAGAGTGTTATCCATCAATATTTATCAGTTGTTCGTAAAATGCATGAACAATTTGTTGAGCCATCTAAAAAATATGCAGATATTATTATCCCAGAAGGTGGACATAACGTTGTAGCTATTGACTTAGTTATTTCAAAAATAAAGATGATTTTCCACGAGCGCAAAGAAGCTAAGGCAAAAAGAAAGAAAGAATTAAAGCAGTAAAGTATGTAAAATTCTTTACAAATAAAAACATTCATGGTATCTTGATACCATCATTTTTAATACGGATATAAAGAATATAATGATGTCCCGGATGAAGGGGTATCATTATATTTTCTTGTTTAAATGAAAACGATATTAATATATAAATAGGAGCATTTAGAATGAATGAAAAAAAATACCCAATGACAATCGAAGGAAAAGAAAAGTTAGAATATGAATTAAATGAGCTAAAAACGACAAAACGTAAAGAAATTGTAGAACGTATTAAAGTAGCTCGTGGCTTTGGCGATTTATCTGAGAACTCAGAATACGAATCAGCTAGAGAAGAACAAGCATTTATCGAAGGACGCATCCAAAAATTAGAGCGTATGTTACAGTATGCAGAAATTATCGATGTCGATAATGTTGAAGAAGGCGAAATCACTTTAGGGCGCACAGTAGTTTTCAAAGAATTGCCAGACGGCTTCGAAGAAGAATACAAAATTGTTGGTGCTGCTGAAGCCGATCCTTTTGAAGGGAAAATTTCAAACGAATCACCAATCGCAAAAGCATTAATTGGTAAAACAATTGGTGAGACGGTTAAAATCGAAACGCCAGGTGGCGAAATGGAAGTTGAAATTTTAAACGTTCAATAATTCAGTTATAAATTTTAAAAGGACAAAACAATTCCGTTTTGTCCTTTTTGTCTGCCGAAAATTTGGTATATGGACAATATCACTTAATTTCACTCGTATTTAATAGGGCTTCAGGCTGATTTTTCAAAAATTGAATGCATCTAAGCTAAATATTGCTTATACTTAGACTGAGAAAAAAGAGTTAGGGGTGAATGGAATGAGAAGAAAATGGCTTATAATCGCAATCGTTGGACTAATATTATTTATGTTTTATGAGCTTTTTAATAACAGCTCGTCAATGTTTTTAATCATCATTGGAATTATAGCATTGCTTTTAAGCAATCGGACATCAGATAGAAATAAAAGCATCTACACGCTGATCGGTATTGGTTCGATGGCTCTAGCTATTTTTTCTAGTCGTGTCGTCTTAGTATTATTATTCCTGGTCGTTGTTGTTATCATTGGCCAATTCCCAGAGTTATTTCAAACTGCTAGAAATGCACTCAAAAAGAATCAAGATTTAGGTAAAAACAGTGAGTTTATCATGGTGAAATTTTCAGAAAATCAAGAAAGCACTGCGAAAGTAATACGAAATAAGTGGATTGGCATGGACAGTGAGACCACGGAAGAAGTCTATAGTTGGTCAGATGTGAACTTTTCGAAATTAGCAGGGAACACGGTGTTCGACTTAGGGAATACGATTTTACCGAAAGATCAAAATATTATCATAGTGAATAAAGGCTTTGGTAAAACGAAAGTTCTTGTCCCAGAAGGTATCGCAATCTCACTAGATATTAGCTTAGTACTAGGTGAACTGAAAGTGGGACACGACCATACCACATTAAAAAATGAAGCCTTTAAATGGCAATCGGAGCAATATTCGACAAGTGCACGTAAACTAAAGCTTGTGGTTAGCCAATTAATTGGTGAAGTGGAGGTGGTCTTCTTATGACAAAAAGAACCTGGAGAGAATTTTTAACTCTTTTCACGACCACCTTTACAATCTTTTTATTTTTAAGCGTATTTATTATTATGGGCTTTACAGATGGTTCAATATGGAATCATTCTTTAGAAAAAAAGGTAACTTATTTACCTTTGCTATTATATTTATTATTATTTGCATTTATAACTAGTTCCATTCTGTTAACCAGTTACAAAATTATTGAAAATAGAAAATCAAAAAGAATAGAAGATGCGTTAAAAATGTTAAACAGTGGGGAATATTCCGCACAAATCTTTTTAAACATGTTTTCAGAAGAAACACCGATTCAAGTGAATGAAATGATTGACCGAGAGTTCTTACTTTTACATGAAAAAATGTTGTTAATTTCTGAAGAAGCCGTTAGCTCTGCGCAACAAGCGACGGTGATCAGTGAAGAAACACGAGAAGAAATATTAGAAAAAGAGCGTCATCGAATCGCTAGAGAATTACATGATTCTGTTAGTCAGCAATTGTTTGCGGCGGCGATGCTTTTATCAACTGTGCAAGAAGTGTCAGATGACTTACCCGATCCAATAAAAGCCCAAATGAATGTGATTAATAAAATAGTTGGCGAAGCACAGTCTGAGATGCGTGCCCTGCTATTGCATTTAAGACCGGTCAAATTAGACGGCAAGTCCTTGAAAAAGGGTATCGAGCAGTTATTAGATGAATTGAAAACAAAAGTAGCGATTAAGATTAAACACGATATTGAAGATGTGAAAATGACGGAAGTGATGGAAGACCATCTGTTTCGAATTGTTCAAGAATTAATTTCGAATCTTTTAAGGCACTCAAAAGCTACTGAAGTTGAAGTCTATCTAAAGAAGACAGAAGATTTTTATCAATTGCGCTTTGTTGATGATGGCCTTGGTTTTGATATGGATGAGAAGAAGAGTAGTGGGTTTGGTTTAAGAAATATTAAAGAACGAATTTCAGCTTTAGGTGGAAATGTGCGTATTATTTCATTTCCAAACCAAGGAACAAGTGTGGAAATTCGTGTGCCATTAATTACAGGGGGATAGTAAATGATAAAATTATTAATAGTAGACGATCACGAAATGGTTCGATTAGGTTTAAGTTCTTATTTCTCTGTACTGCCTGATATTGAAGTAATCGGTGAGGCAGAAAATGGTGCGGAAGGTGTGAACATGGCCCTGAATGCGTATCCGGATGTCATTTTAATGGACTTGGTTATGGACGTGATGGATGGTATTGAAGCCACAAAAGTCATCTTAGAAGAATGGCCAGAAGCGAAAATATTGATCTTAACGAGTTTTATTGATGATGAGAAAGTTTACCCAGCTTTAGAAACAGGAGCGAGTGGTTATTTACTTAAAACCTCTTCAGCGAGTGATATAGCCGAAGCGATTCGACGTACATATGTCGGAGAAGAAATTATTGAAGAAGAAGTATCCAATAAAATTAAAGAAGATGAAGCGAATGGTGATCGTCGTAATTTACATGAAAGCTTAACGAATCGTGAACTCGAAGTTCTTCACTTAATTGCCGATGGCTTATCGAATCAAGAAATTGCGGACGCCTTATTTATTACGTTAAAAACGGTTAAAACACATGTATCCAATATTTTATCGAAATTAGAAGTATCGGATCGAACACAGGCAACGATATATGCCTTCAAGCATAATCTAATTGAGAGTTAATCAATAGACTAGATAATACAATAGAGCTGTAAGCAGGGGATTTAACCTACTTACAGCTCTATTTTTTTATTAATTATCTGTTGTTAAAACCACTGGTAAAATCATTGGTTTTCTTTCTGTTTCAGTAAATAAGAATTGCTTTAAGTCTTCAATTAAATCGTTACGCATTTTATATTCATTAATTTGCTTGTAGCTAAACGAATGTTCAATACTCTTTTCAGCAATTTTTTGAGCTTGTCGAATTAAGTCACCAGACTCACGCATATAAATGAATCCTCGTGAAATAATATCCGGACCAGCTAATATTCTGCGCGACTCTGTATCAATTGTAGCGACAACAACGACTAAACCATTGTCAGATAGAATACGGCGATCGCTTAGTACGACGTTACCAATATCCCCAATTCCACTACCATCAATATAAATATCTTGCGCACTAAATTCACCAGCACGACGAGCTTTATCTTCTGTGAATGCAAGAATTTCACCATTATCTAAAATAAATGTATTCTCACGATTGACACCTGTTTTAACAGCTAATTCAACGTGTTCGTGTTGCATGCGTCGTTCCCCATGAATAGGTACAAAGAATTTTGGCTTCATTAAACGAAGCATTAACTTTAATTCTTGTTGGGCACCGTGTCCAGAAGTATGGATGTTATTCATTTTACCGTGGACAATGTTTGCTCCAGCTTCAGCTAATTGGTTAATTAACTGGTTTACTGAGTTTGTATTTCCAGGGATTGGGGAACTCGAGAAAATAACCGAGTCACCAGGAATAATAGAAATTTGACGGTGTGTTCCGTTCGCAATACGACTTAATGCAGCCATTGGTTCACCTTGAGAACCAGTACATAAAATTAGTAATTCATGTGGTTCGTATTTGTTAATTTCATGTGGTTCAATAAATAAATCAGCGTCTTCTTGAATATAACCAAGTTCCATACCAATTTGAAGTCCGTTTACCATACTACGACCAAACACAGCAACTTTACGGCCAACTATACGTGCGGCACGAATAACTTGTTGGATACGGGATAAGTTTGAAGCAAACGAAGCAAAGATGATCCGTCCTTCAATATTTTCAACTAAATTGTTAATGGACTCATTAACCACTTCTTCTGAATCTGTAAAACCTGAAATTTCAGCGTTTGTACTATCTGATAGTAAGGTAATGACGCCTTCTTCACCAATTTTAGCCATCTTCTGTAAGTTGGCATCTTTACCAAATGGTGGCGTAAAGTCAAATTTAAAGTCACCTGTTTGTACAACGTGACCATATGGTGTTTGAACAGCGATTCCGAAAGATTCGGCCACACTATGATTCGTATGGAAAAATTGAACCGATAGTTTACGGAATTTTACAATCGTATCTTCGTCCACTTCATTTAAGATGGCATCTCTTAATAGATGATGTTCACTTAATTTATTACGAATCATCGCAAGGGCTAACTTGCTTCCGTAAATAGGAATGTTGATTTCTTTTAATAAATAAGGAATTCCACCGATATGATCTTCGTGACTATGTGTAATAAATAACCCTTTAATCTTTTCTTGGTTATCTTTCAAATAAGTATAGTCAGGGATAACATAGTCAATTCCTAACAAATCATCTTCAGGGAATTTAATTCCCGCATCGATCACAATTAATTCATCTTGAAACTGTATAGCATAGGTATTTTTTCCGATTTCATCTAATCCACCTAGGCCAAATACAGCTACTTCATTATTCTTTATATTTGGTTTCATGTAATAAATTACTCCTTTTTCTCTCTTTAAATGCTCGAATAGGTTATAAGCAACTCATCTATTGATGAAAGTTTATGCCTTCGTCTAGTCAATCTTGTGGCATAAGCAATTACTAATATTTAGTTTATCCGGTCTATTGATTGCGAAAAATACGCAAATCGTTACAATTATTTTAGCATAGAAAGAAATGTAAGTATAGCAACAAGAAAGTGAAATCGTTATCATTATGAGGGTTTGCATTTCCTTTAGAAACGATGGAAAGGAAGTGGCATTTTTGTTATAATTTCATTTACGAAATGAATCGTTTTTAACAGGAGGACATATGACAAGAAAATTTATATTTTTTGATATTGACGGTACCTTACTAGACGATAATAAAAAAGTGTTAGCTAGTACGCGTGAGGCTTTGCGCGGTGTTCGAGAAGCTGGACATGAGACCGCAATTGCAACTGGACGTAATGCGTATATGGCAGATGAAATCATTAAAGATCTAGAGTTTGATCATTATATTGTTTGTAATGGAGCAGAAGCCTTCTATAATCACGAATCGACTTACCGAAATCCACTAGATGAAGGAGCACTAAAGCAAATACTAGAAATTGCAGATAAACAGAAGCATCCAGTCATTTATGAAACAGCTCATAAATTATTACGTCGCTCAGAAGAGAGTAGCGAACGTGTTGTTGAAGGAATGAAATTTGTAGGCCATTACGTTCCTACTCATGATGAAACAGGCACATTCCATTTAGAGAATGAGTTGATTCAGCTTTTATTATTTATAAATGAAGATGAAAACATTGAACATTATCACGAAAAATTTCCCGCATTCCGTTTTGTTCGCTGGCATGAGGATGCAGTAGACGTATTGCCTGCTGATGGTTCAAAATTCGAAACGATTAAAATATTAGCCCAATCACAAGGCTTTGCTAAAGAAGATATTATTACAATTGGTGATGGGAATAATGACTTTGAAATGGTCTTAAAAGCCCATCATGGAATCGCAATGGGGAATGCTGTTGAGTCCGTTAAAGAAGTTGCCGACTATGTCACAGATACAAATAACAATGATGGGATTTATAAAGCACTAAAAAGACTAGATTTATTTTAAAAACAAGCTATAATAAGAATGTTGATTGAATGGATCAACATTTTGGGGGCATAGCTCAGCTGGGAGAGTGACGCGCTGGCAGTGCGTAGGTCGTCGGTTCAAGCCCGACTGTCTCCATCTAAATCATAATAAAGAAGCTTGAAGTCTTGCTACAACAGGACTTCAAGCTTTTTTGTTTGGTTAAATATGTAAAAAGCATAGAAAAAAGTTCTGTAATTTCATACGCTTTTTTACCTTTGGATATAATTTTCTAAAGAGACTACAGTTTTTATGTTATTAATGATCTAAATTGTCCCAGAATTTCTTTTTATAATGATCATGGTCTGCTTGTGTGAATTTACCTGCGGCAAATTTATCGGCAACCTTATTAATAAGCTCATCCCAAGATTCTTTTTCGGCACCTACAAGAATTGGATAGAACCAAGCACCATTATTTTCAGCAGCTACTAAATCACCAGGGGAGTCGCCAATCATTATGATTTTATGTGGCTCTGTACCATCCGCTATAAAATTTGCAATCGTATCTTCTTTTTTACCACTATCTTGGCCATATATGCCATCTACATACTCGATTAAGTTGTAGCGCGTCCATTCGTCCGTTATTGCTTCACGGTTAGCTGTACTAACGACGTAAATTTTACCAAGATCAGCTATTTTTTGTAAGCCTTCTAAAGCACCTTCAAAAGCATCATCATGATCTTTCCCATTTGCAACACCTTTATTCACTGAAAAGGTCCATTCCAAAGCTGTTTTCAAATCATCTGTACCATATTTTTCAATTTCAGATTTTAGTGTGTCGGGAGATAATGTATCAGATTCTGCTACCCAACGATACAAATTATCGACGTCCATGACATCATAATCAATTGATTTTAGTGTTAAAACCAAACCGTCAAATCGATTAGCCCCTCGAGATTTTGAATATAAGTTGATGTTACTCCAATTTTTAAGGAACTGTTCTTTATCTTCTACTTTTACATTAAACTTTTCAGCAGCCAGTGGTGCCATAAACAATTCGTGTTTATATGTCATCGTATCGATTGCACAACCATCTGAATCTACTGTGAAAATAACTTCTGTCATTTATAAAGCCTCCATTCATTTCTATTGTTTACAATACTTAAATCTTAACATGTTCTGTAATTATTTCATAAGCTTTCTGAACTAAAGCTTTAACGTTGTTGTTTCCATAATGGGTATTGGATATCCAAGGGCCAATGTAAAAACACGTATCAAGCTGTCCATGTAGTTGGTTAATCACCTGATTTTCGGGCCAAGTTACTAATAAACCTCTTTTATCTTTATCTAGTAAAAAGCCCTTATCTAATAATCTTGTTAAAAGAGTGTTGTCTTCGCCGATTAGGTCAGTATTGAAGTTCAAACCAGAGGCATTAATGACGATATCAGCTTGGTAATTTTGGCCATCTCTACCTTCTAATAGAAAGACATTGTTCTTTTGGATATCAATTAAATCAGGCACCACAAAGAGTTCATCTTTAGACATTAATTCATACATGTTTGTGACGGCATCAGGAGCGAGACGTACACGATAATGATTAAAGAGTGGAGCATATTCCCAATGATAACGCGCGCGATCGTTTTTAGAGAGAGCTAAATAGAGGTTGCCTAAGTTGCCGGCTAATAAACCAATATACCCTTGAAGCTTCGAAAGTTCAGGATGTTCTTTATCAAAGTAAGTATAGTAGGTATCCTCTAAATCAGCAGGGTCATATTGCTTACGTATCGTATTTAAATCAATTTCATTCATATGTAAGTCTTGTTTAATGACTGCAACCATTCGTTCTAATGGAATAACACCTTTGTACTTTTGGACTTCCTCTTTAACCCACTCATCGTCTAAAGTAAATTGAAGTGCCGGACCTTGATAAGGCAGCACACGAAGTGAGTTGAAGGTTGATACAATTGTAAAAACACCAATCGGTTCCGTTAAATCTTTTTCATGACTCAGGTAATTTACTAAGTCAAAAGCGGTTAAGCTAGAACCGATAATGGCGACTTTGTCATCGTCTTTAATGGTATCTAACTTATCAATGACTGGGTATGGATTATGTATATAGTTTTCTTCGCCACGTAAGTTATAAAAATCTTGATACGGTGGATTACCAACGGCTAAAAAGAGGTAATCGTAAGAGCCGTATTCCTGACCGTCTGTATCATCCAGTTCATAAGTAGTAGAAGTACCTTCTTTAAATACATGAGCATCTATAATTTCTTTTTTGTAATGCGTCACATTAGCTGCTTTTAGTAGAGGTGTTAAACATTCTACTGCGTATTCACCAAATACGGTACGAGGAACTAAATCAACTTTTGGGCTATATTCTGGGTAATTCTTTTCAAGCCAATCTGAAAACTCAAATTTATTTTCGGGATTCAAAGACATAGCCGTTGTAAAAGCATTTAGTAAAAGATGGTCATCATCTTTTCCATATGCTAATCCGACACCAGGGTCTTCATTTGGATCAAAAATATCAACTTGTATATTCGTGTCTAATTTTCCAGACGTTTTTAATGCCATTAAAAGGGCAGCACCACTGACACCAAAACCGACAATTGCTATTTTCATTTCTTATCACCATTTCCGTTGTTCTTAACTGTTAGTTTAGCATAAAATGACGGTCAAATAAAAAAGAGTAACAGACTTAAAATCTGTTACTCTGGTAGTTATTTTTCATGAGGAAGTTCTGAAAGGGGAATGGCGCTATAATAATGCGTGTCCTCATAAGTGTCATTTGTAAAATGGGTCTCACTATAAGGAATATACCCAAATCGACTATACTCAAAAGACATGTTGTCTGAATATAGAAAATCAAATGCTTCATCATCCTCTAGATGATGTAGATATTGAATAATCGAGTTCGCTTCTTCAATATCTAAACTTGGTTCTGCTGTCCTGAAAAAAATGTTGATGAAGTCATTTAAATCGTCTCCCAGTGAATCATGTGCTTCGGTATCCAAAATGGTCAAACTCATCTCAGAGTGATCTTCTAACGCAAAATAAATATCTTCCGTTTTATAATAGAAAAAAGCAAGCACACCTGTATCAGCTATCTCTTCATCTGTTGATAGTTCTATCGTAAAATCATCCCAAGAAATATCACCGTTCCCTTGTTGCCAGATAGCGTTTTT
>CAZUZA010000014.1:0-11418 GCA_964624875.1 uncultured Carnobacteriaceae bacterium | reverse complement strand
AGCGTTTTTACTATTAAATACCACAAATTCTTTCATGCTACAGAAAGTTATTGTATATTTAGTAGACATAGTAGGAATAAGGAGGGGTCACAATCTTAAATTTAAATAGTCACGATGAGGGTGCTCAGAAAATTCTACTCGTTGATGACGAGGAAGATATTTTAAATGTTCTCGAAACGGTTTTAATCAAAGAAGGTTTTTCTAATATTCATAAAGCCATGACTGGAAACGATGCAATAGAGATGGCACGAAAAATCAATCCAGCGATTATTGTATTAGACATTATGTTGCCTGATATGGATGGCTATGAAGTTTGTCAAGAAATCCGTGGATTTTCATATGCACCAATTATATTTCTATCAGCCAAAGCGGATGACATCGATAAGTTATTAGGCTTAGGTATGGGTGGGGATGATTACATCACAAAACCATTCAGCCCGAAAGAAGTCGCCTATCGCATTAAAGCGCAATTTAGACGAATGGGTTATTCACAGAAAATAGAAGAACAACCAATGAGAACCATTGCTTTTGGTGAAATAGAAGTGAATCAAACAAGTGGCGAAGTCAAAAAGGCAGGCGAATTGATCACGTTAACTGCTTTAGAGTATCAACTGTTATTAATGTTCATGAGACATCCGAACCAAATACTTAGCAAAGAGACACTTATCGAAAATATATGGGGCGATTATTTTGAAGGAAACGACAATGCCTTAATGGTCCATATCCATCACTTAAGACAGAAAATAGAAAGCGATCCAGCAAAACCAAAATATATTTTAACGCAGAGAGGTTTGGGTTATAAGTTCAATCCAAATTAAGGTAAAGTTAAGATTCATAAAAGATAAATTGAATAGACACCCGTTATACTAAGGGCGAAAGGGTGAAACACATGCGATTTAAGTTAACTTTTCGTTATATCATCATGGTATTAATTTCCACCATATTATTATTAGGCTCGGCTTTTTTAGTATTAACGTTTTTTGAAGACAATGACCAAAACAATACAGAAACGAATCCAACGCTTTTTGCATATAATTTTCAAAATGATATTCGACAAGACGAAAACGAAGAAATATATCTATCAGAAGAAGGAAGAGAAGCCTTAATAGCAGAAGAGGCTTGGTTGCAAATATTAAATGACGAAGGTTATGTGATGCAAGCTTACAATACCCCAGACTACGTGGCCGATCATTATTCACCAATAGAAATAACCTACATGAATCAATCAAGAAGCTATAACCCTAGTTATTTATACGAGTTTGGAATAACGCCAGGTGGAACCAATTATTTAGTCGCGATACCAACAGGGAGCTGGCTCGTTTACACACTCGAAATCGATCAGCAGATGATTCGTCAATTTAATCAAATCATGCTCGTTTTAACAGCGATTATTTTATTCGTCATGGGCTACATCTTTTCGCAAAGAATCGCAAAGCCCGTCACACAGATTATTGGTGGGGTCGAAAACCTATCAGTTGGTGACTACGAAATGACTTACAAAGAAAAAGGACTCTATAAGTCTATTTTTGCGAGTCTAAATCAATTAGGCCAGCGCTTAAAAAATAGTGAAACAGAACGAGCGAAGACGAAAGAACAAAGAGAAAAATGGACATCCAACATTTCACACGACCTAAAAACGCCCTTGTCGACAATCAAAGGGTATTCAGAAATTTTAGCGGATGCAGACTATCCGTTAAACCCGGGTGAAATCGAAAAATATTCGAATAGTATTTATGAAAAATCAATCTATATGGAAGAAATGATTGAAGAGTTACGCCTGAATGAAGCCTTGATGCAAAAGGGAATCGTATTAAATAAAGAAAAAGGCAATTTGACCTTATTTGTGAAAGAGCTCGTTATTGATATCTTAAACCATCCGGATTATGCTGAGCGTAAATTACATTTTAATGCACCCGAAGAAGATGTTCTATATTCCTTTGACAAAAATTTAATGAAGCGTAGTATTGAAAATCTTATTTACAATGCTTTTCTTCATAATGATGAAGAAACAGAAGTTATAGTGAGTATAAAAGAAGAATCGGATGGGATCCGAATTGAGATTGTAGATGACGGGCGAGGCATGGATCAAGAAACCGTTGAAAAATTGTTCCAACGTTACTATCGTGGTTCAAGTACAAAGAGTTATAAAGGAACAGGCTTGGGCATGTCGATTGCAAAGGAAGTGATAGAAGCCCATGCGGGTGAGATTCGCGTGGAGAGTGCAGTCGGTAAGGGAACAACTATAAATATTCGATTAATATAAACAAACAAAAAAACCACTCAATAATTATTTGAGTGGTTTTTT
Source organism: uncultured Carnobacteriaceae bacterium (assembly GCA_964624875.1). Classification (GTDB taxonomy): domain Bacteria; phylum Bacillota; class Bacilli; order Lactobacillales; family Carnobacteriaceae_A; genus Atopostipes. Next base: position 9,113 of record CAZUZA010000014.1, on the reverse strand, counting down.
ATTCTTCGTTTGTATTTTCGATGAATGTTGGCTTCATTTAGTTTATTTTATCCTCCTAGGATTTTTTACAAATGTTAGGCTTGCTCCATATATAATACTTCATTGTTACGTGTGAATCCCATCCAGAAATCAGCTGGTGCGTTAAAGATTTGCTCTAAACGGTCAGCGATTGTTGGTGTCATGTCTAATTCTTCATCAATTAGTTTTTCTGTTTGCTCAATAGGTAAATTTAAGCGGACGCTCAACTCAACAGTTGGCATTTCGTTTAAAGATAATTGATCTTTAATAATTTGACCTAATGAAACGTTAAATTCTTCTCTTATCATGTTCTCTCCCTCCTTTTTATCGTGAAACTTTATGTGTACTACTTTTAGCACGCTCCTAAGTATAGCACCTCATAAATGATATGTCAATCATTTTCTCATTGTCGCCTAATTAAAAAGAGAATAGATGACAGACTCATAACTAAAAAGAGCTTGCGATTTTCTTGTATCTGTTTATCAATCGTATAAAATCAATTTAGTGATCACCAATTCGCTACTGCAGAAAGGCTAAAAATTTGCTATAATCAACTAGAGTAAACGAAAGGTGATTATAATATGAATAATAATGATTTATTAACAAGATTACGTTACGCAATGGATTTAAGTGACTCAGAAATGGTCGAAATCTTTGGCTTGGGTGGACAAGAGATATCTAGAAAACAAGTGGATGCACTATTAAAAAAAACTGCAGACAATAGTGAGGATGTTGAAGAAGAAAATGAATACGAACTAGAGTGTTCAGATGAAATGCTGGAACGTTTTTTAAATGGTTATATTACATTTGAACGTGGACCAAAAGATGGACCTGAACCGGCATTAGAACTAAACAAAGGGAATGCGAACAACTTATTTTTAAAGAAAATAAAAATAGCTCTTTCGTTAACTTCAGATGACATCTTAGAACTGTTAGAAGATGAAGGTGTAGTCATTTCAAAAGGCGAGTTAAGTGCTGTCCTGAGAAAAGAAGGCCATCGTAATTACAAACCATGTGGGGACCGCTATATCCGAAACTTCTTAAGAGCATTAACAACAGAATACCGTTACGATTAATTATTTACGTATATAAAACAGAATACTTTAAAAAGAGATCACTTATAAAAAGAGGTCTCTTTTTTATTATTCACAAATTAAAGTACAACAATGTTCTTTTAAAAAAGGGCAAATGGCTTTATATCAATAACCTCCAATTGATGATACTCCAGTATTAATGAAAGAAGCCGGATAAAATTGCAAGAATACCCACTAACCGTATAATAGTAATGCTTGCAAAAAGCATGTATGAAGAAATGGAGGATAAAAGAATGAATAAAGTATTTACAGAAACAGGCCTATGGTTAGTTGAATATGAAACAGGGAAAGTCAGAATTGGCTTATCTCCAAAAGGACAAGATGATCTAGGTGAAGTGAGTTTCTTCGACCCATTTGATATCGAAACACTAACGAAAGACGATTCTTTTTGCTCAATCGAAGCATCAAAGGCTGTAACTGAATTAGAAGCACCACTAACAGGTGAAATCATTACGTTTAATGAAGAGTTATTATCTGTACCAGAGAACTTAAACGAAGAAGACGATTTATTAAACTGGATTTTAGATCTAGCCGTCACAGATTTTAATAAAGATGATTTCTTAAAAGAAGATTTACCTATAGAAGACTAAGGTAAATTCAGTTGAGAGGAACGAACAAAAGTGTACTATATTTTAAATGAAAGAAACGGTAAAGAAATACATGATTCAAGAATCAATACAGCAGTATCCAATTATATTGTAAATCAATTAGATTTAGATGAGCCAGCTGTATTTTTCAGTATTCATGAACCAACTGTCATGATTGGTCGTTATCAAAATGCGTATGCAGAAGTAGATCAGCGTTTCTTAGAAAAAGAGGATATTTTCTTATTAAGACGCTTATCTGGTGGTGGTGCTGTCTATCATGACATGGGAAACATTATGTTTATGTTAACTGGTCCAAGTGAAGGCTCAGGACAAAAACGTTTTGCAGAGTATTCGAAACCTATTTTAGATGCCATAACAGCATTAGGTGTTCCAGATGTAAAAGCTTCTGGTAGAAATGATTTGCAAATTGGAGAGAAAAAATTTTCAGGTACGTCATTTTATGCGACTAAAAAGCAATTTATGTTTGGTGCAACGATTTCTTATAATTTGGACAAAGAAGCGGCTGAAAAAGTGTTGAAGCCAAATAAAAAGAAATTAAAAGCACATCGAACAAAATCGGTTAAAGGGCGTATGACAAATATTATCGAACATTTAGACGAACCTTATAGTAGTTGGTCAACGCGAGAATTCAGAGATTACCTTGTGAGATATATGTTTAAAGCCGATTCTATTCAAGACATCAAAACATATACGTTAACAGATTACGATTGGGAACAAATCGATAAGCTAGCCAATGAAACATTCAACAACCCTGAATGGAATTGGGGTAGTCGTTCTGATTTTGAAATTAATAACTCGCGCCGTTATAAACAAGGAACATTTGAATTCAATGCGGATGTAGAAGAGGGTAAAATCGTTAACTGTGAACTTGTAGGAGATTTTTTCGTTAAAAAAAATATTCAAAAGATCGCAGATTCTTTACAGGGTGTCGAGTTTCAACCTTCATCGGTGCAGGCTGTGTTAAATAGTTTGCAATTAGATGAGTACATTGAAGACTTAACACCGGAACAATTATTGATTTTGATATTTGATGAAGAAGAGGATGAATAAAAAAGATGAATACATGGAAGAGATTTGGTTTATTTACACTAACAGCACTTACTTTAATAGGATGTGGAAGAGATAGCGAAGCTGGTGGGGAGAATGCCGCTGACGTTGCGTCAGATGACACAGCAGCAAACGTTGCACCGCTTGAAGGTGGAACGCGTGCAACAAACGTTGAAATATCTGTTGAATTTTCAGATGACGATATCGCTGCACTAACAGCTGAAGCAGGTGAAGATGCAGATCGCCTAGAGACAATCATGGAACGTGGTGTAATTAAATTTGGTTATTCAGGTGGCTTTGCACCATATAACTTTAAAGACCCAGAAACAGGCGAATTTACTGGATTTGAAACAGATATTGCTCGATTAATTGCAGAAGATTTAGGCGTTGAAGTGGAATTCGTAACTATGTCATTTCAATCTTTAATTCCAGCAACAGACTTAAATATCGATCATCCAGAAAGTATCGATGTGGCTTTAAATAACCATGGTCGAACACCAGAAAGAGCAGCTGAACATGATTTCTCCCTTCCGTTTTTAAACTCTGTATTTGGCGTTTGGGTAAATGCTGAAAGTGATATTGAAACGATTGCGGATTTAGATGGCTTAATCGCAGCACAAAGTCCAACAGGTTCAACAGGAGATGCGGCTAAAAATGTTGGAGCATCGGAATTCTTCCCAGTTACAACATCAACAGATGGACGTAAAATGGTTGAACAAGGACGCGCAGACTTCCACGTGATGGATTACAACGCAACACTATGGGCACTTCAAAATAACCCAAATGATAAACTACGTGTTTTGGATGAAACAATTGAAAGACCGGATCCAGTAGGGATGGCAATCAGCGAAGGGAACCCTGAATTGTTGAATGCTTTAAACCGTTCAATTGAGAAACATACATTAAATGGAAATTACGGCGAAATTTATAAAAAATATTTAGGGGAAGACATCTCTGTCGCACCAGAAGTATTTGAAGCATTTAAAGAACAAGCAAATGTTTCGTGGGATGAATAATCTTTAGAAATTGGAAGGAGTAGGACATTGGAAAGAAATTTAATGATACTCCGACAAGCAATCGGTCCGATATTTAGGGGAATGGTCCAAGTGACCATTCCTATTGCTGTTATGAGTTGTATAGCAGGACTATTGCTGGGGATTATTTTAATTATTATGCGTTACAGCAACTTCAAACCTTTTCGTTTAATCTCTAAAGGGATCGTCTGGTTCTTACGAGGAACACCGATGTTAGTCGTTTTATACTTCTTGTTTTTTGGTTTAGCGGAATATAATATTTTATTATCCTCATGGTCAACGGCATTAATTGCCTTTACGCTTTTTGAGGCTGCCTTTATGTCAGAAGTTGTGCGTGGTGCACTACAAGCGGTTAATCAAGGGCAGTGGGAAGCGGGACTTTCATTAGGCTTATCGAAATTCACTGTATTCAGATACATCATTGTCCCTCAAGCTATTCCCCCAGTCATTTCAACATTAATCGGTTACTTCATATCAGCGATTAAAATGACTTCTTTAGTAAGTAATATCGGACTCTCCGATATGTTACTAGCCGGAAAACAATTTATTGATTTTTACTATGCACCATTTTTAATATATGGCTTATTAGCCTTTTTCTACTTATTGCTTTTTGCCATATTGACGTTTTTCCAAGCAAAAGTACATCAATATTTTAGCAATGAAGAAGAAGACTTGTTAAGTAGATTTTTAATGAAATAGATAAGGAGAATATAGATGGGATCTGGAGCATTAGGTATGGAAATGATGCAGAATGAATTTTCTGCAATCGGGATGCGCAATATTTGGAATGATGAAAACAGACTACAGAAGATTTGTGAAGTTGAGGTAGCTCTTGCACAATCTCAAGCAGCATTAGGGATTATTCCAGCAGACAAAGCAGAAATAATTAGTGAGTATGTGAAGTATGAAAATATCGATATGCGTAAATTAAGATTGAGCTATGGTAGAGCGGGCCATTTTTTATCTGGCTTTGTAAAGTATTTTGAAGATACGCTGCCAGAAGATGCCGGAAGTTATCTTCATTTTGGTTCAACGACACAAGATATTTTAGATACAGGAACCGTTTTACAATTAAAGGAAGCGCATCAAGATACGCTGAAGCGTTTAAAAAAATTAATGCGTTTAATTTCAGAAAAGGCACAAGAATTAAGTACCGTTGTTGGAGCAGGTAGAGCGCATGGAAATCACGCGATTCCAATTAACTATGGCTATAAATTGGCTGTCTATCTAAGCGAGTTAATGGACTTGTACGAACGACTAAAAGCAAGTGAAGACTATGTGTTCACTAGCGCGTTATCTGGCGCTGTCGGCTCTTATGCAGGATATGGTGACCAAGGATTCGAGATGGCTGAGGCTGTTGCGAATAAGTTAGAGCTTTCTTTTGATCGAATTGGCTGGCACACGCAAAGAGGTCGGTTCGTCGAGTATACCCATATTCTAGCGATGCTGAGTGGTGTGATGGGGAAGATGGGGAAAAACCTGTTTGATCTATCTCGTTCTGAAATTAAAGAATTTGATGAGTCATACGGTAAGGGTCGACAAGGCTCAACGGCAATGCCGACGATGCGTAATCCTTATTTATCTGAAGCTGTCTATAACTTAGGGAATCTTATTCATAACGAAATGAACTTAATGTATCAATCGATGCATGTTTCTCATGAAAAAGATACGATTGGATGGCGTAATCAGTGGGTCGCAATTCCTGATATTTGTATGTACTTATCCGGTCAATTAGCCTACCTAACAGCAGCTTTACAAAATGGAACATTTCACCTGGATGCCATTGAAAAAAATCTCCACGTTGAAGGTGGCATGATTGTTTCTGAACGCGTTATGATGGCGCTTTCTGCAAAACTTGGAAAAGGAGCAGCGCATAAACTCATTTATGAAATCGGAAATGAGAGTCGTGAGCAGAGAAGTTTGTTTGAAGAAAATGTACGAGCAAATGAGACGGTTCAAGACACATTGTCGAAAAATGAATTAGATGATTTGTTTAATGTCCATACGTATGTTGGTAAATCAGAAGTTCTATGTCATGAAATTTTAGAAAGATATGCAAACTTTACGTTTTAATCAGAAGGAGTAAAGGTGAATAAATGTTATTAAATGAAGTTGAAAATATAAACTTACAAGCGTTCAACGAGAAATACCCTTTTAAGCAAACTATACAAATATCGGTATCAGAACTAAAAGAACAACTTCTTACCGGTCATTTACGTTATGTTTGGTTACCAGCCTGTCCACGAGCGAATCGCACGACAGCAGTATACAAATGGTATCAGTTGGACAAATATATTAACGAACATCATTTATCCCCTTATTACCAATTGGGTGAAAACTGGGTGTTTGATCGTACAGACTCACATTTTTCTGAAGGATCGATCCAAAAGTATTTTCCGGAAGAAATCAGGGCAACACAGCCGTTCTTATATAACGAGAAGACGCAAACAGTTATTACCAATGACACGTATCATATGAGTATGTTGATGGCTGAGATTATGGATGAGGCAGAAGTGTATGAAGGAGAGAGTTTATTTCCAAAAGAGCATAGGAAGATGCTCCAAAAGTGGAATGCATGGTTATATGAACACGTTAATTTAAAAATATACCAAGTTGCTGGAAAAAAAGGACAAGAAAAAGCAGTTGGAATAAACGAGCTTGAAGAAACGTATGAGCTGTTGAATGATTATTTAGCAAACAACCACTATTTATGGGCTGGACAATTGACTGAAACAGATTTACGTTTATTTAATAACTTAATTCGTCATCAACTATATGTGGACCAGTTTGGAGTATTTTATAAGGCGCTTACGGAATTTACGCATTTGAATGCTTATGTTCAATATTTATTGGCAGAACATCCCGTATTAAAAGAAAATACACATTGGGAAGAAATCCAAAAAACACATTTTCGTTCAGAGCATAATATAAAGAAATATGGCTTTGTTGAAGAGGTTCCCTCTATAGATAGTCTATTTCCATTTTTAGAAAATAAATAAAATAAGAAAACTCGCTGATGTTAAAATATCAGCGAGTTTTTGTTTACGTATTGATTATTTTAAATAGTTTTTTACCGATAAGTCCTACTTTTTGAACATAGAGACTTTCTGCAACAGGATTTCCTTGGAAACTCTGTTGTAGCTCCTGCATATTTTTAATTAAATTACTTTTATGAGAGAGAGTAGGTGTTTCACCGTTCTTTAGTTTGTAACGATCCGCGTAACGGTAATCGTCACTATTTATCATATAGTTCGCAATTTGAATATAGTAGTCTTCTGTTTGGGTATAGTCTGTCCAAACTTTTTTAAATTCATCCAGCTCAAATTCATTTCCCATCAACTTTCTCGTGCGTAAAAACATATTTAATGAAAAGTTGCCTAAGAAGATATCTTCACGATCCACCCATTCAGCAGGTATGATCTCTTGTTCCGTTTCTTCTTGAAGTTTCGCGTAAGCTTTTGTATCTCCGAGAATCGTCGCAATGACCTCATCTTCTATCTCTGGCTTAAAGATTAGCACACGATCTTTTTCTAAAATAAATTGAATAAACTCTTCCATCTGTACACTCCTTCTAATAATTATCTACGTTCATTGTATTGGAAACGCTGTCACTCATCAATGTATTGTCTCACATGCTGAGACTAGAAATGATTGACGGACAATAAAATGGGAAGGGGTAGTGATAATGATCGAAAACGACTAAATCCGAACGAAAACAATATAAATGTCAAAAGTGTTTGCTTTTCATTCGGATAATATGCTATACTTTCAACGTGTTAAATAATGATTATTTCGGGAGGATAATAACGTGAATAAAATTGCATCATTTTTCGAGTTTGAAGAAAATAAAACAAGCTTGAGTGTAGAAGTAACTGCTGGAATTACGACATTTCTAGCTATGTCATATATATTATTTGTAAACCCATCAATATTAGCTCAAGCAGGTATGCCAAGTCAGGCTGTATTTTTAGCAACAATTTTTGCTTCAGCCATTTCAACATTGGCAATTGGACTTATTGCAAACGTACCTTATGCATTAGCACCAGGTATGGGATTGAACGCATTTTTTACATATACAGTTGTATTTAGTTTAGGTTTTACGTGGCAAGAAGCATTATCGATGGTATTCCTATGTGGACTTATTAATATCTTAATTACTGTAACAAATATCCGTCGTATGTTAATTATCGCAATTCCAGATTCATTACAAAACGCTATTTCAGCAGGTATTGGTGTTTTCATAGGTTATCTAGGAGTTAAAAACTTAGGGCTGTTGAAGTTTACTTCAGATGCTTCAAACATCGCATCAGTAAACGGCTTAGATCCAGCAACAGAAAGTTTCTCAGGAGGAATCACAAACGTTATTTCGACAGGTGGTATTTTACAAGAATTAGTCGATTTTACTCAGCCAGCTGTATTGATTGGATTAGTTGGTTTGTTCTTAACAATTATTTTAATGTTACGCAACGTAAAAGGTGCTATTTTAATCGGAATTGTTGCAACAACGTTATTAAGTATTGTGTTCGGTGTGACAGATTTATCAGCAATCAACTTTGCAGAGAATTCAGTTGCGAATGCTTTTGAAGACTTAGGTGTAACATTTGGTGTGATCTTTACATCAGAAGGTTTACCTTCATTGTTTGGTGATGCCTCAAAATTACCAGTCGTTATCATGACAGTCTTTGCGTTTAGCTTGGCTGATGTGTTCGATACAGTGGGAACATTTATTGGAACAGGTCGTCAATCGGGTATCTTTACTGACGCAGATATGAAAGCTTTAGAAGAAGGTAAAGGTTTTAACTCGAAGATGGATAAAGCAATGTTTGGAGATTCTATCGGAACAGTTATTGGTGCAATCTTCGGTACGTCAAATACAACAACATTCGTTGAGTCTGCTGCAGGTATTGGTGCAGGTGGTCGTACAGGATTTACATCTGTTGTTACTGCAATCTGTTTCGTTTTAGCGATGTTCTTATCTCCATTATTGGCGGTTGTACCTGCTGAAGCTACAGCGCCAGCATTAATTATTGTTGGTATTCTTATGTTAAGCTCATTAAATAATATTGATTGGGACAACTTTGAAATTGCAGTTCCAGCATTCTTTGCTTCAATTTTCATGGGCTTCGCTTACTCAATCTCAAACGGAATCGCAGCAGGATTTATTTCATACGGAATTATCGCGATTGCTACTGGGAAAGCTAACAAAGTTCACCCAATATTGTGGGTATCAATGGGCTTATTTATCTTAAACTATATCGTAATGGCAATTCTATAATATAAGATTCCAATTTCTTCTATATAAGTAAAAAAGA
>CAZUZA010000013.1:8400-30507 GCA_964624875.1 uncultured Carnobacteriaceae bacterium | reverse complement strand
TTAATTTACGGAATCATGGTTGAGATGTTTGCAGTTCTTGCGTTCGTTGGTTCGTTATTACTTATTTTATTCAAATAATATCGAGTAGAAGCAAGAATTTATGTATAAAGGAGGAGCAAAGTGGCGAAATTAAAATTAATGATTGAACGTTTATCTGAAAGAGAAAAAACGACCATTCAAAATGAACTCGCTCAGGCCGAAAAACAAAATGAATTAGAAGTTTTACGTGCCCAGAAAGAGGCTGAAGCCAAGTTAGCTGCTGAAAAAGAGAGAATTTTAAATGACTTAAACAGCACTTATGCGATGAAAGAAAACACAGAACGTGTGAATTATCGAAATGCTGTATTAAAAGAAAAACAAAAAGTTATTCAAAGAACATTTAAAGAAGCTACAAATAAATTAAGTTCGATTTCTTCAGAAGAGTTTATGAAAATAGTTATGAACGCTTTAAATAACGTAGATGTAACTCAGTCAGTAGAAATTCTTTTGGGTGAGAGAACAGCTCATTTAATGGATGCTGAAGCTTTAAACAAAGCCTTACCATGGAATAATCACGTGAAGATTCAAGAAGAAACGGTTAAGAATAAATCAGGCTTACTCGTTCGAATGAATAATATTGATTACAATTACTTTTTTGACGAGCTTGTTTTAGAAAATAAAAACTTTTTACTTGGACATGTAACAAATAAACTTTTTGATAATGAATAAGGAGGGTAAATATGGCCAAACAGAACAGAAAGTATGGATCAAGTAATGTACTTGTTCGTGTTTATGAAAAAAGCCTCCTTACCGAAGATTACTTTGAACGATTAGTACATGCAGATGATGTGGATGAAGTTGTTCAAATTTTAAATGAAACCTCTTATGAAAAGTATATGGAAGGATTGACGGATGGGAACTTTGAAGATGTTCTTACAAATTCGTTAGTTGACGCATATGAACAAGTTTATGAAGTAACTCCAGAAACGAAAGTCAGTGAGTATGTTTCATTGCGATATACCTATCATAATATCAAGTTAAACTTTAAAGAGATGTTAAGAGGAACCGATCTTTCTCATTTGTACATTCCTATTTCTCCGATTAATAAACGAGCAATCGATTATGCAATTACTTCAGGAGAGAGTCAAAGATTGTCTTCTCATTATTTAGAAAGTATTAATGAAGCAAGTGAAGGTTATGAACAATTACAAGATTTATATTCAATTGACGTCATATTAGATCGTCGTTATCTAACGCATCTGCGAATATTAGCAGATGAAATTGGAGACAAACAACTGATTGAAATGACGGAGAAAGAAATTGATTATCGAAACATTATTACATTAGTACGAGCGATGCATCAAAATCGTACAAGAAACTTTTTAAATGCTGTACTTTCTAGCTCGGGTTCTATTTCAAAAGCGGAATTAATCGAGTTAGGTCAAAAAGAGATGAGCGATGTAATTGCATTTTATGATAAAACACATCTAGATAAAATCGTTCAGCAAGTCAGCACAGATGGAAATAGTATTTCAACATTAAAATTAGAAGCAGTCATCGATGATGAAATTATGCGTCTTATGCAAGATGGGAAGCGTGTTGTATCCGGTCCACTGCCACTAGTCGCATATATTCATGCAAAAGAAATCGAAGTAAAGAACTTGCGAATAATTTACTATGCAAAGAGTACGGATATGAGTGTCGAAGAGATAAATGAAAGGTTGCGTTTAAATTATGTCACATAAAATTGGTGTCATTGGAAATAATAACTCGATCCTTATTTATCGAATGTTAGGATTCGATGTCTTTCAAATAGATAGTAATGAAGAAGCAAGTAAGAAAGTTGATGAGTTAGCGGATAATGAGTATGGTGTTATTTATATTACTGAACAAGTCGCTGAAAATATAGCAGATACAATTCATAAGTATGATGAAGAATTACTACCTGCCATCATTTTGATCCCTGGTCATCAAGGTTCGCGTGGGATTGGAAAGAAACGCGTACAAGAGAACGTAGAAAAAGCTGTGGGTCAAAATATCTTATAGGAGGTTAAAAATTTGAAAAACGGAACAATAGTAAGTGTGTCTGGTCCTTTAGTTACCGCTAGTGGTATGGAGGATGCAAGCATACAAGATATCTGCCGTGTAGGGGAATTAGGCCTTCTCGGTGAGGTAATTGAAATGCGTGGAGATGTTGCCTCCATTCAAGTTTATGAAGAAACATCAATGATCGGTCCTGGTGAAGAAGTTGTTGTTACAGGAGAACCATTATCTGTAGAACTAGGTCCTGGAATAATGGCACAAATGTTTGATGGAATTCAACGTCCATTACAGTCTTTCGTAGACAAAACAAATAGTCATTATATCGAACGAGGGGTTGATATTGATCCTTTAAATCGTGAATTAATTTGGGAATTTGAAAAAAGAGTAGAAGTTGGGGATGAAGTTTCATCCGGGGACATCATAGGTGTTGTCCAAGAAACATCGATTATAGAACATCGTATAATGGTCCCAAACGGTGTTAGTGGAACCGTCAAACACATAGAAAGTGGTTCGTTTTCTTTAGAAGAAACAATTTATACTCTAGATACAGAAAATGGCGAGCAAGACTTTACGATGGTTCAAAAGTGGCCGGTTCGTAGAGGACGACCATATTCTCATAAAATAAACCCAACAGAACCATTAATTACTGGTCAGCGTGTTATTGATACACTCTTCCCAGTAGCAAAAGGTGGTACAGCTGCTATACCAGGGCCATTTGGAGCTGGTAAAACAGTTGTGCAACAACAAATTGCTAAATGGGCTGATGTAGATATTGTTGTTTACATTGGTTGTGGAGAACGTGGAAATGAAATGACGGAAGTAATCAATGAGTTTCCTCAATTAATCGACCCTGAAACAGGTAGCTCGATTATGGAACGAACTGTTCTCATTGCAAATACTTCAAATATGCCGGTTGCAGCTCGTGAAGCTTCTATCTATACGGGCATTACGATTGCAGAATATTATAGAGATATGGGTTATTCAGTAGCAGTTATGGCGGACTCAACATCTCGTTGGGCAGAAGCACTTCGTGAAATTTCAGGTCGTTTAGAAGAAATGCCTGGTGATGAAGGATATCCTGCCTACTTAGGTAGTCGTTTAGCAGAGTACTATGAACGAGCAGGAAGAGTTGTAACACTTGGAAATGATGAAAGAGAAGGTAGTATTACAGCGATAGGAGCCGTCTCACCTCCAGGTGGAGATACTTCGGAGCCCGTTACACAGAATACATTACGAGTTGTTAAAGTGTTTTGGGGATTAGATAGTTCGCTATCTAGAAGACGTCACTTCCCAGCTGTGAGCTGGTTAGATTCTTATTCTCAGTATTCTAGCATTGTAAATCACACTATGGGTGATCGCTTCGATATTGATTGGAATAGCATGGTTAATCGTGCAAAATACCTACTACAAGATGAGAATGAATTAGAAGAAATTGTTCAATTAGTTGGAGTAGAATCTTTATCTGATTCTGACCGTTTGAAACTTATTGTGGCACGTATGATTCGTGTAGATTTCTTACAGCAAAATGCTTATGATGATGTCGATACGTACACATCATTTAAAAAACAATTTGAAATGATGGCCGTTATTATGGAGTTCTATGACCAGGCACAACGTGCTTTAGATTTAGGTTCATATTTCAATGAAATAATTGAAGGAACTGGCAAGAATCGTGAACGAATTAGTCGTATGAAATTTATTCCTGAAGAAGAAATTGAAAAGGTGATTGAAATTCGTACGGATATGAAAGAAACACTTCAAGAAGTTTTACAAAAAGGTGGTGCGAACTAATGGTATTAAAAGAATATCGCTCGGTCACATCAGTTGTTGACCCTTTAATGACCGTAACAGGTGTCGAAGGTGCAAAATATGATGAACTAGTAGAAATAGAATTACAGAATGGTGAACATCGATTAGGACAAGTACTAGAAATCGAAGGAAATACAGCAACTGTTCAGATTTTCGAAGGGACTTCTAGTATAAATCTTCGTGATACCAAAGTTCGTTTCACTGGTAAACCATTAACTTTAGACGTTTCAGAAGACATGGTCGGCCGTACGTTTGATGGTATGGGTCGTGTTTATGATGGTGGACCTGAGTTAATTCCAGAGAAATCTGTTGACATTAATGGAGAATCGATTAACCCGATTGCCCGAGAGTACCCCGATGAATTTATTCAGACAGGAATCTCTACAATCGATCATTTAAATACCTTAGTACGTGGCCAGAAATTGCCTGTGTTTTCAGGTTCAGGCCTTCCTCATAATGAGCTTGCAGTACAAATTGCTCGTCAAGCATCTGTAAAAGATTCTGATGAAGAATTCGCAGTTGTCTTTGCAGCGATTGGTATTACTCATGATGAAGCTGAGTTTTTCTTAGATGATTTTAGAAAAACAGGAGCCATTGATCGCTCAGTTGTCTTTATAAATTTAGCGGATGATCCAGCCATTGAACGAATTGCTACACCAAAAATGGCATTAACAGCAGCGGAATATTTAGCATTTGAAAAAAATATGCATGTCTTGGTTATCATGACGGATATGACAAACTATGCAAATGCTTTACGTGAAGTATCTGCTGCACGTCGAGAAGTTCCTGGTCGTGGAGGGTATCCTGGATACCTATATACAGACTTAGCGACGTTGTATGAGCGTGCTGGTCGATTAGAAGGAGTAGAAGGTTCCGTTACTCAAATCCCAATGTTAACGATGCCTGAAGACGATATTACGCATCCCATTCCCGACTTAACAGGTTTTATTACTGAAGGACAGATTATTTTGTCCCGCGAGTTATTTAATCAAGGAATTGAACCACCGATTGATGTATTACCATCATTATCACGATTAAAAGATAATGGAATTGGTGAAGGAAAAACACGTGAGGATCATGCATCCACAATGAACCAGATATTCGCAGCTTATGCTGAAGGTAAAGAAGCAAAAGAATTATCGGTTATTTTAGGTGAAGCAGCTTTAACTGAAACAGATAAAAAATATGTAGCGTTCACTAATCGTTTTGAATCAGAATATGTGGATCAAGGAAACTATACCAATCGCATAATTGAAGATTCTTTAGATTTAGCATGGGACCTACTCAAAATATTACCGAGAGAAGAACTCACACGTATTCGTGATGAAATGCTAGACAAGTATCTACCTAAGGGAGGATGATACAATGGCAAGATTAAACGTCAATCCTACTCGGATGGAGTTAGCGCGTTTGAAAGAACGCCAAGGACTAGCTACACGCGGTCACAAACTTTTAAAAGATAAACAAGATGAACTCATGCGTCAATTCATTACTTTAGTTCGTAAAAACAACGAGTTACGTAATGAGGTTGAAGAAAAAATTGAGGCCGGAATGAAATCCTACTCTCTAGCAAGTGCTTTATTTCATGATAGTTTCTTAGGTGAAGTGATGACGACACCATCTCAAAGTGTCTCATTAAACATTGACCAAGAAAATATTATGAACATCCGTGTACCTCAAATGAACTTTAACTACGAGGATACACCCGATGATATTAGCGATATTCATTATGGTTATTTAAATTCTAACGGTGAATTAGATTCAGCTATTGAACAAATGCTAAACGTTATGCCTCGTATGCTAGAATTAGCGGAAATCGAGAAACGTTGTCAATTAATCGCTGATGAAATTGAGAAAACACGACGTCGTGTAAATGCTTTGGAATATAAAACAATTCCTGATTTAGAAGAAACCATTTACTTTATTGAAATGAAGCTAGAAGAAAATGAACGTGCAGAAATTACTCGATTAATTAAAGTTAAAGACATGGGTCAATAATAAATAAAACTAGTCAGAAAATGAGAAAACTGACTAGTTTTTCTATTATTCTACTAAAGTTTGTGAAAAAAACGATTTCATTCAAAGAATTCTTGCTTTAATTTCTTCACAAATACCTAAACTATGTTATTATAGTAAGACAGATTAATATGTATGCTTTAAGTAGTAGAAGGGAAATGAAAATGGAGGAGCAAGGATTATTGATTGTCCTATCCGGCCCATCGGGAGTCGGTAAAGGAACGGTGCGTAAACATCTTTTTGAACATTATAATAATGACTTTGACTTTTCTATTTCAATGACAACTAGACAACAACGTGTTGGTGAAGTAGAAGGGGTAGACTACTTTTTTAGAACAAAAGAGCAGTTTGAACAGTATATTAAAGAAGGCAGACTTTTAGAATATGCGAACTATGTTGGCAATTATTATGGTACACCTGTTGATTATGTTAGACAGACAATGGATGAAGGTCGCGATGTATTCTTAGAAATTGAAGTACAAGGCGCTTTGAAAGTAAAAAAACGCATGCCAGAAGGAATCTTTATTTTCCTATCACCGCCTGATTTAGAAGAATTAGAATGGCGTATAGAGAATCGTGGAACGGATAAACCAGAAGTTATCAAACAACGTATGGAAAAAGCCCGTGAAGAATTGAAATTAATTAAATACTATGATTACGTAGTTGAAAATGATTCTGTAGATGCAGCAGCTCGTAAAATTCGTAGTATTATTGAAAGTGAACACTTAAAAGTTGAAAGAAACATAGAGCGTTTCTCAAAGATTATAGAGGAGATGAAGTAATTGTTAATTTATCCATCAATTGATCGATTGTTAGAAAAAGTAGATTCAAAATATTCTTTAGTTACTATCGCTTCAAAACGAGCACATGACTTTGAAGTAGTCCCTGGGAAAACTAACACGGAATACTTAGAAAGTTACCAATCAATATCTGAAGTAGGAAAAGCACTTGAAGAAATTGCATCAGGTGACATTGTGATTGATCCAGATAGTGTTGACCAAAGTATTTTATAATCAGTAATGATATTTAAGGCAGTTCCGTATCTGATACGGGCTGTCTTTTTTTAACACCAAATATTATAGAACCACCATTTCAGGCAGGAGTACACGACATCCACTTTTATCGGTAATTTGTGTTAATCTTATATGGACGATTAACTTCAGGATATTAGTTATTCAAGGTTTATTTTGTTAAAATAACAGAGAATGAATAAAGAATAGGGTGGGTTCGAATGATCTTAAAAAATAAAAATGTAGCACTATATGTAACTGGTGGGATTGCCGTATATAAAGTAGTCGATTTAATGAGATCCTTTATTAAAGAAGGTGCAAATGTACGCGTTGCGCTGTCTGAATCAGCAACTAAGTTTGTAGCACCATTAACGTTTCAAATATTAAGTAAAAATGAAGTCTATATCGATACATTTACAGAAAAAGAACCAAGTCATGTGGCTCATGTCGATATATCGGATTGGGCAGATGTATCTGTTGTCGCACCTGCTACAGCGAACACTATTGCTAAAATGGCTCATGGACTAGCAGATAATTTCCTGACTTCCGCACTTTTAGCTACAAAAACACCGATTTTTGTTGTGCCGGCAATGAATACAGATATGTTTGAGAATCCAGCAACACAAGAAAACATTCAAACCTTAAAAAATAGAAGCATGTATGTGGTCGATCCAGATACGGGCTTTTTAGCTGAAGGATATGAAGGAAAGGGTCGTTACCCAGAGAATAGTCGTGTTCTAGAAGAATTGAATGCCTTTATTCTTCAACGGACGGTCGACTTACCTTTAAAAAATAAAAAAGTCATTGTGAGCGCAGGGGGTACGAAGGAACGAATTGACCCGGTACGCTATATAACAAATGATTCATCTGGAAAAACGGGGCATGCCATTGCAGAAGCAGCTTATTACAATGGAGCCGATGTCGTCTTAGTTACGGCCAGCAATTTAAGTGCACCTGCTGGAATTAAAACCATTCGCATTGATTCAGCCAATGAAATGTTTGATGCAATTAACGAGCGATTTGATGACACAGATATTTTGATTATGTCAGCAGCTGTTTCTGATTATGGTGTTGAAAATGCAGCAGATTCTAAAATGAAAAAACAAGACAATGAGGATGCATTGACTATTCATTTAAAAGAAAATCCAGATATATTAAAAACAATGGGTCAAAGGAAAGACCACCAATTTTTAGTTGGTTTTGCAGCGGAGACAGATCATGTTGAAAAGTATGCACAACAGAAATTGGTTGAGAAAAATCTAAATATGATTGTTGCGAATGAAGTTGGTAAAGATGATCGAGGTTTTAATGCAGACACGAATCAAGTTGTGATTTTCACTGCAGATCAAAAAAGAATACCGATTGCATTAACAACAAAGACCGAAATAGCTGATTTGTTAATGAAGACGATTATTGAAGAACAAGTAAAAGCATAAATATGTTAATTGAAAGGAAATAAAAGACGTGAACCATATAGCAGAAGTGATTGTGGATGTTCCGACTTTACAGACGAACAATCCATATGAATTTAAAGTACCAAGCAAGTTTCAAGAAGATCTCGCTATTGGTATGCGTGTAATTGTTCCATTTGGACAAGGAAACCGACGAGTCCAAGGGTTTGTGACTGACTTAAAGGATACGCAAATCTTCCAAGGGCAATTGAAAGAAATTAGTAATGTGATGGATCTAGAACCCGTTCTAAACAGTGAATTGATTGAGCTAGGTGAATGGATGGCACAAACAACGTATAGTTTTCGAATTAGTTGTTACCAAACGATGTTGCCCGCTGTTTTACGTGCGACTTATAAGAAGGTTGTTAAACGTACAGGTGAACTATCTGATGAGGACCTATTTGATTTATTTAAAGGGAAAGACTATTTAGATTGGGAAGAAGTCGAAGAGAGAGATTTAACCAGTCAAATGCTTTCTTTAAAACGTGATGGTAAAGTCGATGTGAATTATTTAGTAGATGATAAAGTCACTAAAAAAATGAAACGGCTTGTTAAAAAAGCAATGCCTTCAACACAATTAATGGAAGAGTACGAGGAAATTCCCAAAAATGCCCATCGCCAACAACAATTTATCCATTTGCTCATACAATTGGATGAAGGAGAGACACTCGGTTTTACTGCACTGACGAAAGACCATGATATCTCATCAAGTGTCATTCACCGTGGCGTAGAAAAAGGATGGTGTGTCCTTGAAGAAGTTGAGATTTACCGAAACCCATATGAACACTCTGATATTCAACTGACAACACCGTTACAATTAAATGAGGAACAGCAGGCGGCTTATGAGGCAATCAATCATGCGATTCAAGAAGAAATAAACGAAGTGTTTTTACTCCAAGGAATTACGGGAAGTGGAAAAACGGAAGTCTATCTCCAAACGATTGCAGAAGTGTTGAAAAAAGGGCAAGGTGCATTAGTTTTAGTGCCTGAGATCTCGTTAACACCGCAAATGGTTCATCGCTTTAAAGGTCGATTTGGGACTGATGTGGCTGTTTTACACAGTGGTTTATCGAATGGTGAAAAGTATGATGAATGGCGAAAAATTGAAAAAGGTGAGGCGAAAGTCGTCGTAGGTGCACGATCAAGTGTATTTGCCCCGATTGAAAACTTAGGAATCATTGTGATCGACGAGGAGCATGAAACGTCGTATAAACAATCCGATTCGCCGCGTTACCACGCACGAGATGTTGCGATTTGGCGAGCAAATGAGCATAATTGTCCTGTTGTTTTGGGAAGTGCAACGCCGTCCTTAGAGTCTCGCGCAAGAGCATCTAAAGAAGTTTACACCTTAATTGAATTGAAGAATCGTGTGAATAAGCGCCCATTACCTGAAGTGAATGTGATTGATATGCGTGATGAAATGCGAATGGGGAACCAAACATTATTCTCGACGCCATTACGCGATGCATTAACTGACCGTCTCGCAAAAGGTGAACAAGCCGTTTTGATGTTAAACCGTCGAGGCTATTCGTCGTTTGTCATGTGTCGTGACTGTGGCTTTGTTTTGAAGTGTCCGAATTGTGATATTTCGCAAACTTTGCATATGGACACCCATTCTATGAAGTGTCATTATTGTGGTCATGAAGAAGGCATTCCTAAAATCTGTTCATCATGTAATAGTCACCGTATCCGATACTTTGGAACAGGGACGCAAAAAATACAAGAAGAATTACAAGAACTTTTCCCGGAAGCACGTATCTTAAGAATGGATGTCGACACGACTCGTCGTAAAGGCTCGCATGAAAAAATACTACAAGCTTTTGGCAATAATGAAGCGGATATTTTACTAGGAACGCAAATGATCGCAAAAGGATTAGATTTTCCAAACGTTACATTTGTAGGGGTGTTGAATGCTGATACAGCGCTAGGGCTACCTGATTTCCGTTCTGCGGAAAAAACATTCCAGTTACTAACCCAAGTGAGTGGTCGTGCTGGTCGTGGGGAGCTAGTAGGGGATGTTGTTATTCAAACTTTCAACCCAGAACATTATGCGATTCAATTTGCACAAGAACATGATTATGAACAATTTTATTATCATGAAATGAAATACCGCCATTTAAGTGATTATAGTCCGTATTACTTTTTAACAAGTGTACAGGTTAGTCATGAAAATGAAGTGACAGCCGCAAAGTATATTCAAAAAGTAGCGGCGTTTTTAAAACCTTATCTAAGTGAAAATGCTATAATATTAGGTCCGACACCTCGATTTGTAGCAAGAACACATAATAAGTATCACTTCCAATTGATTATAAAATATAAATCAGAAACAAAATTAAAAGAAGCCCTGCATGAGTTGTTAAACACGACCCAAGTAGAGCAAACAAAAGGATTACTTATAAAAATTGATCCACAACCAAGTCACTTTTTATAACAGATGATTAAGGAGATTTTAACGATGAAAAAAGTTATATTTATGGGCACACCACAGTTTTCAGTTCCAATCCTTCAAGCATTGATTGACGATACTGAAATTGACGTCATCGGAGTTGTTACACAACCCGATCGTAAAGTAGGGCGTAAACAATTTGTGACACCACCTCCAGTTAAGCAGTTAGCTGTTGAACAAGATATCCCGGTATACCAACCCGAAAAACTATCTGGTTCAGATGAAATGAACCAATTAATCGAGTTAGAGGCAGATCTAATTGTTACGGCAGCTTACGGTCAGTTTGTACCAACGAAATTATTAAATGCCCCTAAACTTCGTTCCATTAACGTTCATGCATCTTTATTACCTAAATATAGAGGCGCAGCACCTATTCACTATGCTGTATTAAATGGTGACGAAAAAACAGGTGTGACGATTATGTATATGGAAAAAGTGATGGATGCAGGCGATATTATTAGTCAACGAGCGATTCCAATCGAAGATGAAGATGATACAGGTAGTTTATTTAACAAGTTAAGTCTGTTAGGAAGAGACTTATTGATGGAAACCTTGCCAGTTATTTTTGCGAAAGAAAATGATTCGATTCCACAAAATGAAGCTGACGTGACGTTTTCACCTATGATTTCAAAAGAACAAGAACGAATTGATTGGTCGAAAGAAGCTAAAGCTATTTTCAATCATGTGCGCGCATTACGTCCAGCGCCAGGATCTTATACACTACTAGCCGATGAACGTTTTAAACTATGGGCAACAGAAGTAGTGGAAGAAACGACAACTGAAGAGCCAGGGACGGTTGTTGCAATCGATCAAAACGAGTTAAAAGTAGCCTGTGGTAATGGCACGGTATTGTCATTACTAGAAGTTCAACCAGCTGGTAAAAAGAGAATGCCTGTGGCAAATTATCTAGCAGGGACCAACTTAGAAGTGGGTCAACAATTTAATTAATAAACTTTACGATTCAAGAACGAGGTTGGAATACCGTTCTTGAATCTTTTTAATTACTTATGATTTTGCCAAATCTCGACCCTTCATTGATTTTGAGTGGATAAATCAATATAATGGAGGTGTTGTTAACTATTTATCATAGAGACAAATACATACAGTATTAAAACCGATATAAGGTAGGTGCCAATTTGGCCAAGAAAAATAACATTAAAAATACAAGTCGCTATTTAGCGGTTGAAATATTAGAAAAAATAGAATTAGAAGGTTCATATAGTAATTTGTTATTACGAAAAACGATTAATGAAAAAGATTTATCAAAAGAAGAAACAAATCTTTTGACTGAATTAGTCTACGGAGTCATTCAAAGAAAAATGACACTCGATTATCAACTGCATCCTTTTATTAAAAAGCAAAAGAAAATTGAGAATTGGGTCATTCAATTATTAAGAATTTCACTCTATCAGTTTGAATACTTAGACCGTATTCCACCACATGCGATTGTAAACGAAGCAGCGAATATTGCTCGTGCACGAGGACATCGTGGCGTAGTTGGTTTAGTGAACGGTGTGTTACGTAATATACCAAGAAAAGGCGTATTAGATCCTCAAACGATTGAACCGTTAAATAAACGTCTTTCTATTCAGTATAGTTTACCCATATGGTTAGTCGATGAGTTCATCCAAGAGTTGGGTGAGGCGGAAGCAGAAAAGTTAGTGGGGTCACTTGTCGAAAGACCGAAGCTAAGTCTTCGTGTGAATTTAAAGAAAATCTCACGAGAGGAAGCCTTAGAGACATTGACAAAAGAAGGCTATCAAGTTGAACCGAGTGATATTTCACCTTTTGGGATTATTGCTTTAAACGGTGTCCCGGTTGATTCGGAGCTATTTATACAAGGACATTTAGCTGTCCAAGATGAAAGTTCAATGCTTGTTGCTCCAATTGTAGATGCCAAGCCAGAACACCAAGTTTTAGATGCATGTGCGGCGCCAGGTGGGAAAACAATGCATATGGCGACGAACTATGTGGAAAGCTCACAAGGTGGCCAGATTGTTGCTTTAGATGTTCATGAACATAAAATGACATTAATTCATGAAAATGCAGATCGTCAAGGGGTCGCGGATGTTGTAACGACTAAAGAACTTGATGCACGTAATGTTGTGGATGTTTATTCGAAGGAATCGTTTGACCGAATTTTGGTTGATGCACCATGCTCCGGCTTAGGATTGATGCGTAGACGACCTGAAATTCGTTACAATAAAACATTAGCTGATATTAAGAATTTACAAAAATTGCAACTTGAGATATTGAATGCAGCAAGTAAAGTTCTTAAAACTGGTGGGGATATCGTTTACTCAACATGTACAATTACGAAACGTGAAAACGAAGATGTTGTCCAAGCCTTTTTAAAAGCGAATGACGCATTTGAATTAATTCCAATTGAATTGCCAAATAGTGAAATGACAATAAATGAATCAGGCACGCTATCCATCTATCCACATCAATATGGTACAGATGGTTTTTACATTGCTAAGATGCGTAAAGTGAAATAATAAATAAAAATATATTTATAAATAGTAAATATCTGAGGTGTAGAATGAAGTATAGTATTAAAACAAATCCAGGTAAACGAACTGAAAACCAGGATTTCACGGAATCTTTTTATAATGAAGAAAATGTCATCTTAAGTGTCCTTTGTGATGGTTTAGGTGGTCATCAAGCAGGTGATATCGCTAGTGAAATGGCTGTATCGCAAATCGGTAATGCTTGGGAGAAAACAAACTTTGGACCAGCTGATACTTATTTAGTTCAAAAATGGTTAAATGAAAAGATTAATGAAGAAAATATCCGAATTTATGAAGCTTCAAACACATATGCTGATCTAGAAGGCATGGGTACAACATTAGTAGCTAGTGTTGTATTAGAAAGTATCATACTTTTTGCAAACATAGGAGACAGTAGAGCCTATGTTTTTAGAAATAATCAATTAGAATTAGTAACAGATGACCACTCTTTTGTATCTGAATTACAAAGAAGAGGTGAAATTTCTGATGAGGAAGCCATGACGCATTATAATCGAAATGCACTGACTCGTTCATTAGGTGTGAATAGTCCAGTAGATGTGGATTTCTTCCGCATTCAAAAAAATACTGTTGATATTGTCTTACTGAATTCTGACGGTGTATCAAATACATTAACGAATGAAGAAATGATTGAAATTTTAGCTAAAAATAATACGCTTGATGAAAAAGCGGATGAATTAATCGATACGGCTGTTATGAAGGAAGCTTCTGATAACGTAACCGTAAATATTATCCAAGTTCGTGAGAACTTGAAGATTGAGGCAGGTGATTAATATGAATATTGGTGAACGTGTAAACGGACGTTACAAAATCCTTGGAAAAATTGGCTCAGGTGGAATGGCAAACGTTTATTTAGCAAATGATTTAATTTTAGAACGTGAAGTTGCTGTTAAAATGATATCTCTTAACTTTCAAAATGATGTGGATAGTTTAAGACGATTTCAACGTGAAGCTCTTTCGACGACAGAGCTAATTCATCCAAACATTGTAAATATTTATGATGTAGGTGAAGGTGAGCAGCCTTACATTGTTATGGAATTTGTAGATGGGATGGATCTAAAGGAATATATAAAAGAAAATCATCCTATTCCATATAACAAAGTCATTGATATTATGTCACAAATCCTAAGTGGGATTGCTTATGCCCATTCAAATGGTGTCATTCATAGAGACATCAAACCCCATAACATTCTTATTGATAAAGAGGGGAATGTAAAAATAACGGATTTTGGAATTGCAGTTGCTTTATCGCAAAACTCAATTACCCAAACAAATTCATTATTAGGATCAGTCCAATATATTTCTCCCGAACAAGCGCGAGGAAACCTTGTGACGAAACAATCCGATGTTTATTCTTTAGGAATTGTTTTATATGAGATGTTAACAGCGTCTGTACCCTTTGAAGGCGAGTCTGCTGTTTCAATTGCATTAAAACATTTCCAATCACCTATTCCATCTTTACGTGAATTTGATTCTCGCATTCCACAACCATTGGAAAATGTGGTGTTAAAAGCAACAGCAAAAGAACCTAAAGATAGATATGAATCGGTTCATGAAATGAATGAAGATTTAGTGACCGCATTAAGTCCTCAAAGAAGAGATGAGCCTTTATTTGTACCGATGGATATTAATGAAGAAAAAACACTTGTGCTCAAAGAGCCATTAATTGGTTCTGATGTCGAAGACACGATTGCACCTGTTTCAGAAAAGACAGTTGCTGTAGAAGAGAAGCCAGTGAGAGAACCTGGAAAACCGAAGAAAAGCCGCAAATTATGGTTGGTTTTAATTCCTTTATTATTAATTGGTATATTTTTCGTATGGTTCCTATCAAGACCGAAACAAATTGAAATTCCAGAAACGTTAATTGGAATGACCTATGAAGATGCAGTAGAGTTTTTAGAAGAAAATAAATTAGTGTTAAGTGAAACAATCGAACGTGTAAATGATGAGGTTGAAGAAGGCCTTGTATTCGATTCAAACCCATATCCAGGTACAACAGTTCGTGAGGGATCAGCAGTTGATTTATACGTCAGCTTAGGCGAAGCACCATACGAGCTTGAAGACTATACGGGTGAAAATTATGAAGAGATTCGTGCAGAATTAACCGAGTTAGGTTTTTCAGTTGAAAGCGAAACAGATACACACGAAACAATTCCAGAAGGACATATTATTTCACAAGATTTAGAGGCGGGCGAAGAGTTTATTAGTAGCGAAACAACGATTACATTTACGATAAGTGAAGGTCGTCAAAACATAAATACAGATTTGACAAACTACTCGAGAAGAATGGTCGAAACATTTGCAACAAATAATAACCTCGAATTGATCATCGAAGAAGAATCGTCTGAAGAAGTACCGGCTGAACAAGTCATTTCACAATCGCCATCGGCTGATTCAGCTCTTTTTGTAGGAGACACTTTAACTGTAGTTATTTCTACAGGGCCAGTGGAAATTAGTACCGTAGAATTTTCAAAGATAATCACCATTCCTTACGAAGAACGAACAGTAGAGTCGACTGAAGAAGAAAATACGAATAATGAGGATGAAACTGAGGAAGAGCCTACTGCACCTATTTTACTACCAAATGAAATTCAAATTTATATAGATGATTTTAATCGAGAAATCACAGATGTTGCGTATTCATTTTTAATTGAGGAAGATACAGAGCGTGAACTGTCGTTTGTTGTCGAAGAAGGTAGTAGCGCTAGATACAGAGTAACTTATGGCGATGGGACTTTAATAGAAGATTCAATTGTATCACCAGATTCAAACTAAGGGGGTCATTTCTTGCAAGAAGGTCAAGTAACAAAAGCATTAAGTGGATTTTACTATATAACAGATGAAAAAGATGGCGTCACATACCAAACAAGAGGACGTGGGGTATTTCGAAACGAAGGAATTACACCACTTGCTGGGGACCATGTCGTTTTTAAAAGTGAAAATCTGGATGAAGGAACATTACTTGAAATAAAACCTCGTAAAAATGAGTTAGCTCGTCCACCAATTGCCAATGTAGATATCGGCGTTATTGTGGCTTCTGTCATGGAACCAGGTTTTTCTACTCAACTATTAGATCGTTTTTTAGTCATGTTAGAATATAGAAATATTGAACCAATTGTTTATATATCAAAGATGGATATAGCGAATGAAGAAGCAAAAGAACAGATAGCAGTTTATAAAGAGATCTATGAAAAAATAGGGTACCCATTTATCACATTGAATGTTGATGAAGTGAACGACTTAAAGGAAGAAGTTCAGACAATCTTTGCGAATTATTTTGACCATAAACTTATTGTCTTTATCGGACAGTCCGGTGCAGGGAAATCAACGTTATTAAATTACCTAAACCCTGAATTTGACTTAAAAACAGATGAAACATCTAAAGCACTCGGTCGAGGGAAACATACAACACGTCATGTAGAGTTATTACCTTTACTAGGTGGAAGATTTGCGGATACACCAGGATTTAGTGCGTTACAGTTTGAGGATATTGAAGTGGCTGAGCTGTCTTCTTGTTTCCCAGAAATATGGGCTATAAAATCAGACTGTCGCTTTAGAGGCTGTTTACACCAGAATGAGCCGAATTGTGCCGTAAAAGAAGCAGTTGAAAAGCAAGAAATTGCAGAGTTTCGTTATAAGAACTATTTGCAAATATTAACTGAAATACAAAATCGAAAACCGAAATATTAATAAAATATAAAAGAGAAAGTAGTGTAAGTATGGGGAAAATTGCACCGTCTATTTTAAGCGCGGATATATCTAAACTAGGTGAAGATATTAAGATGTTAGATCAAGGTGGAGCAGACTGGATTCATGTCGATGTGATGGATGGGCATTTTGTTCCGAATCTAACGTTTGGACCAAACGTGGTAGCTGCAGCAAAAGCGTACACAGATTTGCCACTGGATGTCCATCTTATGGTCGAAGAACCAGAGAAAATGATTAATGGCTTTATAGAAGCAGGGGCAACTGGTTTAAGTGTACACGTAGAGGCAACGAAAAATATACATCAAGTTTTACAACATATTCGTTCACAAAATGTACAACCAGGTGTAGTAATTAACCCTGGTACACCTGTATCTTTTATTGAACCTGTTTTATCTATAGTCGACCTCGTTTTAGTTATGACAGTTAATCCAGGTTTTGGTGGGCAAGCTTTCATATCTGAAATGTTATCAAAGATTGAAGAACTAGCGAAGTACCGTGAAGAGAATGACTTAGATTTTCTAATTCAAGTTGACGGTGGTATAAATGATGAAACAATCAAGCTTTGTCATGATGCAGGAGCAGATGTTTTTGTAGCAGGCTCAAATATCTTTGGTGCAAAGTCACCACAAGACCAGATACAAAGATTAAAAGAATTGGTGAATTAAATGACAAGTATCCATATTGTTCTAGGAGCTCCAAATAACAGCGCGTTAAAACCTTTAATGAAAAATGAAGGGATTGTTATCGGGGTAGATAAGGGTGCATTGATCGCTTTAAATGAAGGAATAAAGGTGGATGTTGCTTTAGGTGATTTTGATTCCATTTCTGAAGATGAAATGGTTGAAATTAAAAAACATGTGCCGAAAGTCTTGGGCTTTCCCACGGATAAAGACGATACCGATACAGAACTAGCTTTATTGTATGTGTTAGATAACTATCCCACAGCGGATGTCTATCTTTATAATTGGTATGGAGGAAGAATTGATCACCTCTATAGTATTTTGCTTTTAGCAATACAGAAGCGATTTGAAAAGATTACAGCAAATCTTTACTATGTTTCAGAGAAAAATAATATATCTTATTTTTTACCAGGGCAACATACGGTTCAAAAAGTTGAAGGAATGGATTATTTATCTTATATCTCTTTAACAGAAGTGAAAGATCTTATATTGGAAAATGTAAAATATCCACTTGAATCATCAACCTTTGAACAACCAATTGCTTTAATTAGTAATGAGTTTATAGAAGAAGAGGCGTATTTTTCATTTAAAGAAGGAATTGTAGCAGTTGTTCAAAGTACCGACTAATAAGATAAAATAAAAACGCCGTGATTACATTAAGTAATCACGGCGTTTTTTTACTTGCTTTTTTCATGTGTTAGACACGTTGAACTTTTCCAGATTTAAGTGCTCTAGCAGAAACCCAAACACGTTTAGGTTTACCGTCAATTAGTACACGAACTTTTTGTAAGTTTGGTTTAAATGTACGTCTTGAAGAGTTTAACGCAAATGAACGTTTATTTCCGCGACTTGCTGTGCGTCCTGTAAAATAGCATTCTTTAGCCATCGTATTTCCTCCTTTGCAAATAGCACGTAGACTATTTTCATACTCAAGAAGGATACCATAATTGAATTATAAAGACAAGAATATTTTAATTTTTTTATACATTAATTTAAAGATGGGTTAAATGACGTATAGATATGAAGAATGTGTGCCAAAGTAGCCAAGTATTGACTTTGGCAGTGATGTTCCTTTGGATTATGTTGATATTCTTTAAAATTTTAGGTAATATTGTATGAGTATAAAATACTTTAATTATGATATATACAAAAAAGTAAAGTAAGCGGAGAGGAGAAAATTAAATGTCCGTTACCGTAAACAATAATTATGGATCTATTGAAATCTCAAATGAAGTCATTGCAACTGTAGTAGGTGGAGCAGCAACTGAAATACCAGGTGTTGTAGGAATGGCAAGTAGACATCAAGTAAGAGATGGGATTAACGAAATTTTAAATCGAGATAACTTTGCTCGTGGAGTAGTCGTAAGTCAAGACGAAGGTGTCGTCGTAGATGTTTACATCATTGTGAGTTATGGAACAAAAATTTCTGAAGTATCAAAAAATGTGCAAGAGCGAGTTAGCTATCAACTAGAAGCTAGTCTTGGCGTGAAAGCCGACGCAGTGAATATTTTTGTACATGGCGTACGCGTTCAAAATGATTAGTGATCTAGGGAGGAAATAAGCAATGGAACTTTTGAATTTAACAGGCAATGATTTTAAGGATATGATTGTGGCAGGCCATGCGCGCTTATCTGAAAATGCCGAATATGTAAACTCATTAAACGTTTTCCCTGTACCCGATGGTGATACAGGAACAAATATGAACTTAACTTTTTCTAGTGGTGCAAAAGCTGTTAAAGAAGTTGATTCAGATAGTATAGGAAAAGTAGGGCAATCCTTATCAAAAGGATTATTAATGGGTGCTCGTGGAAACTCGGGTGTAATCTTATCTCAGTTATTTAGAGGATTTAGTAAATCAATTGAATCTAAAAATGAAATCAATGCTTGGGATTTTGCTCAAGCTTTCCAAGCAGGTGTTGATGCAGCTTATAAAGCAATCATGAAACCTGTTGAAGGAACGATATTAACTGTAGCTAGAGAATCAGCAGAAGCTGGCGTTCAATTAGCTGAAACAACAGATAACATTATCGAAGTTATGGAAGAAATCTTAAGAGCTTCTAAAGTGTCTTTAGACAATACACCAGAACTTTTAGCAGTACTAAAAGAAGTTGGTGTTGTTGATAGTGGTGGACAAGGTTTAGTTTATGTATACGAAGGTTTCTTGTCATCACTAACAGGTGAAGAAATTGCTGTTCAAGCTGAGCCAGAAATTGAGCAACTTATTCGTGCAGAGCACCATAGAAATCACGTGCACGAAATTGTAAACACTGAGGATATTGAATTTGGTTTCTGTACAGAAATCATGGTACGCCTAGGTGAAGGTGACGCTCCAGAAGCATTTGATTATGATGAATTTAGAAATTACCTAAATGATTTAGGGGATTCTTTACTAGTCATTGCAGATGAAGAAATTGTAAAAGTTCATGTGCATACTGAAACACCAGGTGAAGTCATGAATTATGGTCAAAAGTTTGGTACGTTAATTAAAATTAAAGTAGATAACATGCGTGAACAGCATGCGGCTTTAGATCATCAAGATGCTGTACCAGCTAAAAAGAAGAAAGAAGTTAAAGATATAGCTGTTATATCTGTTGCAGCTGGAAAAGGTGTCATTGAATTATTTGAAAGCTTCGGCGTTGATTACGTTATCGAGGGTGGACAAACAATGAACCCAAGTACACAAGACTTCTTGGATGCTATGGAAGAAGTTCCAGCAAAAGGTTATGTTCTGTTACCAAATAACAGTAATATCTTTATGGCAGCGAAACAAGCAACTGAAGTTTCAGAAGTGAACGCAGTTGTTGTTGAAACACGTTCAGTTCAACAAGGGTTAAATTCAATGTTAGCTTATAATCCTCAAGGAGAATTAGAAGTTAACAAAGAGATGATGACTGAAGAACTAGAATATGTCACTTCAGGACAAATTACAAATGCTATTCGCGATACAGAAATTAATGGTTTAGAAATCAGTAAAGATGATTTCATGGGCTTGATTGATGGGGATATTAAAGTTTCAACTCCAGATTTAAGAGAAACCAGTTTAGAAACAATTAAGCAAATGATCGACGAAGACAGTGAGCTTATTACACTGATTTATGGAGAAAATAGTACAGAGGAACTAATTGACTCACTAGTTGAAGAACTAGAAGAGTTATACCCAGAAATCGAAGTAGAAACTCATGAAGGTGGACAACCTGTCTATCCATTATTAATATCTGTAGAATAATTACATGAATGATTGCGAACTTAAAAGTATTTACTCTTAAATATTTTTTTGTTCGCTTTTTATTTCTACAGAAAGGAGGTAGAAGGAATGGAACAGTTATTTAATGACAAAGTTGGACAACTAAAGGGTGTAGGAGAAAAGCGAGTTCTAGCCTTAGAAAAATTAGGTGTTGAAACAATCTGGGACTTACTGACTTATTTTCCTTTTCGACATGAAGATTTAACGGTTAAAGATATTGAATTAATAGAAGATCGTCAAAAAGTCGTTTTAGAAGGTGTTGTCATCGCTCAACCTCATGTTCAGTTTTTTGGACGACGAAAAAGTCGACTATCTTTTCGAATTAATGTGGATCATGTTATTGTTCCTGTTACCTTTTTTAATCAACACTATCTAGAAAGACAAATCAATACAGGTGAGGCTATTCAAGTGTTTGGAACATGGGATGCTCAACGTATGCAGCTAACGGGAATAAAAATCCTAGGAACAGCCTCTCAAAGTGAAGGCGATAATTTTGAGCCGGTGTATCACTCGAACAAAGATATTTCGCATACAATTATTAAAAAGTTAGTTAAAGAAGCATGGGAACAATACTCGGATCAAATAAGTGAAATCCTGACGTTGGATTTAAAAGAAAAATACAAGCTTCTTCCATTAAAGGAAGCTATTTACAATATGCATTTTCCAGATAAACCGGAGAATATGAATATTGCGCGAGAAACGATTATCTTTACAGAATTCTTTATTTTTCAATTGCAAATCCAATTTCGACGATTAACACATAAAAAAGAAGGTGTAGGTCGCTCTGTTCATTATGACCTAGAAAGATTAAAGGCTTTCTTTGCACAATTACCTTATGAGTTAACGAATGCTCAGAAACAGGCTGTCAATATGATTTGTTCAGATATGAAGCGACCGATTCAAATGTATCGTTTACTTCAAGGTGATGTTGGGAGTGGAAAAACGGTTGTAGCGGCTGGCGCAATTGTTGCTGCACAGTCAGCTGACGTACAAGCAGTATTTATGGCTCCTACAGAACTTTTAGCGGAACAGCATTATAAGAGCTTGAAGAACTTGTTTGGTGACTTAGATATCAATATTGGGCTTTTAACAGGATCAACGAAAACAAAAGAACGTAATGAAATATTGGAACAACTACAAGATGGAACGATTGACATACTAATGGGAACTCATGCATTGATTCAACCAGATGT
>CAZUZA010000013.1:0-8300 GCA_964624875.1 uncultured Carnobacteriaceae bacterium | reverse complement strand
ACACAACTTGCAGAAATTTACGCGGATGAATTCGCTCCTCAATATAATGTAGCTTTACTGCATGGGCGAATGACCTCTCAAGAAAAAGATGAAATCATGATTCGTTTTAATAACCATGAAATTGACATCTTAGTTTCGACAACGGTTATCGAAGTGGGAATTGACGTACCCAATGCAACTATGATGGTTATCCATGATGCCGACCGTTTTGGTTTAGCGCAGCTTCACCAATTAAGAGGTAGGGTAGGACGAGGGTCAAAACAATCCTACTGTATCCTAGTAGCCGATCCTAAAGGTGAGAACGGCGTCAAGCGAATGAAAATCATGACTAGTTCAACGGATGGCTTTGTCATTAGCCAAAAAGATTTAGAGATGCGTGGGCCAGGAGAATACTTTGGAAAACGACAATCTGGAGTGCCAGAGTTTAAAGTCGCCGATATAGTTGAAGATGAAGCTGCTTTAGAAGCTGCTCGTTATGAAGCAACACTTATATTAGTAGAAGAAGATTTCATGTCGAATCAAAAGTATAAATATTTAAGACAATTAGTAGGTATTGAAGATGGGAAAATTAATGATATACTGGATTAGTGAAAATGAGAAATTACTAATACTCAATCTATATATGAAGGAGTGAAATAAAATGAGAATAGCAATAGATGCGATGGGTGGAGATGACGCACCAAAAGTAGTAGTTGAAGGTGTATTAATCGCTGCAGAAGCATTTCCAGATACAACAATGGTTATGTATGGGGATGAAGAGCAAATTAGAAGCTTTATGAACAAAGAGTATCCAAATATTGAAATCGTTCATACAGATGAGAAGATTGAAGGCGACGATGATCCCGTTCGTTCAATTCGTAGAAAGAAACAAGCTTCAATGGTCTTAGCAGCCCATTCGGTTAAGAATGGCGAAAACGATGCGCTATTTTCTGCTGGTAATACAGGTGCATTATTAGCTGCAGGCACACTTATTATAGGTAGAATTCGAGGAGTTGATCGTCCGGCTTTAATGGCATCGATGATGACTGTCAATTCTAAACGAGATAAAATGCTTGTTTTAGATTTAGGAGCGAATGCAGATGCTAAACCAGAGAACTTAAACCAATTTGCGACTTTAGGTGCTTATTACTCAAAGTTTGTACATAAAGTAGAACAACCAGCTGTTGCTTTATTAAATAATGGAACAGAAGAAAATAAAGGGAGCTTTTTAACAAAAGAAGCTTATGGTTTATTAAAAGCTAATGATAGTATTCATTTTACAGGTAACGTAGAAGCGAGAGAAATCTTTAATGGTCCAGCAGATGTGTTAGTTATGGATGGTTTTACAGGTAACGCTGTTCTTAAGTCTATAGAAGGAACAGCTTCAACAGTTGTAAATCAATTAATCGATGGTATTAAAAATGGTGGAGTAAAAAGTAAGTTAGGAGCTCTTCTATTGAAAGACCAATTAAAGGAATTGAAAAACTCGATGGATGTTTCAAAACTAGGTGGCGCTATTTTGTTTGGTGTTAAAGCTCCAGTTATGAAAACACATGGCTCGACAGATGGTGAAGCTGTATATCACACATTGAGACAAACTCATGAGATTCTACAGTCAAAAGTATTGGCAGATGTTATACAATATTTCGAAGATGTACAGTAATTACTAGAAAATGATTAAAATTCGTTAAATATTACTGTTTTATATCCGAAATAATGTGAAAACTATGGAAATCTCTTTAAGATTGCGTTAAAATTATGACTATCAATATTTTTAGGTAATTTTTTATTACTAATTAAACAATATTTCGTGAAACTTTACCTATCGTATTTAAATGTAGAAAATGAGGAGGTGGCTGAAATGACAGAACAAGAAATATTTGACCAAATTAAAGCCATTATTGTTGATCGCTTAGGTGTCGACGAGGAAAAGATAACCTATGAAACACAATTTCAAGATGATTTAGGTGCTGACTCTTTAGATATAGTTGAGTTAGTGATGGAAATGGAAGATGCTTTTGATGAAGAAATTTCCGACGAGGTAGCTGAGCAAATCACTACTGTTGGTAAGGCTGTAGAGTACATTAAGACGAAAGTTTAATGTGTATCTCATGAGCGAAAACATCATGTTTATTAAAAAGTTTTAAAAATATTAAAGAAAAATGAGTAAAAGACTTGATTTTTTAATTATGTGCTATAGAATGATATGTAGCTTGAATGACAGATGTACATCTCTCAGCAAGTGACAATTATGTATTTTGTTTTAAAAGCATACATTATGAAATTAAGTTTTGATGTTTATCTATTAATGACTTATTAATAGTAGACAAAATGCATAGGAGGTTAATGACAGTGGCGACCAAAGAAACTTTATTAGAAGTAAATAATTTAGAAGTTGGTTTCCGTTTCGGTGATGATTATCACAACGCAGTTGATGATGTTTCACTCACATTAAAGGAAAATGAGATTCTTGCTATTGTAGGAGAATCAGGTTCAGGGAAGTCAACACTTGCCACAGCAATTATTGGATTACATGATCCAAATAATACGCAGATTAAAGGTGAAGTACTTTATAAAGGCTTAGACCTAACTAAATTAAATGAGAAGTTATATAACAGGGTTCGTGGAAATGACATTGGTATGATTTTCCAAGATCCACTAGGATCTTTAAACCCAGTAATGACTGTTGGTAAACAAATTGAGGAATCTTTAATTTACCACTCAGATTTAAATGATAAACAAAGAAAAGAACGTGTACTAGATTTATTAGATCAAGTAGGGATTCCATATCCTGAACGTACAGCTAAACAATACCCACATGAATTATCAGGTGGTATGAGACAGCGAGTTGTAATTGCGATAGCATTGGCGAACAAACCACCAATTATTATTGCAGATGAGCCAACAACAGCATTAGACGTTACAATCCAGGCTCAGATTCTTGATTTAATGAATGAGATTCAAGAGGAAACAAACTCGGGAATCATCTTAATCACACACGACTTGGGTGTAGTTGCAGAAACTGCAGACCGCGTAGCAGTAATGTATGCAGGTCAAATTGTAGAAGAAGCTCCTGTAGAAGTATTATTTACAGATCCAAAACATCCATATACACGTTCATTACTAAACTCTATCCCTCAAGAACTTGAAGGAGAAGAAGTAACTGAATTGCACGTAATTCAAGGTACAGTACCTTCATTACAAGCTCTTCCACGTACAGGTGACCGATTTAAGAATCGTATACCTTGGATGTCGGATGAAGTGTTTGATGAAAATCCTCAACTTGAAGAAATTGCTCCAGGACATAAAGTCAGAGGTAACAGTTGGAAGCATTTCTATTTTGAAGGGGAGGAAAAATAATGTCATCATTCTTAGAATTAAAAGATTTAAAAGTTCACTTCCCAATCCGTGGCGGTATCTTTAATACAATTCAAGATTGGGTTTACGCTGTTGATGGTGTAGACATGATTATTGAAGAGGGTAAAACATACGGTCTAGTTGGTGAATCAGGATCTGGTAAAACAACAATCGGTAAAGCGATTATTGGTCTAGAGCCAATCACTAGTGGACAAGTACTCTACAACGGTGTAGATGTTACAAATAAAGCAAGAAGTAGAAAGTCTGAATATGCAGACTATAACAAAGATATTCAAATGATTTTCCAGGATTCAACTTCATCATTAAACCCTAAGAAACGTATTCGAGATATTATTGCAGAACCAATGCGTAACTATTTCAACTATACGGACGCTGAGGAAATGAACGAAGTCATCCGTTTACTAGAAATTGTTGGTTTGAACGAAGATGCGATTTATCGTTATCCACATGAGTTCTCAGGTGGACAACGTCAGCGTATAGGAGTTGCACGTGCGGTAGCAAGTAGTCCGAAATTAATTATTGCGGATGAGCCTACATCAGCACTTGACTTATCTGTTCAAGCACAAGTATTAAACTTTATGAGAAGAATTCAAGATGAATATGGATTAAGCTACTTATTTATCTCTCATGATTTAAGTGTTGTAAAATACATGGCTGATGATATTGCAATTATGCACCGTGGACGATTTGTTGAACGTGGTCTGAAAGAAAAAATATTTGAGGACCCACAACATATTTATACACGTCGATTATTATCTGCTATCCCTCAGATTGATGCACTTAACCGAGACAAGCATAAAGCTGAACGTCAAGCGGTTGAAAGAGCGTATCAAGAGCAACAAAATCAATATTATGCAGAAACTGGTCGAGTGTATGATTTACAAACATTCGATGACAATCACTGGGTAGCTTTAAATCCTAAAGATATAGCACACTCATCAAACAGTTCTGTTAATGAGCAATCTGAAGGAGGCAATTAATTATGTGGAAAACAGTAGTACGTCGTTTATTAACAATGATTCCCCAAATTATTTTGCTAAGTATGATCGTGTTCACTGTAGCTCGTTTTATGCCAGGGGATGCATTTACAGGAATGATTGATCCAACGATATCACCAGAACGAATTGAAGAATTACGAGTAGCCGCAGGTTGGTATGATCCAATCCCAGTGCAATATGCAAGATGGGTTAAAAATGTTTTAGGTGGAGACTTCGGTAGAAGTTACCAACACCAAGTTCCAGTTACTACTTTAATTGGTGGTCGTGCACTTAACTCTCTACGTCTAGGTATTGTATCGATGTTCTTTACATACTTAATTGCATTACCGTTTGGTATGTTTGCAGGACGTTTTAACGATAGCTGGTTTGATAAATTTGTAGGTCTATATAACTACGTAAGTTATGCAATTCCTACATTCGTATTAGCACTATTAGTGTTATTCACATTCGGTTACCGCTTAGGTTGGTTCCCAACGTTTGGTTCTAGAGATGTTACTATGACTGCTGGTACAGCAGAGTACTATTGGGATATGTTCTATCGATTAATACTACCAGGATTTACTGGAGGGGTATTAGGAACAGCCTCGATAACACAGACCTTACGAAATGAAGTTATTGATGCTAAAACACAAGACTACGTTAGAACAGCACGTTCTAAAGGTTTACCAGAAAATAAAATTTACACGAAACACATTTTCAGAAACGCATTTTTACCAATCGCATCATCAATCGGTTTTATCTTTTCAGCGTTATTAAGTGGATCTGTATTTATCGAACAGATTTTTGCTTTTACTGGAATGGGAGATTTATTCATTAATTCAATTAATGCCCGTGACTACTCAGTAGTTATCACCTTAACATTGCTTTACGGAGTATTAGCAATATTAGGTTCCCTCATTTCAGATATTGTCTTAAGTCTAGTCGATCCACGTATTCGAATTGATTAATAATTAGAAAAGAAAAGGACTGAAAAAAATGGTTAAAAATGAAGAAAAATTCAAACAAACTGCCGTTGTCGAAGAGGCCAGTGAAAGTGCTGAAGTCTCTATCCCACCAATGGGCTTCAAGGTAATTGTTAGAGAATTTAAAAAAGATAAAGTAGCAATGTTTGCTTTAGTCGTATTAGTTCTTATGCTTGCAACAACATTTGTGTGGTCACTAAGACTAGACCCAGATGCTGTTATGCAAGTTGACATCTTCAATAACTTTGAAGCGCCTGTCTCATTTGAATGGGGACTATTAGCAGATGCCTGGAACGGAGAAAAAACACTTCTACTAGGTGCTGACGAATATGGTCGAGATGTATTTACACAATTATTATTAGCAGCATGGAACTCAATTATTATTGCAGTTGCAGTTACAACAATTATCGCTGTTATTGGTATCACTTTAGGTCTTATTGCTGGATATTACGGTGGAAAAGTCGATAACGCAATTATGCGTGTTACAGACTTTGTTATGACACTACCAACAACGATGATCATTATCGTATTTATGGTAATCGTTCCTAAAGTTACAATTCCAAGTTTTATTTTTATCATGAGTATATTCTCTTGGACAGGTTACTGTCGAATTGTTCGTAGTAAGGCGCTATCTGAGTCACACCGTGACTACATTAGTGCTTCGAAAACAATGGGAACTCCTACATGGAAAATAATACTTGGTGAAATGTTACCTAACTTATTATCATTAATAACGGTACAATTAATCCTTTCTTACGCTGGTAATATCGGTTTAGAAACTGGATTAACTTTCTTAGGCTTCGGTTTGCCGGATCAAATCCCTTCATTGGGTCGTTTGGTTAGTTCGGCAACCACTCCATACAATATGGAATATAGAACTTGGGTTTGGCTACCAGCTTCAACTTTAATCCTAGTGTTGACGCTGAGTATAAACTATGTCGGACAAGCGCTAAAACGCTCGTCAGACGCGAAACAAAGACTGGGATAATTTGATAAACCTATAAAAGAAAAAGGGGAGAATTCATATGTCACTAAAGAAAAAATACGGACTACTAGCTAGTTCAGCAGCAGTTGCTTTACTACTTGCAGCTTGTTCAGGAGATACAGCACCTGAAACAGACGAAGAAGATACTGGTACAGATGATGGCACAACAGAAGAGGTTGGAGAAGAAGAAGCTGGAGACGAAACCGGTGAAGAATCAGCAGATTCTGGTTCTGGTTTCCCAGAAGTAATCTCTAACGAAGGTGAAGCAGTAGAAGACGCAACTCTACAAATTGCTATGGTTGCAGAATCTGCATTCCCAGGAATCTTCAGTAGTGAGTTCTACAGTATTAACCTAGACTCTCAATTAATGGGACCTATGTCAGGAAGCGTTCTACGTTCAGACGAGAACTTCCAGTGGACAGATGGTGCTGCTAGCATGGACTTCGACAAAGAGAATAACGTAGTTACATTAACTCTTCAAGAAGGCGTTAAATGGCATGATGGCGAAGAATTAACTGTAGATGATATCGTCTTTACCCACGAAATTATCGGATCACCAGATTATGAAGGTGTACGTTATGGTGATGATATGGCTAACATCGAAGGTATGGAAGCATATCACAATGGTGAAGCAGATACTATTTCTGGTTTAGTTCAAGTTAGCGATTACGAACTTGAAATTCACTACGTTGAGCCTCTAGGTGTTAACGTATACCAAGCTGGTGGACCGGTATGGGCATATGCAGCTCCTCGTCATTACTACGGTGATGTTCCTGTAGGCGAAATGGAAGCTTCTCCACAATTACGTGAGGCTCCAATCGGATTTGGACCATTTAAAGTAACAAACATTGTTCAAGGTGAGTCAGTAGAATATGAAGCATTTGAAGATTACTTCGAAGGTGCTCCAAACATTTCTAAAGTGACAATTGAACGTATTCCTGCATCAGGTGTTGTTGAAGCATTAAAACAAGGTCGTTTCGACTTAACGTTAAACATGCCAACAGACTTATATGAGTCATTTGAAGAAGGTATCCCAGGATACACAACTATGGGTACACCTGGTCAATCATATGACTACGTTGGATTCAAGTTAGGTACATGGGACGGATCTACGACTACTATGGACGAAGATTCTAAGATGAACAACTTAAACTTACGTAAAGCTATGGCTTATGCACTAGATATCGACCGCGTTGGAGAGCGTTTCTTCAGTGGTTTACGTTACCGTGCAGACTCTCATATCATCCCTAACTTTGGTGAGTACTACAAAGATGACATGGAAGGATACCCATGGGACCCAGAAGAAGCTAAGCGTCTATTAGACGAAGCTGGATACGAAGATACTGATGGTGATGGATTCCGTGAAGATCCTGAAGGTAACCAGTTAGTTATTAACTACGCAGCACGTGCAAACTCTGATGTAGCTGAGCCAATTGCTCTATACTTCATCGATGCATGGAAAGAAATCGGATTAAATGTAGAATTATTAGAAGGTCGTCTACACGAAACAAACTCATTCTACGACCGTGTTCAAGCTGATGACCCAGAAATCGATGTATTCGAAGGTGGATGGGGAACAGGTGCTGACCCGAACCCAACAGGTCTATATGGTGAAAATGCAGCATTTAACTTCTCAAGATATGTAAGTGAGAGAAACACTGAGCTATTAGCTGAAATGTCATCTGAAGAAGCATTCGAAAAAGATTACCAGTTACAAGTATTTTACGATTGGCAAGATTACTTCATGAATGATGCATTACCGGCGTTCCCAACATTCTGGAGAACAGAGTTAACATTAGTTAACAACCGTGTGTCTGACTACTCATTAGAGAACGGTGCAGATCCACAAACTTATGGTTACCACGCTATATCATTATTAGCTGACGCACCATTAACAGAATAAGAATTAAAATAAAAACGTTTGGCCGATTTTCGGTCAAACGTTTTTTTATAGTGTGCCCGGCATGGGCGATAACTTGGTGGTGAAAGTCCACTACA
>CAZUZA010000012.1:0-32128 GCA_964624875.1 uncultured Carnobacteriaceae bacterium | reverse complement strand
TCTTTTTTAAAGTATATGATTATATAAAGAAGATACTTTTATTTGAGAAGAGTATCTACAAAGAAAGTTGTTATTTTTTCCATAGTTGCCGGACGGACTAAGTGTTCTTCGTCAGCGTCAATAAATTGGATGTTCTCTTTATCTTTGTTTTCTTCAATAAATTCAACAACATGATCATAAGGCACAATAACATCTTGTTGTCCATGCCAGAATAATAGAGGACGCCCAGCAATCTTATCTGTATTCAGCGATAAATCATATTCTGGAATCCAACTTAATAAATGATTATAGTCTTCAGGAAAGAAACGTTCCATTTGGCTGGCGTGCTTAAAAATACGATCACGATAAGCAACCAGCTTAGGCGTACCCATGACACATGCTGCTGCTTTAATTTCAGGATGGTGTGTTAGCAAGGCTGCGGTGGTCATTCCACCCATTGATACACCACCGACTCCTATAATATCATCAACAAGATTTAACTTTTTGTATGTGTTAATGATATAGCCGAACTCAAATAAGTTTGTGTGGATACTTTGCCAAAACGTAAGAGAAGGTATATCAGTCATTGGATTTTTTCTTTTTCCGTGGTTGAAAGCATCAGGTAAGATAACTCTGAAACCTTCTCGAGCTAAATAACGTCCTTGAGTTAAGGTTAATTCTTTCTGGGATTGCCAACCATGATAATAAACAACTAAAGGCAATTTTTCATTTACTTTATTTTCAGGGACAACTTCTAAAATAGGAATCGTTCCTAAGACACGTTCTTTAATTGATAATTTCATTTTTACACCTCATATATAAACTATTCGCTATTATAAGAAAAGATTTGTATATAGTCTAATATTAAAACTTAAGCGATATTCTTTGTTTAACATTATATTAATTATATACTATAGATAGAGATTAAAGAAAATTACTCTAAGAGAGGAAGATTTTTTTATGCAAGTTACTTTTCAAGGTGATCCAATCGAGGTTAAGGGAACTCAGCTTTCAGTCGGTGATAAAGTACCTAACGTAACCCTACAAGCTCGAAATGGTGATGCAGTAGAGTTATATAACTTTATAGTAGATAAACCAGTTGTTTTAAGTATTGTTCCTGATGTAGAGACTAGAACGTGCGAATTACAGACTAAAGGTTTTGCAGAAAAATTAGATCAAGAAGAAGTTATTTTCTTGACAGTTAGTCGTAACACGTATCAACAGTTTAATGATTGGAACAAAGAGCATGACTTAGACGTAGTTACTTTATCAGATAACAATGAAGAATTCGGACGTGAGTTTGGATTAGAAATTGATTTAGATGGAAATGACTTATTAGCTCGTGCAGTCTATCTAATCGATACGGATGGCGTTATTCGCTACGCACAAATTGTAAAAGAAGTAGCAGATGAGCCTGATTATGATGAAACACTAGAGGCAATTCGCTCATTATCGTAAATAAAAAAGATAAACTCCCTTTAGTCAAATGACTAGAGGGAGTTTTTTTAGCTAAAATGGGATTAAAATCTCTTTTATATGCAGCTAGTCCAGGCTTCGCATACTGAATTTGTAACTTTTTCATTTCGAATAACTTCAGAAAAGTGTATCCATTCTTCTATCAGCGTCTTTTAGACTTGTCATTCAGTAAGTTTTTTTAATCGTCTGAGTCTTCAAAAATCTCAAGATTTTTTGTC
Organism: uncultured Carnobacteriaceae bacterium; assembly: GCA_964624875.1. Lineage (GTDB taxonomy): Bacteria > Bacillota > Bacilli > Lactobacillales > Carnobacteriaceae_A > Atopostipes. The sequence continues at coordinate 30,455 of CAZUZA010000012.1, read as the reverse complement.
ATCTCATAAGGATTATCTTCATTTATATGGTCGTAGAAAAGAACGCCATTTAAGTGATCCACTTCGTGCTGGATAACAATTGCAGGATAATCTCTAAACTTTCCAGTATGTTTGTTTCCGTCCAAATCATAGTATTCAACTGTTATGCGTTTACTACGAGGAACGAACCCTTCGTATATATCATCAATAGATAAACAACCTTCTCCATCAGGTAGAGCAGTCTGCTTTACAGATTGTCGAATGATACGTGGATTAACCATTGTTAAACGAGTATCTTCACTCTCTTCATCGTCAGCAGGTATTAATATCGTTATAAGTTGCTTTGATATATTTAGTTGTGGTGCAGCAACGCCAACACCCGGTCTTAGTGCATACTTTTCAGCTATTTCAGGGTTTTGACTATTTTCTAAAAAATCCATCATTTCAACTGCAAGGTTACGAATATCCTTATCTAATGGAAAAGATAATTTTTCGGCTTTTAACCTTAAGGTTGGATGGTAATCACGGATAATATCATCCATTGTAATCATAAAAAATCACTCCTCTAACATCGTACATTATGTTATATTAACATATCGAAGAAGGGATTGAAAGAATTGAAAGAGACTGTTAATGAAATAAATAAAAGATTTAATGAAAAGAATTGTAAACTCCTCTTTTGATAGCCGTTTCACTTACTTTTTCATAATTTTTTAATATGTAGAAGAAGTATTTTGTCGATAAAGTGAACAAACGTATGGGGTGTGGCGCTTACGATGATTAAGGAAAAGGATTGTGAAAAAGTGTTTTCATGTAATGGTTTTCACAATTCAGAAAATATACATTTTAAGTACAATCCAAAAGGGCTTTTATTGGGTAACCTGACTTGATTTTTCAATCAGGAAGTGTTACTTTTAAATGTGAAAAGGCACGATTTCTTATTTGATAAAAATATAGAAATTGTGAATTATTTATTATAATTAGGAGAGGTATGGTTACAAATGGCAAAAAACCCTTTAGATTTTGACAAGTTAGTCAAATCATATGGTGAATCATTCCCAATGGTTCAAATTATAGACAAAGACGGAAAAGTCGTAAACGAAGACTTAATTCCTGATTTATCTGATGATGAGCTAGTGGAATTAATGGAGAGAATGGTATTCTCACGTGTGTTACACGACCGTTCAATGGCTTTAGCAAGACAAGGACGTCTTGGTTTCTACGCTCCGACTGAAGGACAAGAAGCATCACAAATTGCTAGTCACTACGCACTAGATCAAAACGACTGGATTTATCCAGGTTATCGTGATATTCCTCAATTAATCTTGCATGGATTACCAATTTCGAAAGCATTTTTATGGTCTCGTGGACATGTAGAAGGAAATAACTATGCGGATGACTTAAACATTGTATATCCACAAATTATTATTGGAGCTCAGTACATCCAAGCAATGGGTAACGCTGTAGGACAAAAATTAGCTGGAAAAGAAGAAGTTACAATCACTTATACAGGTGACGGTGGTTCTTCTCAGGGTGACGTATACGAAGGACTTAACTACGCAAGTCGTTATAAAGCACCAGTAATCTTCGTAATCCAAAACAACGGTTATGCAATCTCTACACCAAGAGACAAGCAAACTGCTGCTGAAACATTAGCTCAAAAAGCTGTTTCTGTAGGTATCCCAGGTGTTCAAGTTGATGGTATGGACCCATTAGCAGTTTACGCTGTAACTAAAGCTGCTCGTGACTATGCTGTTGCTGGAAATGGGCCAGTTCTAATTGAAACAATTACTTCTCGTTTCGGTCCGCACTCAACATCAGGAGATGACCCAACTCGTTACCGTACTCAAGAGTCATTTGACTACTGGGCACAACGTGATCCACTAGTTCGTTTCCGTACTTACTTAACTGAAAAAGAACTATGGACTGAAGAAAAAGAAGAAGAATTAATTGAAAAGTATACAGAAGAAGTTGCTGCTGCAGCTAAAGAAGCTGACCAAGTAGGCAAGATGAAAACTTCTGACGCTCTAAAATCAATGTTCTCTAACCCAGGACAAAACATTTTAGAACAAATCGAAAAATACGAAGCAAAGGAGAGTAAATAATCATGGCGCAACAACTAAATATGATTTCTGCGATTACTCAAGCCTTAGAGCAAGAAATGGCACAAGACGATAAGGTTTTAGTTTTCGGTGAAGACGTAGGTGTTAACGGTGGAGTTTTCCGTGCGACAGAAGGTCTTCAAGAAAAATATGGTGAAGATCGCGTAAGTGATACACCATTATCTGAATCTGCAATCGGTGGTATGGCATTTGGTTTAGCTGTACAAGGTTTCCGTCCAGTAGCAGAGATTCAATTCTTTGGTTTCGTATTCGAAGTTATGGATTCAATTTCTGGTCAAATTTCTCGTCACCGTTTCCGTATGGGTGGTAAACAAGATATGCCAGTTGTATTCCGTTCACCATTTGGTGGTGGAGTACGTACTCCAGAAATGCACGCGGACAGTTTAGAAGGATTAATGGCACAAACACCTGGATTAAAGGTTGTTATTCCATCAAACCCTTATGATGCAAAAGGTTTATTAACAGCGGCTATCCGTGATAATGACCCAGTTGTATTCTTAGAGCACATGAAACTATACCGTTCATTCCGTGAAGATGTTCCAGAAGAACAATACGAAATTGAATTAGGTAAAGCTAACGTAGCTCGTGAAGGTTCTGACGTAACTGTAGTAGCTTATGGCTACATGGTTCGTGAAGCACTTAAAGCTGCTGAGCAACTTGAAAAAGATGGCGTTTCTGTAGAAGTTATTGACTTACGTACAGTTTCACCAATCGATTACGAAACAATCGTTGCATCTGTTGAGAAAACAGGTCGTATGGTATTCGTACAAGAAGCACAACGTCAAGCTGGTGTTGGAAACAATGTAATTTCTGAAGTTTCACAACGTTCGATTTTATCATTAAAATCACCAATTAAATTCGTGTCTTCTCCAGATACTGTATTCCCATTTGCACAAATGGAAAGCGAATGGTTACCAAACGCTGCAGATATCATCGAAGCAATTAACGAAGCAACTGATTTCTAATTTTAATAAATAAGATATAAGAATAAAGTGATAAGAGATACGAATGTGTATCTCTTGATTACTTTATTTACATGAATAATACAAATAGCAAATTAAAATAATTTGTAATCCATGAAAAGAAGGGAAGAGTTTAAGAATGGCTTTTACATTTAAGTTTCCTGATGTCGGAGAAGGAATGGCAGAAGGTGAAATTATTGATTGGTTAGTCGCTGAAGGTGACGAAGTATCAGAAGGAGATTCTGTTGCAGAAGTTCAAAACGACAAATCAGTTGAAGAGATTGCTTCACCAGTAACAGGAACAATTACTAGTATTTTAGTTGAGGCGGGTACAGTAGTAAACGTTGATCAACCAATTATGGTTATTGATGATGGTTCTGAAGGAGAAGCTGATGTTGCAGCACCTGCACAAGAAGAAGCGCCAGTTGCAGAAGCAGTAGCTGAAACTCCAGCTCCAGCAACAGAAGAAGCTCCAGCAGCAGCTGCAGCATCTACAGGTGTTGTTGAAGCAGCAGATCCTAACAGATTAGTACAAGCAATGCCTTCAGTTCGTCAATTTGCACGTGAAAACGATGTAGATATCACATTAGTTCCAGCTACTGGAGAAAATGGACGTACAACTAAAGCAGACGTTGAGAACTTCATGTCAACAGGTGGCGAAGCAGCAGCTCCAGCAGCAGAGGTTTCTACAGAAGAAACTCCAGCGACTGAAACTGCAGCTCCAGCAGCTACTCAAACAGTTGGTGGTATTGAAGTTACTCCATTCAAATCTGGTCGTTCAGAAGAAGAAACTCGCGAGAAATTAACTATGACTCGTCGTGCAATTTCTAAAGCAATGACTAAGAGTGCTACAGTAATTCCATCATTTGCATTATTTGATGAAGTAGTTGTAGACAAACTATGGGACCACCGTAAGAAATATAAAGATATCGCAGCAGAACGCGATACAAAACTTACTTTCTTACCGTACATCGTGAAAGCTACTACAGCAATGATGAAGAAATTCCCAGTATTCGCAGCGTCATTAGATGACACTACGGATGAAGTTGTATACAAAAACTACTACAACGTAGGAATTGCTACAGATACTGATAACGGTTTATACGTACCAGTAATCCAAGATGCTGACAGAAAATCTATGTTTGATGTTGCAGATGAAATCATCGAATTAGCTGGTAAAGCTCATGATAACAAATTGAGCGGTAAAGACATGGCTGATGGAACAATCTCAATTTCTAACATTGGTTCAGTAGGTGGAGCACACTTTACTCCAATCATTAACTATCCAGAAGCAGCTATTATCGGTGTTGGAATTATTTCTGACAAACCAGTAGTTAACGCTGATGGTGAGATTGTAGTATCTAAAGTATTAGCTCTATCATTAGTTGTTGACCACCGTATCATTGATGGTGCAGTTGCTCAACAAGCAATGAACTACATGAAGAAATTATTGTCAGACCCTGAATTACTATTAATGGAAGGTTAAGGTGAATTTTTAATGGTTGTAGGAGATATGGCTATTGAACTAGATACAGTCGTAGTTGGTGCTGGTCCTGGTGGTTATGTTGCAGCAATTCGTGCAGCACAATTAGGTCAAAAAGTAGCAATTATCGAAAAAGAATACATCGGTGGAGTTTGTTTAAACGTTGGATGTATTCCATCAAAAGCTTTAATTACAGCTGGAGATAAATTTACTCAAGCAAAAGGTTCAGATATTTTCGGAATTACTACTGAAAATGTACAAATTGACTGGGCTAAAACACAAAAATGGAAACAAGAACAAGTAGTAGACCGCTTAACAGGTGGAGTAGAAATGCTACTTAAGAAAAACAAAGTAGAAATTATCATGGGAGAAGCTTACTTCACAGACACGAACACAGTACGTGTTATGCAAGAAGATAGTGGACAAACATATACTTTCGAAAACGCAATCGTAGCTACTGGATCAAGCCCAATTGAATTAAAAGAATTTAAATTCAAAAACCGTGTTCTAGATTCAACTGGTGCATTAGCATTAGATGAAATTCCAGAAACACTAACAGTAATCGGTGGTGGGTACATTGGTAGTGAGTTAGCTGGTGTATTTGCTGGTTTAGGTACGAAAGTAACTATTCTTGAAGGAATGGACTCAATTGTTGGTGGATTTGATAAAGACATGGTTCGCCTTGTTGAAAAAGAATTCAAAGACAATGGAGCTACAATCGTAACAAAAGCTATGGCTAAATCAGCTACACAAACTGACAATGACGTTACAGTAACATACGAAGTAAACGGTAAAGAAGAAACTGTTACATCTGACTATGTATTAGTAACTGTAGGTCGTCGTCCAAACACTGACGAATTAGGATTAGAATTAGCAGGTGTAGAACTTGATGAACGTGGTCTAGTTAAAGTAGATAACCAAGGTCGTTCAACAAGCAATTCTAGCATTTTCGCTATTGGTGATATTGTTCCTGGTGCAGCTTTAGCACATAAAGCTTCTTACGAAGGTAAAATTGCAGCAGCAGCAATCGCTGGACAAAAAGTTGCAGTAGACTATCGTGCAATGCCTGCAGTAGCATTTACTGCTCCTGAAATTGCATCAGTAGGTTACACAGCTAATGAAGCGAAAGACGCTGGCTTAGATGTTAAATCAACTAAATTCCCATTCGGTGGAAACGGACGTGCTATCTCTCTAGATCGTACAGAAGGATTCATCCGTCTAGTAACAACTAAAGATGGCAACGTAATTGTTGGAGCTCAAGTTGCTGGTGTTAACGCATCAGACTTAGTTTCAGAATTAGGTTTAGCTGTTGAAAGTGGAATGACTGCTGAAGACATCGCATTAACAATTCATGCACATCCAACATTAGCAGAAACAGTTGCTGATGCAGCAGACGGTGCATTAGGTTTACCAATCCACATGTAATTTCAATATTACAAAAAGATTTGTAATCAAATAAAATGTTAAGACCAAAGGTGGTACATTAATAAGATGTATCCCTTTGGTTTTTTATTTAAATAATTGATAGAGGATAAACCTATTATGAAAGACTTTATCATATAATGTTTTTTACATTATACATAAATTATGCTATCTTATTTAAGAGGAATAATTAGATTTCAAAGATAGGGAGTTGTAATAATGTCACTTGTCAAAAAAAGAGATGTGTTAATCAAAGGGTGGCTTCAAGAGGCTGCGAAGGATATACATGAAGCACTAAAAAATGATCTAGAAGTGAAAACAAAATCAAGTCGCAATGATTTAGTTACAGCGATGGATCGAAAAATCGAACGTGATTTCGTGGAGAAAATTAAAGCACATTTCCCAAATGACCAGATTGTTAGCGAAGAAGGTTACGGGGATAAACTTGAGGAAATTAATATGGCAGACAATACCGTATGGTTTCTAGACCCAATTGACGGCACATTAAACTTTGTTTTACAAAAAGAAAACTTTGTCGTGATGTTAGCAGTCTATGAGAAAAACAAAGGGCAACAATCCTATATCTACGACGTTATGAAGGACAAGTTGTATTGGGCAATAAAAGGGAATGGCGTTTATTGTAACGACCAACTACTCCCTAAGATTGAAGATGTTCCTTTAGAAGATGGTTTGTTTGCTTCGAACAGTATGTACTTATCGGATAAACAAGTAAAACTTAATACAGAAATTACAAAGCGAGCAATGGCAGTCCGTACGATTGGTTCTGCAGGTATTGAGTCTTGTGAGGTTGTTAAAGGGAGTACAGTTGCTTATGTTTCTTATGGATTAAAACCTTGGGATATCGCTCCCGGTTTAATGATGATTGAAGAGAACGGTGGAAAGGTTACACGCTTTGATGGTTCAAAGATTAACATCATGGAGAGTAAACCTTCTATTATGGGCACACCAACAGCCATAGAGGATATAAAGGAAATTATTCAATTTATTTAAATATTCGTTGTGTTACTACACAAATACTGGTAAACTACCATAGTATTTTTTACAGGTTGCTAAATAGGTGACCTATTGAGGAGATTGGATTAAAAAATGAAATATAGAAATGATTTAAGAAATATTGCTATTATTGCGCACGTTGACCATGGAAAAACGACATTAGTTGATCAGTTACTGAAACGCTCTACGACTCTAGACTCTCATAGTGCACTTGAAGATCGTGCAATGGATTCAGACGATATTGAAAAAGAACGTGGTATTACGATTCTATCTAAGAACACTGCAGTAAGATATAAAGATTCAGTCATTAATATTTTAGATACACCAGGACACGCGGACTTCGGTGGAGAAGTTGAACGAATTATGAAAATGGTAGACGGAGTAATTTTAGTTGTTGATTCAGCTGAAGGTCCAATGCCTCAAACAAGATTTGTTTTACAAAAAGCCCTGGAGCAAAATATTAAACCGGTAGTTGTCGTAAATAAAATTGACAAGCCATCTGCACAGCCCGAGAAGGTTGTTGACCAAGTACTTGACCTATTTATTGAATTAGATGCAGATGAAGACCAACTAGAATTCCCTGTAGTTTATGCATCAGCAATTAATGGAACAAGTAGTTATTCAGATAATCCTGATGAACAAGAAGATTCATTTGACCCGATTTTTGAAACAATTTTAAAAGAAATTCCAGCACCTGTTGATAATAGTGACGAACCTTTACAGTTCCAAGTATCATTATTAGATTATAATGACTATGTAGGACGTGTAGGTATTGGTCGCGTATTTAGAGGTTCAATTAGTGTAGGAGATAACGTTTCATTAAATAAATTAGATGGAACAGTTAAAAACTTCCGTGTAACGAAACTATTTGGTTTCTTCGGACTAGATAGACTAGAGATTGAATCAGCAAAAGCTGGTGATTTAGTAGCTATTTCAGGATTTGAAGATATCTTTGTAGGAGAAACAGTAACACCTACGGATCATTTAGAACCATTACCGACATTGCATATTGATGAGCCAACTTTACAAATGACTTTCTTAGTAAACAACTCACCATTTGCAGGACGTGAAGGTAAATGGGTTACATCAAGTAAAATTAATGAACGTTTACAAACACAACTACAAACAGATGTTTCTCTAAAAGTAGAACAAACAGAATCTCCTGATGCTTGGGTGGTTTCTGGACGTGGCGAGTTACACTTATCTGTTTTAATTGAAAATATGCGTCGTGAAGGCTTTGAGTTACAAGTTTCTAGACCTAAAGTAATCATTAAAGAAGTTGATGGCGTTATGTGTGAGCCGTTTGAAAATGTACAAATTGATGCACCTGAAGAATACATGGGTGCAATTATTGAACGTTTAAGCCTACGTAAAGCTCTTATGCAAGAAATGGAAAACACAGGGAATGGACAAGTTCGCTTATTCTTCTCTGCACCATCACGTGGTTTAATCGGATTCACAAACGAATTCTTATCAATTACTCATGGATACGGAATTATGAACCACTCATTTAGCGAATATTTACCAGTAATCAAAGAAGAAATTTCTGGTCGTCGTAACGGTTCATTAGTTTCTACAGATAATGGAAAAGTTACAACATACAGTATTATGAACTTGGAAGATCGAGGAACAATCTTTGTTGAACCAGGAACTGAAGTTTACGAAGGTATGATCGTCGGAGAAAATAACCGTGATGTGGATTTAGCGATTAACTTAACAAAAGCAAAAGCTAAAACAAACGTTCGTTCAGCAAACAAAGATCAAACAAGTGTTATTAAAGAACCAAAAATCTTTACACTAGAAGAATCTTTAAACTTTATTAAAGATGATGAGTATTGTGAGGTAACACCAGAATCTGTACGTCTACGTAAAGTTATTTTAGATGCAAATGCTCGAGCAAAAGCAGATAAAAACAAAAATAAGTAATATTCCTATTTGTAGTTTCGATGAAGTTGACTAGATGACGTTATAAATCGTTATAGAGATTAAAAGAGAGTGATTAATAATGATAGATGATACATTAAATGAATCTGCCTACCAATTGTTACTTGATGAAGCAGACCAAATTTTAATGTTGTTAAGTAATCAAAATACAATATGTTTATCTTGTCCGATTTATGAAGAAATTATGGATACTAAAATGTATGGTTTTTCCGAGAAAGTCAATTTTGCAATAAAATTGAACATTGTCGGTGAAGAAGAAGGTCAAATTCTGCTAAGTCAGTTAGAACGCGCAATAAGCGACGTCTATGATAAAGTAGTGACTAAAAACAAAGCGAAATAAAAATAAAAATCTCTTGGCGAGGCTATTCCTTTCATGATTTAAGATGAAAGAATAACATATCCAAGAGTTTTTTCGTATATTTTGCTATAATTACTACAACCTTTAAATAAGAAATGAGCGATAGTATGTCAGAACTAACAAATATTAATATTGAATCCGAATTTGAAAATCGTACAGGTTTAATCGTTTGGTTAAAATCTAAACGAAATGTTAAGCGCCTAATGAATTTTGGAATACTCCATTATGTTTCAAGTAAAATGGATTATGCCTTGATATATGTAGACGAAAAAAACGTTGACCGAACAATTGAGCGACTAGAAAATGAAAATTACGTAAAGTCAGTTGAAAGATCAAATCTAAGAGATTTACCAATCACTTATAATGACGTCCTCACAACGATGCAGGCTGAAATTGATGATAAGAAACGTAAAGAAGATATTGAAACATTTTCAAGTGGTTCAAGACTAAATGAAATGGATTTTTAAGGTGATAATATGAGAGTAATAGCTGGAACATATGGTGGTCGTCCTTTGAAAAGTTTGCCAGGAGATAATACACGACCAACAGGTGACAAATTAAAAGAAACAATGTTTAACATGATCGGACCTTTCTTTGATGGTGGACAGGCATTAGACCTATACGCAGGTAGTGGTGCTTTAGGGATAGAAGCCGTCTCAAGAGGAATCGACGTAGCTGTTTTAGTCGATAAAAATCGAACAGCGCAAAAGATTATTCAAGAAAATATCCAGATGACAAAAGAAATTGAAAAATTCACAGCACTTCAGACACCCTCTGATTTAGCTTTAGATCAACTAGCAAACAGTGGTGAAAAGTTTTCGTTAGTCTTTTTAGATCCACCTTATGCCAAACAAACCATCGAAAAAGATATTACACAGATGATTAAGGGTGAAATGTTAGAAAATGAAGCAATCATTGTCTGCGAGACATCTAGAGATGTCGAATTACCAAGTGAGTTAGCAGATTTATGTATCTGGAAAGAAAGAACATTTGGCAAGACGAAATTAACAATTTATTATAAAGGAGCTTAATATGATTACAGCAATTTATGCGGGCAGTTTCGATCCGTTTACAATGGGCCATTTAAATATATTAAATCGAGCTGCAAAGATGTTTGATGAAGTGATTATTGCCATCGGTACGAATACATCAAAAAAATCATTGTTTATGCCCGAAGAAAAATTAGAAATGATCCAAGAAGTGATTGATGATTCGTCACTCGATAATGTGCGAGTTATTTTACATACACAAGGTCTGACAGTAGATTTAGCGAAAAGTGAAAATGCTACAGTTATGCTACGTGGACTACGATCATTAACAGATATGGAATATGAGATGAATATTGCATCTATGAATAAAACCCAACAACCAGATATTGAATCAGTCTTTTTAATGGCAGACGAACAATATCGTTTCGTTAGTTCATCTTTAATAAAAGAAATTGCAATGTTTGATGGGAATATTTCAGATATGGTTCCAGAGAATATTGTTAAGCGTATGAAAGAAAAGTATCAAGCAATGTAAGTCTAAAATTAGGGATGATGAGATGAAAAAAGTACCAGGATGGATAAAATCACTACTTGTTTTTGCACTTGTTTATCTAACAGTGTTTCAACCCATACCATATTATATTGAACGACCAGGCAGTATATTCGGACTGAATGAAATGGTGGAAGTTGCAGGAGAAACAGGTGATTCAGCAGGAGAGTTCTATATTACAACAGTTGGATTCCGAAAAGTTACGCCATTATTAGCTCTTTCAAGTTTACTTCCTTATCAGGATTTAGTGAGTGAAAAAGAATTGGTTGGAGACAATAGTAGTTTTGAAGAATATGACGCAATCCAACAATACTACATGGAGAGCGCAAGTAATACAGCAATCCAGGTGGCTTTTGATGCAGCAGATATTGATTATGAACTGGATTATAATGGCGTTTATGTTTTACAAGTCATAGAAGAATCGGACTTTAAAGATGTCCTCCAAATTGGCGATGTTGTTCAAGCCGTTGATGACCAGGACTTTCAAAGTTCACATGATTTTATTGAATACATTAGTAACTTAAGTGTAGGCGATACCGTAACGATTGAATATATCCGTAAGGGAGAAGAAATGATAGCGATTGGTGAATTAATCCTGTTAGAGTCTGGTGTAGCTGGAATTGGGATTGGTCTAGTCGATCATTCAACGTTACAAACGGACCCTCAAGTCAATATACATTCGGGAGCCATCGGTGGACCATCAGCTGGACTAATGTTTTCGCTACAAATTTACAATCAATTAGTAGATGAAGATATTTTAGGTGCAAACCAAATTGCTGGAACAGGAACGATTGCACCAGATGGCACAGTTGGACGCATTGGTGGGGCAGCTAAAAAGGTTGTTGCTGCTGAAGAAGCGGGTGTACAGTACTTCTTAGCACCTGACGACGAAATACCTGTAGAAGCAATCGAATTGTACCCAGAGCTGCAAACGAACTATGAAGAAGCATTAGAAGCTGCTCAAGATATTGATGCGAACTTAGAGGTTATTCCAATTAAAACATTCTCAGATGCATTAGAGTTCTTAAATGGTTTATTAAGTGAAGAAGCAGCTTATAATCTGGATGACTTACGCATACTAGCTTGAGTAGCATAAATTCATTTTAAAAAGACAAAAGAACTTGTCTAATTCATAAATAAGTTTTAAAATACAAATAGATTATTCATGAGGAGGTATAACAATGCGAAACATTGTTAAAAGAAACAAATTGCGAATAGATAAATATACCTCCAACTATCAGATTATTTAGAACATGAATATGTTTATAAATAACTTTGCGTAACCTGAAGTTGTCGGGTTACGCTTTTTTTGCTTCTTTTTGAAAACACTTTCTATCATGGAATGAGGATTATATATGTTTGATGTCATGTTTAAATTAAAAGATTTTTTCAAAGAATACAAAACCAACTATATTATTTCTTTTGTAGCAATGGCCTTAAGTAATCTTTTCCGAGTATTCATTCCTTATATTATCGGGATGGTCATTGACAGCATTGTTTTGGATAATTTAACACGCGATGTGTTGCAGCGCTCCATCTTATTTTTTGTCGTCAGTATTATAGCATCTTATTTATTGGAATTTTTATGGTCTTATAAATTATTTACGGGTTCTTCAAAATTACAAAAAAACTTACGCGAGCAACTGATGGATCATTTTTTAAATATGCGTTCTATTTTTTATGAAAAATACCGCGTAGGCGATTTAATGGCGCGCTCCACTCAAGATGTGCGCTCGATTGCTGATACGGCCGGCTATGGCATGATGATTTTAATGGATTCAACTTTGTTCTTAATCATTATTGTCTTTGTCATGAGTGTCACGATTTCTTGGAAGTTAACATTATTTAGTATGTTGCCAATGTTTGTCTTAGCGTATTTATTTGGTAAAGCAGGAGATGTCGTTGAAAAAAGATATACGATTTCACAAGATGCCTTCTCATCACTGAACAATGACGTGTTGGAAGTAGTGGATGGTATTCGTGTCATTCGTGCTTATGTCAAAGAGGCTGCTTATTTAAATAAATTCCAAGCCCAAACAGACAGCTTACTTGAAAAAAATAATAAAGTAGCTGAAATCAATGCAGTATTCATGCCACTCGTTAAATTTTTTACCGGACTAAGCACAATTATCTCTTTTGGTTACGGCTCCATTCTTGTATTAAATGGCGATTTATCCGTAGGGGATATCGTCGCGTTTCAAATGTTTTTACAAATGCTTGTGTGGCCAATTATCTCCATCGGGGAATTGACGAACATACTCCGTCAAGGTAGTGCATCGATGAAACGAGTCGAGGAAGTACTTCACACTCAGGATGATATGGAAATAAGTGGTTCAGCAGTACTTAAAGATACAGCTGATATTTTGATGGAAGCTTTTAATTTCCAATACCCTTCTAGTCAAGATCAGAATTTAAAGAATATCGACATTACAATCCCTCAGGGTAAAATGTTGGGGATAGTAGGAAAAACAGGTGCTGGTAAAACAACACTCTTACGCCAACTATTGCGTCAGTATCCTTTAGGAGACGGAGTGTTCTCTTACGGAGAAAATAAGCTCATTGATTTAGAACAAGCTGAGTGGCAGAAATTAATTGGATACGTACCACAAGATCACATTCTGTTTTCAAGAAGTGTCCGTGAGAATATTGCATTTGGCAAACCTCATGCGACGGATGAAGAAATTATGGCAAGTGTTCGCACAGCTTCTTTTGAGCATGATTTGCAAAATATGGAGTTAGGCTTAGAGACGCTTGTAGGAGAAAAAGGGGTAGCCATTTCAGGTGGGCAAAAACAACGTATATCCTTAGCACGAGCTTTGATTAAAGAACCCGAAATCTTAATATTAGATGATTCCTTATCTGCAGTGGATGCTAAGACTGAGCAAAATATTATTTCAAATATTAAACAAGCACGTGTAAATACAACCACTATTATTTCAACCCATCGTTTATCTGCCATTAAAGATGCGGATGAAATTATCGTCCTTGATGAAGGTGTCATTACAGAACGTGGAACCCATGAAGAGTTGCTGGGGTTACAAGGTTGGTATTACCAACAATACCTTCGCCAAGAATTAAAAGAAGGTGATGTATAATGAAAACGATCAAACAATTGTTAGCTTATATGAAGTTTGGAATGGGTAAATTTATTTTAGGTTTTGCTTTACTCATTATAGCTGTGATCACGGATTTATCAGCGCCTTTAGTTGCGCAACGCGTTATTGATGAGGTCATTACACCAGCTGCTGAAAATGGCGATATGTACGAAAGTGTCCTTATGCAACTATTATTACTATTTGCTATTTTGATGGTGTTCACTACTATTTTCCGGTTTGTCAGTAGCTTGGTTCTAACAAAAGCAGCCAATCAAATTGTTAAAATCATTCGTGACCAAGCATATAGCCATTTGCAAAAACTACCTATTCGTTACTTTGATGATCTACCTGCTGGTAGTGTCGTCTCTAGAATTACGAATGATACGGAAGTTTTACGCCAACAATTTTATGTACAGACTGTCAGCAATATTTTATTGAATTTATTTTATGTTGTCGGAACTTATATCGCTATCGCTCGTTTGCATCGTGGACTAGGGCTGGCTTTACTTATTTTAATTCCACTTATCGTTATTTGGTATAAATATTATAGTAAATATGCGAGTGCTTTAAGTCGAAAAGAACGAGAGCTAAATAGCGAAATTAACGGAAAAATTAATGAGTCCGTACAAGGTATGACAATTATCCAATCCTTTCAACAAGAAGAACAAATACGAAAAGAATTCAAGGAAACAAATGATGAGTGGTTTGAGACGGAGAAGAAATATGTTCTGTTAGATTCAGCTGCTCAATACTCTCTAGGAGCATTATTAAGACATATTGCCTTACTACTCATGATGATTTATTTTGCGACACAATATTTAGATGGCATCTTAGGGATTTCTATCGGAACACTCTATGTTTTTGTGGATTACATTACTCGTATCTTTAACCCGATTCAAGGTATTATTCAACAAATGTCCTTTGTACAACAAGCAATTGCAGCAGGGGAAAGAGTATTCAGTTTATTAGCGACTATTCCAGAGGAAAATCAAAGGAAAGAACTTGTGATGTCAGACGGAGAAGTTTCATTTGAACATGTCAATTTTGGTTATACAGAAGAAAAACTCGTTTTAAAAAACATTCATTTCACAGCTAAACCCGATGAAACAGTGGCTTTAGTTGGGCATACAGGTTCAGGGAAGAGTTCTATTATGAATTTACTTTTCCGATTTTATGATCCGAAATCAGGTCGAATTTTGATTGATGGGCAAGAAACGACAGCTCATTCACGTGAAACGGTCCGTAAAGAAATGGGGATTGTCTTACAAGATCCGTTTTTATTTACAGGAACGCTGCTTTCAAATATTACTTTTAATGATCCACAAATTAGTCGTGAAAGAGCTGAGGCTGCTTTAATTGAAGTTGGTGGAGATAGTTTATTGACACAATTGCCAAAAGGCCTAGACGAGCCAGTTGTCGAGAAAGGAAGCACGCTAAGTTCAGGTCAGCGGCAACTCATTTCATTTGCTCGTGCATTAGCTTTTGATCCGAAAATTCTAATTTTGGATGAAGCGACGTCTTCTATCGATACGGAGACCGAGCAAATTATCCAACAAGCCATGGAAGTTTTAAAAGAAGGGCGCACGACCTTTATTATTGCCCATCGTTTATCAACGATTCAAAATGCCGATTTAATTCTCGTGCTCGAAGATGGTGAAATTGTCGAACGAGGTAACCACGATACCTTACTACAATACAATGGCAATTATGCTGAAATGTACAAGATGCAGAAAAAAGGGAATTCCGCTCTGCGTTAGCATAGAATCCATAAGAAAATCACCGATTGCTTTGTCTATCCTGTTTGCTATAATTAAAGGCATTATTTAGTAAAAGGAGCAATAAAATTGTTAGAAAAAAAGCGGGATCTTAAGTTGTTGATTAATACAACGGGGTTGCGTAGTTGGTCTGGCAAAAAAGCGAGACATTATAATCGAGCAGAATCAACCCCGTATAAAGCCTTAGATGACTTCTTCAAGCACTATAAAGTCGATGAAGAAGATGTCCTAGTAGACTTTGGGGCTGGACGAGGAAGAACAAGTTTCTATGTGCATGATCGTTTTGAAATCCCGGTTAGGGGCGTTGAACTTCATGAACTCACATATGATGAACTGGTTAAGAATGAAAAATATTATCTGAGAGCTAAAGGCATGGAATATTCTAATTTGTATTTTGAATTTGGCTTTGCTGAACAATATCAAATACAATCGGATGAAACAATTTTTTACTTTTTTAATCCATTCTCAGTTGCTATCTTTCAAGAAGTCGTCAAAAACATTATGAAATCTCTCGAGAAACACCCACGAAAAGCGGACTTAATCTTATATTTTCCGGAGAATACTTTTAAACGATTCTTGGAAACTGAAACACCTTTTAAACGTGTGAAAACAATTCGCTTGCCTTGGAAAGATCACCCTAAGAAAAAGTTTATTGTTTATCGATTTGAACCTGAAGGAATCGATACATAAAAATAATAAAAGCCATTCTATTAGAGTTCGTACTCTCGTAGGATGGCTTTTAAATTTTGCGACTGCTTTTTTCGTTACTTTTAGTCTAAAAATAAAAGAAAATGCAAAAAAAATAAAATAGTTTCGCGAATTTTCATTTCTTTTGCAGATTAATATATAAGGGCAATTTTAAGTAGGTGAAAAAATGGAGCAATTGATACAAATCGTTGAAGAGAAATGGAAACAAATTACCCTCCTTCTCTTAGGTGTTATTTTAGTCTTGATACTTCTATTATTTGGACGACCAAAGTTAACAGAGAAAGAAATAACACCCGAAGACTTCTATGAAGAGTTATTGGTGGAGGAAACAAATGCAGAAAAGATTCGTTCTGAACCTGAAACGGAGCCCCCAGAAGTCTTATCGGAAATTGTTGTTGATGTAAAAGGAGCCGTTATTCGACCAGGAGTGTATAAGATGGAAGCAGATCATCGGATTATCGATGCGATTCAAATAGCTGGTGGTCTGCTTGAAACAGCGGAAGAAAAAGGAGTGAACTTTGCCCAAAAATTAGAGGATCAAATGGTTATTTACATACCAGAACAGGGAGAGGAGGTTGCTGTATTCCCTTCGGTGAATTCCATCCCAAATGAAGAAACGGAATCTAATGACCAACAAATTGATATCAACACGGCTGATAAAGATGCATTAATGTTATTAAATGGTATTGGCAGTTCAAAAGCTGATAGCATTATCCGTTATCGTGAAGAACAAGGGTTCTTCAAAACAATTGAAGAAATTAAAAATGTGTCTGGAATTGGTGAAGCAACATTTAATAATTTAAAAGATCGAATTAAAGTTTCTTCAAAATAGTCCATCGATTTCAAATTGCTTCAAAGAAAAGCGTCTAGTATACTTGTATCATTATAAAAAAGTGTACGACAGAAGAAGCAATTTATAGGGGGACAATTCAAATGACAAATCGAATTCCGTGGGATCAATATTTTATGGCGCAGAGTTTACTTTTATCAACACGTAGTACATGTACGCGTTTAGCAGTGGGGGCAACCGTCGTTAGAGATCGTCGTGTGATATCAGGTGGCTACAATGGTTCTGTTAGCGGCGATGTGCACTGTTCAGAAGTAGGGTGTTACGTCGTAGATAATCACTGTATCCGAACCGTACATGCGGAAGTCAACGCAATTTTACAATGTGCAAAATTCGGAGCACCGACAGAGGGCGCCGATATTTACGTCTCACATTTTCCATGTTTACAATGTACCAAAACAATCATTCAAGCTGGAATCAAAAACCTTTATTTTTTACATGATTATAAAACAAGTGAGTATGCGAAAGAATTGTTAACTTTCTCTGGCATAGAAACAATCCAAGTCGAAATGCCCGATGATTTCTTTGCAAAAATTCAAGAAGACTTTTCACAAGAATAATGTAAAGTGAGTGATGCGAATGACAGAAAGACTGTGGGTTTTTCCAGCGATATTAAGCGTACTGTGTGCAGTAGCATTTACAGAAGGCCTATCCATTTTGGGAATGATTCTATTGGTCCTTTGGGTTATTCGCATTTATTTTTTGCGCCATCCAACAATATTTAAAATTTCAATCCTTATCGGTTGTCTATTTTCTGGCGTCATTTTTATCACACAACAAAAGAATGTCACCAAAATAGATCCGACTGTCTCAACAGTCCTCGTATATCCAAAAGAATCGACAATAAAAGTCGATGGCAATTACGTGCGTTTTACAGGTTTAGTACAGACAGAAAATAAGCAAGAAGAAGTCGTCATCACCCATTACATAGAGTCAGAAGACGAGCAAAAAAAATGGCTACAAGCGCCGCCCAATACTTGGTTACTCGCTCATGGTGAAATGGCAGAGCCAGGACCACACACAAATTTCCATCAATTCAATTACCAAAAATATTTAAAAAGAGAAAAAATCCATTGGGTGTTTCGAGCCGAAAATTTTGAAAAGGTCAATGATGCTGCCCTAAAGAGGCCCTTTAAATACGTTGTTGAGCATTATCGACAAGTAATATTTCAATATATAAATTGTACCTTTCAACCAAAAATTGCGGCATATTTAAAAATACTATTTTTTGCTGACAATCGTGATTTTTCAAATGTTTCCTTGGATAGCTACCGTGCCTTAGGTGTTGTGCATCTTTTTAGTATTTCAGGCTTTCACATCTCGTATTTATCTAATGCTTTGAAACGGTTCTTTTTGCGAGTAGGTATGACGCATGAGCGCACAAATCTCATGTTATTGTTTCTATTACCTGTCTATGGTTTCTTATCCGGTTTTGGCATCAGTGTGTTTCGTGCCGTCACCCAGCAGGTTTTCCTCTTAGTTAGTAAACAACTTAAACATGAGTTCGATACGTTTGATGCGTGGGCGCTAGCGATGTTGCTAACCTTATTTATAAATCCTTATCATGTCTACAGTATTTCTTTCCAATTAAGTTACTTACTAAGTGGTATCTTTATTTTAATGAGTAAACAAAAATGGATTCAGAGACTCAATCCCTTTGTTTATTCTTTATTGTTTTCATTTTTAAGTGGTATAGCAAGCTTACCCATTATAACGTATCATTTTTATGAGTTTCCCTGGGTCACAATGTTTGCCAACTTATTATTTATTCCATTCTTTTCGAATCTCTTATTTCCGTCGCTGTTATTTCTATTAATAGGCTCTTTTTCATTTTATGGAATGAAGCTCTTTGGTCTATTCGAACAATTTCTTGTGCTTCTGATCGATTTTGTCGAAAATATCACGTATTTTCTGACGAGTGAAATTGATTTTTCAATTGTGACGGGTCGTTTACCTTTTCTTGTGATGGTGCTATTAACGATAAGCATTTTTACAATCATTAAATATGTTGAAGGTAAACAAAGGCCACCAATCTTACCGATTGTCCTAATGTTACTTAGTATGTTTTATCATGCTATTACACCGGTTGGACATGTGACGATGCT
Organism: uncultured Carnobacteriaceae bacterium; assembly: GCA_964624875.1. Taxonomy (GTDB): domain Bacteria; phylum Bacillota; class Bacilli; order Lactobacillales; family Carnobacteriaceae_A; genus Atopostipes. Next base: position 11,101 of record CAZUZA010000012.1, on the reverse strand, counting down.
TGATATTGGCCAAGGCGATAGTATCTTACTGAAAGCCCCATTTAGCCGTAAAGCGACTTTAATCGATACGGGAGGGAAAAATAACTGGCGTGAAATAGAGGAGTGGATGCAGCGAGAAGAGCCTTTTTCAGTTGGAAAAGATATTATCGCATCCTCGCTGAAAGCATTAGGGATTTCGGAGGTTGAGCGCTTGTATATTACCCACGCGGATGCCGATCATAGTGGTGAAATCGAAAGTCTCGGGAAGGTGATGCCGATAAATGAAGTAGCTGCAACGAGGCAGACGCTAGAAGATGAAGAGATAAGAAATCAATTGTTGGCTTTAGAAGATGTGAGGCTCGTTGAAATAGCGCCTCTAGAGCTACTTAATCAACCTAATGAGCACACTGTAGCGATTCATCCAACAACCTTTTTGCAGGGAGAGAGTAAAAATAATCAATCTCTTGTTTTATATGTTACAATTGGGAATGATAAATGGTTGTTTACAGGAGATGTTGAGAAAGATGCTGAAAGAAAGCTGATGGAACAATATCCGAATTTACAAGTAGATTTCCTAAAAGTTAGTCATCATGGCAGTCAGACGTCAACGAGCCATGAATTTTTAGAACATATTCAACCACGTGTTGCCCTCATTTCAGCAGGTAAAAATAATACGTTTGGCCATCCGCACGAAGAAGTCTTAGACAATCTGCGCAAGAGTCAAGTATCGACCTATGTGACCAGTGAAGAAGGAGCAATTATGGTGGCGTATTTCAAAGTCCCATTTATAAATCACTGGGCAACGCAAATAAAAACAGTACATAAAACTAGGTGATTAAATTAATGAAAAATATACAAAAAGAATTAGCAAATATAAGAGCCAAAAACTTTACACCTCTTTACTTAGTATTAGGGGATGAGCGTTATTTTTTAGAACGCATTCGTGAAGAATTGGTCAAGAACGCATTAGATGAAGAATCGATTGATATGAATTTAGCGTCTTTTGATATGAAAGAGCAGTCTATCAGCGATGCATTGTTTGAAGCATCCTCTTTCCCATTCTTTGGTGAACGCAAATTAGTCTTTGTCCAAAATCCTTTCTTTTTAACCGGACAAAAACCAAAAGGGGTACCGGATCATTCCTTGGAAGAATTAGAAGCTTATCTAGAGAACCCAGCCGATTTTTCCATCTTGGTCTTTTTTGCGCCTTATGAAAAGTTGGATAAAAGAAAGAAAATTACGAAATTAATTCAAAAAAATGCGATAACAATTGATGTTTCTTCACCACATCCAAATGAAGCTAGTCGTTACATAAAGGAATTGGTGAGTGAAAAAGGCTACCGTTTCTCGGATGGCGCTTTTCAATTGTTTATTGAACGCACAAATGGTCATTTAACAAGTATGATGCATGAATTAGATAAGTTACTCTTATATCACACGCAGTCAAAAGTCATCACACAAGAATCGGTTCAACAACTTGTACCTAAGACACTTGAGCAAAACGTGTTTGAACTAAATACATTGGTCTTAAATAATAAAGTGGAAGAGTCAATCGAGACGTATCAAGATTTATTAGTCCAAAAGGAAGAACCGATTAAAATTGTTGCTTTATTGATTTCACAATTTCGTATTTTACTGCAAGTTAAAATTTTAGAAAAACAAGGCTATCCACAAAATGATATTGCGAAAGTCTTAAAGGTGCATCCTTATCGTGTAAAATTAGCTGCTCAGAGTATTCGTCGCTACCCACAAGATATTTTGTCGGAAGCTTTAGACTATTTAATCGATGCGGACTATAAAATGAAGACCGGTCAAATCGATCAAGAATTACAAGTGGAGTTATTTATTATGCGCTTTGCGCAGAAGAATAAAGTCGGTATTTAAAAAAACTGCAAGAAAGATTGCATTTCCTGCATTTATTTTGTATACTTGAACATGTCAAAAAAATGTTCGATACGAATGTATTAAAATTATAAAAAAACATTTTGAATCAATTTATAAAGGAGAATTTTAAACATGGCAAACACAAAACAAGCAATCAAACGTATTCGTCAAAACAACAAAGTTCGTGAATTACAAAAAGGTCAAGCAACAGCAGTACGTACAGCAGTAAACAAAGTAGAAGCTGCAGTAGCTAAAAATGCTGAAAACACACAAGAATTATTTGTTGAAGCATCAAGATCTTTAGACAAAGCAGTTTCAAAAGGTTTAATCCACAAAAACAAAGCTGCTCGTAAAAAGTCAAGATTATCAAAATTAGTTAACAACAACTAATTTTACCAAGATAATATAATAAGCTCACCTGGACTATTGGACGATTAACCATACCTTTATGTCTCAGGAGGGCTTTTTTGTTCTTCATATGTTATAGTTTTAGCGAGAAACGACAAGAAAGAAAGGGACCAGATATGGAAGAAGCCAGATTTAAATTACAGTCTGAGTACCAACCAAGTGGGGATCAACCAGAAGCCATTCGACAAATAGTCGAGGGGTTAAACGAAGGCGAAAAACAGATCACACTTCTAGGTGCAACAGGAACTGGAAAGACATTTACAATGTCCAATGTAATCGAACAAGTCAATAAACCTACTTTAGTGATTGCGCATAACAAAACATTAGCCGGTCAGCTATATTCAGAATTCAAAGAATTTTTTCCAGAGAATGCGGTTGAATACTTTGTTAGTTACTACGATTATTATCAGCCTGAAGCGTATGTCCCTTCAACTGATACTTTTATCGAAAAAGACGCGAGTATTAACGACGAAATTGATAAGCTTCGTCACTCAGCAACAAGTTCATTAGTTGAAAGAAGAGATACGATTGTTGTAGCTTCGGTCTCTTGTATATATGGTTTAGTAAACCCAGAAGATTATAAGAAACACGTGAAATCACTGCGAACAGGGATGGAAATTGGTCGCGATGACTTATTACGTATGCTTGTTGATATGCAATTTGAAAGAAACGATATCGACTTCCAACGTGGTCGCTTTAGAGTTCGTGGCGATGTTGTCGAGATTTTCTTACCTTCTCGAGCAGAGTCAACTGTCAGAGTTGAGTTCTTTGGTGATGAAATAGATCGTATTCGTGAAATTGATGCATTGACGGGTGAAATTCTAGCAGACTTGTCTTATGTTGCGATTTTCCCTGCAACACACTTTGTGTCGACGCAAGAAGAGACCAATCATGCTATGGAAACAATTAATACTGAATTAGAAGAGCAATTGACGCGTTTAAGAAATGAAAACAAATTATTAGAAGCACAGCGTTTAGAACAACGTACACGCTATGATTTAGAAATGTTAAATGAAATGGGTTATGTTGGTGGGATTGAGAACTACTCCCGTCATTTAGACGGACGAGAGCCAGGTGAGCCACCATATACCTTGCTTGACTTCTTCCCGGATGACTCTTTATTTATTATTGATGAGTCGCATATGACAATGCCGCAAATTCGTGGGATGTATAAAGGAGACCGCTCGAGAAAAGAAATGTTAATTGAACACGGCTTCCGCCTCCCAAGTGCATTAGATAACCGGCCATTAACGATTGATGAATTTGAAGAACGTGTCCCACAAATTGCCTATATCTCTGCAACACCATCAGATTATGAGACGGACCGTTCAGCAAGAATTGTCCAGCAAATTATTCGCCCAACTGGTTTACTCGATCCAATCGTTGAAGTTCGTCCAATTGAAGGACAGATTGACGATTTAATTGATGAAATTAATTTGCGTGTGGAACGTAATGAGCGTGTCTTTATTACGACACTAACGAAGAAGATGTCAGAAGATTTAACCAGTTACTTCAAAGAAGCAGGAATTAAGGTCGAATACCTGCATAGTGACGTAAAAACACTACAGCGTACAGAAATCATTCGTGATTTAAGAATGGGTGAATTTGACGTTTTAATTGGGATCAACTTATTACGAGAAGGATTGGATGTTCCAGAAGTTTCACTTGTAGCCATTCTAGATGCTGATAAGTCTGGTTTCCTACGTAATGAAACCTCACTGATTCAGACGATTGGTCGTGCGGCCCGAAATGAAAACGGAAAAGTTATTATGTACGCCGATGAAATGACGACAGGCATGAAGACGGCTATAGATGAAACAGAACGTCGTCGCGCAATTCAGGAAGCGTACAACGAAGAGCATGGTATTACACCGACAACCATTCGAAAAGATGTTCGTGATATGATCAGCATTTCGAAAATTGTTGAGGATATGGATGCAGACTTCTCGATTGAAAACATTAATAAATTATCCCGTGCAGAGAAGCGTGAGCTAGTCGAAACCATCGAACTAGAGATGCGTCATGCTGCGAAAACGTTAGAGTTTGAAAAAGCTGCAAGTTTACGAGATATCATGATAGAGCTACAAGGAAAGATGTAAGTAGATTGAATTCGGACAACCGATGAAAAATTGGACGTTTTATAGTAAACTACTTGATTATTCGAATGATATCTTGTATTCTTATCTAAGTGCTTAGCAATAGGCACCAAGACCATTACTTGGGTAATTGAATCACCAACATTATCGAGGTAATTGGATACTAATTAAAGAGAGGTGAAAAACATGACTTTATCACAAGAAGAAAAAACACAAATCATTAACGATTACGCTCGTAACGAAGGGGACACTGGTTCACCAGAAGTTCAAATCGCATTGTTAACAAACGAAATTAACAACTTAAATGAGCACATGAAAAACCATAAAGGTGATTACCATTCACAACGTGGTTTAATGAAGAAAATCGGTCACCGTCGTAACTTACTTGCTTACTTACGTAAGAAAGATATTACACGTTACCGTGACTTAATCCAAAAATTAGGTTTACGTCGTTAATAAAAATAAGTATGTATAATTGCGAGATTCTCTTGAATCTCGCTTTCTTTTTAGAGAAAACAAGGTTATTAATAATATAGATTCAGGAAGCTTACCACTACTAATCAAATGTGAACATTTGACGAGACTTAAATGGTGACATTTGTTTAGTAGGAGCTGTCCTGTATCAAAGAGGAGAAAGAATAGAATGTCAGAAAAAAAGATTTTTAAAACAGAAGTAGCAGGTCGTGAGGTCGTTGTTGAAGTAGGACATATGGCTAAACAAGCTTCAGGAGCTGCATTAATTCGTTATGAAGATACAGTCGTGTTATCTACAGTAGTAGGTAAAGAAGAACCATCAACGCTACCATTCTTCCCATTAACAGTAAACTATGAAGAAAAAATGTATGCTGTTGGTAAAGTTCCAGGTGGATTCATTAAACGTGAAGGGCGTCCGTCAGAGAACGCGACATTAACTGCACGCTTAATTGACCGACCAATTCGTCCAATGTTCCCAGAAGGTTACCGTAACGATACGCAAATTATCAACACGGTTCTTTCAGTTGATCCGGACAACTCACCAGAAATGATGGCTATGCTAGGTTCAAGTTTAGTATTAGGGATTTCAAAAATACCGTTCAACGGACCAATTGCTGGTGTAAACGTTGCTCGTGTAGATGGTGAATTTGTTTTAAACCCTACAGAAGAACAAAATGCTCAATCAGATATCCAGTTAACAGTAGCTGGAACGAAACAAGCGATTAACATGGTAGAGAGTGCTGCAAACCAAGTACCAGAAGATGACATGTTAGAAGCTTTATTATTCGGTCACGAAGCAATTAAAGAGCTATGTGAATTCCAAGAGCGTATTATTGCTGAAGTTGGTGTTGAGAAAATGGAAGTTGAGCTTATTTTACCAGCTCAAGACCTAACAGAAGAAATCTCAGCAGCTTACAACGAAAGCATGAAAGAAGCTATTCAAATCTTTGATAAACAAGAACGTGCTGAAGCAACAGACGCTGTTAAAGAAGCAATTGTTGCAGCATACGAAGTAAAATATGCAGATGCTGATTTATCAGATGACGAATTAAGCAAATTATTAAAAGATGTAAAAGAAGTAGCGAAGAATTTAGAGAAAGATGAAGTTCGTCGTTTAATTACAGAAGAAAAAATCCGTCCAGATGGTCGTGGCTTAACAGAAGTTCGTCCATTAGAATCTGAAGTTGGATTCTTACCACGCGTTCACGGTTCAGGATTATTTACTCGTGGTCAAACACAAGCATTATCTACAACAACATTAGCACCATTAAACGAATACCAAATTATTGATGGACTAGGTAGCGAAGAGAAAAAACGTTTCATTCATCACTATAACTTCCCGAATTTCTCAGTTGGAGAAACTGGAAGAATGGGTGCTCCAGGTCGTCGTGAAATTGGGCACGGTGCTTTAGGTGAACGTGCATTATCAGCCGTTATCCCTAACGAAGAAGAATTCCCATACATGATCCGTGTGGTATCTGAAGTATTAGAATCAAATGGTTCTTCATCACAAGCAAGTATTTGTGGAGCAACACTATCATTAATGGACGCTGGAGTACCAATCGCAGCACCAGTAGGTGGAATTGCAATGGGAATGGTTATGGATGAGAACAATAACTATTCAATCCTATCTGATATTCAAGGTCTTGAAGATGCTCTAGGAGACATGGACTTTAAAGTAGCTGGAACTCGTGAAGGAATTACAGCTTTACAAATGGATATTAAGATTGAAGGAATTACAACTGAAATCTTACAAGAAGCTTTAGCGGATGCAAAAGTAGCTCGTATGACAATTCTTGATAACATGGATGCAGCGATTGCAGCACCTCGTGAAGAGTTAAGCACTTACGCTCCTAAGATTGATACAATCCAAATTAAACCAGACAAAATTAAAGTGGTTATTGGTAAAGGTGGAGAAACAATCAACGGCATTATTGATGAAACAGGCGTGAAGATTGATATCAATGATGAAGGTATGGTTTCAATTTACGGAGAAGATCCTGAAATGATGGCACGTGCTCGTGAAATCATTGAAGAATTAACAGAAGAAGTTGAAGTTGGTAAGATTTATCACGGTACAGTTAAACGTGTTGAAAACTACGGTGCCTTTGTAGAAGTTATTAAAGGAACAGATGGTTTATGTCACGTTTCAGAATTATCCGATAAATTTGTGAAAAATACTGCAGATATCGTTTCTGTAGGCGATAAATTAGATGTTAAAGTTTTAGAAATTGACAAACAAGGACGTTTAAACTTATCACACAAAGCTGTATTAGAAGAAAGAAAATAATAAAATAACATAAAATATTTTATAGCAAAAGTTCTCTTTTTCTGACGATAAGTTACGGAGATAAAGAACTTTTGCTTTTTTATTTAAAAAGTTTATGTTCATAAACATAGTGTATGAATTTCAATAACAATTGAAGTTATGCTATACTAATTTCAGTTAAATGAACGTAATTAATGAAATATAGAAGGTGGTAAAGATTGAGTAATCTAAAGATTATTCCTCTTGGTGGAGTTCGTGAGAATGCTAAAAATATGTACGTCGTAGAATCAGAAGACGCTATATTTATTTTAGACTGTGGACTAGCTTATCCTGAAGGGAAGCTTTATGGAATAGATGCAGTCATTCCGGATTTCACTTACTTAGAGGACAATAAAGATAAAATTGCAGGAGTATTCTTGACACATGGTCACGACGATGCAATTGGGGCGTTGCCTTATTTCCTAGATAAATTTAATGTACCTGTTTTCGGTTCAGAATTAACCATTGCTTTAGCAAAATTATTTGTTGAAGAATCAGGGTTAAACATTCAATTTGATGACTATCATATTATAGATGAAAAAGTTGAAATTGATTTTAACGGAACCGTTGTACGATTTTTCCGAACGACACACACAATTCCAGATTCAATGGGGATTGCAGTTCGAACAGATGAAGGAAATATCGTCTACACAGGGAACTTCAGATTTGATCAGACAGCTACTGGCGACTATCGAACAGAATTAAGCCAGATTAGTGAGTTTGGTCGCGAAGGCGTATTAGCTCTATTGAGTGACTCGATGGAAGCAGAAAGTGTTCTTGAGAATGTCTCTGAAACGGAAGTTCAAGCAGAAGTATTATCTACTTTCCAGACAACGAAAGATAGAATTATTGTTGTTGCTGTAGCAAGTAACTTGCTACGTATCCAACAAGTATTAAACGCAGCTAGTCGCTATAACCGGAAAGTATTCTTAACGGGTAAAAAAGTTGAGTCGATTATTAAAATTGCACTTGATTTAAACAAGTTAGAATTAATTGACGACGACATCATCATGCCAATTGATAAGTTAGGCGACTACGAAGACGAAGAAATTGTTATTTTAGAAACAGGAAGTGCTGGAGAGCCGATTAAGACTTTAGACAATATGGCTCGAGGCCTGCATGATCAAGTAAACATTAAAGAAGGGGACTTAGTCTATATTGTAACAAGCCCATCTTCTTCAATGGAAGTAGCTGTTGCACAAACTGAAAACCAAGTTTACAGAGCAGGTGGAATCGTTAAGGCGATTACAGATAACTTAAAAGCTTCAGGTCATGCAACACCAAAAGATCTACAGTGGATGATTAATTTACTGAAGCCAAAATATTTCATTCCAATCCAAGGTGAGTACCGTATGTTGGCTGCCCATGGGGACTTAGCGCATCAAACAGGTATTCCATATCGAGACATCTTTATTTTAAGTAATGGAGATATCTTAGAGTATGAGGATGGACAAATGCGTCAAACAGGTCAAGTTCCAGCTGATAATACATTAGTAGATGGAATTGGTATTGGAGACGTAGGAAATATTGTTTTAAGAGACCGTCGAATTTTAGCAGACGATGGGATATTTGTCTCAGTTTGTACGATCAATCGTCAAAAGAAAACAATTGTATCAGGTCCTTACACAGTGACTCGAGGTTTTGTGTTTGCTAAAGAGAGTCAGGCTTTAATTGATCAAGGAAATGAAATTGTTCGTAAAGTAGTTGAGGAAACCATTCAAGATAAGCATTTCGAATGGAATACACTAAAATCTAATGTCCGAGACAATCTAGGTTCGTTCTTATTTAAAGAAACGAAAAGAAGACCGATTATTTTACCGGTCATTATGGAAGTTAATCAAAGACGACATTAAAATACGATAATTGTTCCCTTTTCTGGATAGAAGAGGGAGCATTTTTAAATAAGGCAGTGGTAAAACATGGATTATGTTGTAACATTTTTTGTTATTTTTATATTTATTAATACCATTATTTCGATTTTTACAGTATTTGCTGATAGAAATCGAGATATCGCTGTAATATGGGCATGGCTCCTAGTACTGATAAGTCTTCCAGGGATAGGCTGGGTTATTTACTTATTTTTAGGACGTAAAATCTCAAAAGAAGATATTTTCAATCTAAGAGAACAATCAAAAGTGGGTTTACCCCAATACTTAAATGCCCAATACGATTTAGTTAAAGAGCAATTATTGCAATTTAAAGAGATTGATTTTAATAAGAAGAAAAACAAACGTTATGAACTTGCGAAATTATTCTTAAAGGTGAATCAACCACCTATATCCAATGACAATGATGTTGAATTTCTTGTCGATGGGGAAGAAAAATTTAGACAACTTATCGAAGATATCAAAAAAGCACAACATCATGTACACATTTGTTACTATATATTCCGTGGGGATAAGATAGGTCAAGCGATTGTGGCTGCTCTAGAAGAACGTGCAAGAAATGGCGTCGAAGTCAGGGTGATGTATGATGCGGTTGGTGCGAGAACCTTAAAGAAATCTCTTTTTAAAAAATTAGAAGAATATGGTGGCGAAACGCAAACATCTTTTGCTTCAAAAGTTCATTTGTTAAATATCCGTCTAAACTACCGTAACCATCGTAAGATTGTAGTCATTGATGGTGAAGTGGGTTATACAGGTGGGTTTAATGTTGGCGATGACTATTTAAGTGAGTATGAGCATATGGGGTATTGGCGTGACACGCATTTAAAAATTAGAGGGTCAGCCGTCCATCAGTTACAAGAGCGTTTCATTATTGACTGGAATGCTTCTAAGAAGGTGGATCTATTAGCTTATGAATTGGATTACTTCCCAGAGATTGTATCTAAAGGAGACAAGGAAATACAAATTGTCTCAAGTGGTCCAGATACAGAAGATGAAGCAATTAAAAAAGGCTTTCTGAAAATGATTAGCTTGGCTAAGGATTCTATTTATATCCAAACGCCATATTTTATACCAGATGATGCTTTAAAAGAGACGCTACAATTAGCTTTATTATCTGGTGTCGAAGTGAAGATTATGATTCCAAATAAACCAGATCACCCCTTTATTTATCAAGCCACTTTAAGTTATGTTGAAGAGTTGATGAATATGGGTGCCGAAATTTATATTTATGATAAAGGGTTCTTACATGCAAAAACAATTGTTGTCGATGAAGAATTACTGTCAATAGGAACAGCAAACTTTGATATTCGAAGTTTCAAACTGAATTTTGAAGTCAATGCGTTTTTATATGATAGTGATTTATCTAAAGAACAAGTAAAGTATTTTGAAGAGGATATACAGGTATCCTTCAAACTGACGCAAGAATATATTGATACATATTCTTTGTGGGATCGATTCAAACAACAGTTTAGTCGTCTGTTATCTCCGATTTTATAATTGTTACACTAGAAGTCAAAGAGCCTGCACGTTCGTTTTACTAAAACGGACGTGCAGGCTCTTTTTGCGTACAAATTTAAATTGCTCTGATATGACGAATTAAATGTGGCTGAATAAGATGAACGGTATCACCTGAGTCAGTCCTTAAAATGATATGACTGGATCGGGTAGATAAAGAAATTTTTCCACTCACTTCTACAAATTCTTTTGCTAGAGTAGAAGGGTTCATTTGAATAACCACTTGGTATTCTTTACGGGCAGATTGTTTAATATATAACTGGATCTGGTGAATAGGCATTTGAGGGTAGACTCTGAAATTCGGGCGACTACGAACAACTTGGTAATTATCCATTAGGTTATTGATAATAGACTTTTTAGGTGCTGATACTCTCTCCATATTTACTCCTCCGAACATATGTTTGTGTAACGATTATACCGAACACACATTCTCTTGTCAATAATGTTTCATAAAAAGATTTAAAATTCTGTCTAAAAAACAAGTTAAAAAGTCAAGTGTGAAAAAAACGTGAATTTATTCACTGAATAGTATGAATTCAGATTAATGTCTA